>WQSF01000026.1 GCA_009788065.1 Treponema sp.
TTAAGCATTGACAACCGGAAAACCATAGGTTATCCTATATATAGTATTGAAAACGGATAAAAGTACCGATAATTAACAATAAGTGTTAATTTAGGGAGCGGTTCATGGCAAGTAATAAAAAACCTTCGATATACTCAGATCGCGGCGGCATAGGCTCTGCAGATGACTTGGACGAATACGGCGTATGGGTTAAAAGCGAAGCGCAAGTAATATCAACAGACGGCGGGTCCGATTCTTCTGATTTGGATGATTTTGATTTGCCGGTTGAGGATACTTCCGCCGAAAGCGATGATTCATTGTCTTTTGACGACGCAGTACTGGATATCGGAGAAACAAGCCGGCAAGCCGCGCCCGGCGACATCGAATTCCCGGATGATAATATTGAACTTTCACTTGACGATGATCCGTTATCTGCTGCATCCGATCTGGCTGATTTCAATATGCCTTCAGACGATGCGGATGTTCCTGCCGCGGACGGAAATTCTGAAGAAGATGTAGAAATAGAAGACGCGTCATTTGACGAGTTTGAAGTTCCCCAAATGGACGAATCAGACCAGGCGCCTGACGGAGAAACATCCGAAGATGCAAGCGAAGATTTTGACGAAGAGGAATTTATCACAGAAGAACTTTCAACAGGTTCTTTAGACACAGACGATTTTTCAATCGAACTTGACAGCGAAGAGCTAACCGCGGATTCGGCGGACAGCGGCGAATTTGAAAGCGATGATTTAAGCGGCATCGAACTTGACGCAGGCGAAGACGCGGCTGTATCAGCGGACAGCGATTTTAATATTGACGCTGCCGGTTTAGATAACGAAGATATAAGCATCGATTTATCAGAAGACGATAATTTCGGCGCGGACATGGACGTTCCTACGGTTAAAGCGATAGAAAACGACGTTAATTCCATACAAAGTAATTTTGATTCGCTCAAATCGGGAGACGGCGAACTTTCCACTATCCTTCTGCAAAAAATAGCGGCTGAGCTTTCATCGATCAGAAACGAGCTTACCGATCTTAAAAAAGAATTCGCAAGCGCAAGAAGCGCCGGACCCGAAGCCGATAAACATGATGCAAGCGGATTCTTCTCGGAAGAAGACGATGAAAAGATCGCGCTTACAGGCGACGAAATGGACGACATCCTACAGGATGGTTCGGAAACCGAAGAAGAGCCGAAATCAGGATTTGAGATCGGCGACGATGATGACGACGAAGCCATAGCGCTTACGGGCGATGAAATGGATAATATCTTGAATTCAGCGGATTTTACCGAAGAATCGGGAACCGAAGAAAGCCCTGAAAGCGAATTTTCTTTAGATGAAGAAGATATAGCGTTAGACGACAATGAAATCAAGTTGGATGACAGCGAAGAAATAACGTTAGATGACGCCGAAGTTTCGCTTGACAGCGAAGAAATCGCGTTAGATGATACCGAAGTTTCACTTGACAGCGAAGAAGTCGCGTTAGACGATATTGAAGTACCGCTTGGCAATGATGAGATTGCGTTAGACGACAGCGAACTTTCGCTTGGCAGTGAAGAAACCGCTCTTGACGACAGCGACATTGTATTTGACGACAGCGAAGTTGTTCTTGACGATCTTGACGATCTTGATGATTTTGCGATTGAATCATCGGCTGTAATAAGCGAAGATACAATCGATCTTGACCTTGGCGCGGAAGATACTGCGGCGGACGAATCAGCCGATGCGGTCAGCGAAGAGGTAATCGACCTTGACATGGGTACGGAAGATACCGCGGCGGACGAATCAGCCGATGTAGTCAGCGAAGAGACAATCGACCTTGACCTTGGCGCGGAGGATATTACAGCAGAAGATCTTTCAACAGACGATTTCGCAGATTTCGCGGAAAGCGATGACAGCGAAGTAGGCGAAGTTGAACCGGATGAAGAGCTGGATAAACTGCGCGAAGAAGGCGCAATGCCGATGACCGACGCGCCGGAAAATATCTCGTACCTTGAAGAAGACGAAGACATCACAGGCGAGTCGCTCGATCTTTCTGGCGGCGCTGTTGAAGAAGAAGCGGTTATCTCTGATGAGCCGCTTGATCTGACAGACGCTGTTATCGACGAGCCTGAATTATCGGCGGACGGCTTTAACGAAGACCTTGAAGAGCCTTCCATAGACGAAGAGAGCTTTGACATCGATTCTCTTGACGATCTGACAATAGACAGCGACGATTTATCGCTTGACGATGATTTGGAACCGATGGGCGCGGCTGAAGATGATTCCGAAACGCTTGACGATTTGGCTGTCGAAGAAGAAGTTGACGAAGTAATCGAAGAAGCTGTTCCTGAAAGTATCGAAACAGAAATTGAAGATGAACCGCTTCCGATTGCTGACGACATTGAAGACTTATCAGCCGGCGATCTTGATGATATCGAAGATATACCGGAAATGGATGAAGAGATCGAAGAGCCTCCTGCTCCCGCTCCTAAACCTACTCCTGCAGCTCAGGCTCCTGCGGCGGCGCCGCCGCCGGCGGCCGCTTCCGCTCCTTCCACCATTGCGGTTGCTTCAGCTTCCGGTCCCGGAGGAAACGAGCCGTTTGTTCTTCCTTCGGACTTAAGATCGGAACTCAGAAATATACTCAGCTACATGGATCAGCTTCTGGAATCGCTTCCCGAGCAAAAAATCGAAGAATTTGCGAAATCTGAATACTTCGACTCCTATAAGAAGCTCTTTAAGGAATTGGGGCTGGTATAAACCGCTATTGATATGAGCAAAGCGCAGCTTCATTCGCGATATAATCCGCAGTCTGAGGCTGCGCGTTATATCGATTCATTAAATCTAAAAGAAAGTATCGAATGTTTTATCCTGATTGAACCGGGACAGGGTTATTTAATACCCGTACTGCGGGAAAAATTTAAACAAAGTAAAATACTTGCGCTCCATGTTGAGGATCAGGCGGACAGTTTTTCACAAGCGGATTTTTCGTTAACAGGCGGCGATTCCTTAAAAATACAGGAATTTCTTGAAACTCATATTCGACAAGACGCAAAAAATATTAAAATAATTGAATGGCGGCCTTCGCTCAACCACTACAGGGAAGCGTATTTAAATATCCTTTCAGAAGTCGCGCAGTTCCTTAAACGATTAGAAGCGGGCAAGAGAACTCAAGCGGCGTTTGGAAAACGATGGGTGAGAAATTTTTTTAGAAATCTTGGAAATATAAATACAAACCTCCTTTATAAACAGTCTTCTATTCCCGTGATTGTCACAGGATCAGGACCAAGCCTTGAGCAGGCGATTCCGTTAATAAAAAAAGCCCAAGACACATGTTTATTAATCGCTTCTTCTTCTTCCCTGTTAGCTCTTGCCGCAAGCGGAGTTAAAGCCGACATAGTTATCGCGACAGACGGCGGTAATTGGGCGCTGAAGCATTTATATCCGCTGTACAGAACTTCAAGCTCCGCAGGATTGGCTGTTAATCTCTGCGCCGCCCTTCCCTCGCAAGCCGCTCTCTCGCCTCAACTGCTGATAAACGACGGCAGTTTCTGGCAAAGCGTTGTCCTTCACGAACTTTCACTGCCGTCTGTGATCATCGGGCAAAGAGGAACTGTAACGGCAACCGCTGTAGAACTTGCGTTAATTCTGAGCAGCGCGAATATTTATCTTGCTGGTATGGATTTGGCGGTTAAAGATATCAGAACACATGTAAGACCGTACAGTTTTGACGCTTTATTTTTTAATCAGGCAAATCGCATAACGCCTTTCTATTCGCAGTGTTATTCGCGATCCTCACTTCTCAGCCGCGGCGGCAGTATGGATATTTACGCGTCATGGTTTAAATCGCAAAAAAACCGCTGGCTAAACAGAATTTTTTCAATCGGCGGCGGTAATGTCTTTGAAGACGCTAAAGAAATGCTGGATCGTGAAATTGGCGTAAAGCGCCCGGACAGCGATAAAAGCTCTTATTTTAAATCTGTTAACTGCGGCTCAAGCTCAGGCAATTTCTGCAAAAGGGGAGTATCCGCGCTTTTTTCTGCAATTAAAGAGCCGGAATACGCAAATAATATAAAACAGGAACTTACTTCCCTGCTCTTTTATGAAAACGATAAACCGGCGGAACATGATATTGAAAACGCGTTAAAACAAATAGCAGGAGACATTTCTTTTGAGTGAAACAAAACGCTATACATTTTTAAAATCCAGAAACGGCGAAAATGTTCCGGCTTTTATCCTGCCAAACGGAGACACACAGCCTCTTCATTCGATGATAGATCCAAAAAAAGAAGCCGAGCGCCTTATTTCTTCTTCATCAATAACAAACAATAGTTTTTTAATATTCTTTGGACTTGGAGGAGGCTTTGCCCCTCTTGCGGCGCTGGAGCAATCCGACTCCCGCGTTACGGTAATTGATTTTAACAAAAACGATATAAACGAATTATTAAAAGGAAAAGATTATTCCGCGCTTTTAAATAACGATCGATTCACTCTTCTTGCAGATATTTCTCCTGAAGAACTTAAAACATTTATAATCGAAAATTTTAACCCAGCGCTGAGTACCGGTATCAGAACAATTCCCCTGCGCGCAAGAATCGAACGGGACACGGATAAATTCGATGAAGCGGCGGCAGTCATAAAACAGGCGATTGAAATTGTTTCGGGCGATTATTCTGTTCAGGCGCATTTCGGCATCCGCTGGTTTTCCAATATTATCCGCAACATCAGCCAAACAGGAAAATATAATAATAATTTTTTTACAGAACTAAAAAAATCCAATATAAAAAAAGCCGCGGTTGTTGCGGCTGGTCCTTCGCTTGATCGTCAATTATCATCGCTTGCGATGTTTAAATCGCATGGCGGTTTTATTATCAGTACAGACACAGCGTTAGGCGCTCTTTTGAATAACAACATAGAACCGGACGCTGTTGTGAGTATCGACTGCCAGTTAATCAGTTATTACCATTTTACAGGATTAAATATGCGCCGCATTCCGTTAATTATGGATATTGCAAGCCCTCCCCTCCTTTGCGGTTTATCATCGGCGCCGATCTTTTTCTCAGGCGGACATCCGCTGTGCAGTTATTTTAATTCAAACTGGAAATATTTTCCGCGCCTTGATACATCAGGCGGAAACGTCACATACGCCTGCCTCTCCTTGGCGGAATCATTAAACATACCGCGTATAACCCTCTTCGGCGCCGATTTTTCCTATATACGAAGCCGGACATACGCGAGAGGAACATACATTTATCCTTATTTTTATAACAGACAAAACCGGTTATCTCCAATGGAAGCTCAAATGTCGCGCTTCCTTTACAGAAGCCCGTTCCTGCCTCAAGAGGACGGACAGAGAAAAAATTATTACGAAACATCGTCGCTTAGGTTTTACAGGGAGAAACTTGAAGAAAAAGTTTTCAGCATGAGCCAGCATGTTACATGCGAACCGGGTGACGGAGCGCCGGTAAATACAGGAAATTCTTCACGCAAAGAGTGCGAAGAACATTTAGACATCGGAGAGAATATAACAGATAATAAAGAAATATCAGGCGAAGATTTTTTAAAAAATTACAGGGACGATATCTCAATATTGCCGCAAGTGCGGGAGAGAGAAAATTATTTATTAAAATTGAATTCCAAAGAAAAGCAGGTTTTTACAACCCTGCTCCCGCTTGCGGCGGCGGTTAAAAAACGCCGCCCGGAACTTGAGTTAAAAGAACTGATTGAAGAAACAAAACGCTTTAGTGCAGCAAAGATAGAGGCTGTCTTGAAAAATTTAAACTTTAATTAAATTACAGCGGCTCTCTGAGCTGGTTCATAAAATTATTTTCAGCGTTCCTCATAAGGGAAATAGCCCTTGAAAAAATCGGTCCAAAATCAGTAGGTTTATCCAAAAGCAGTTCCGCAGTGATGGATGCTACAGTCCCGTCAGAAGAAAGCGCCACTTTTACAACTTTTGAACGCCTGTTGGAAAAATTCGCCGCGTTGAGAGCGTCTTCAGCCGTTACAGCTCCAAGGCTGAAACCCATGTATATCTGAAAGAATTGAAGATCGTTTTCGTCAATTATAATAAAGTAATTATCTCCGGCTACTTTAAACTGAATATCACCGTCAATATCAATCACAGGCAGGTAGCCTTCATTTCGAAGATATTCAACATAGATGCTCTGAAGATCGGCTTTTGTCCATTCCTGCTGTGCGGCGGCAGGGAAGATGAAAAAACCGCCAAATATTAAAACAGCCAACAAAATTTTACAAATTTTCGCCATAAATTCTCCTAATTATGAATATTTTCCTTATATTTAAGTATATATACCGGTATATTGGTTTGTCAAGCTAAGGTTACTGTAAAGCGTTTTCAATCGCTTTTAATATCGCCGTACTGCTTCCGGTCGCGCCGCTGACAACATCGACTTCTAAATTCTGCCTTTCTATGACATTATCGATTATTTTTTCAGCTTTTTTTCCGATCGGAGAGCATATATGCTTTACTATTTCGATATTGATTATTTTATTATCCTGCATTGTTACATCAAGCGTTGCCATAACAGGCGTACCGGATAAATCGTAGATTCCGCGGTAAACACCGTCGTCAACCTGTGTTAAATCCGGCATTTTATAAGTAATTGTTTTATACGCCGTCGAACAGCATATAACTAAAAATAACACCGGCAAAAATAAAATAATCTTTTTCATTGTTATATGATTATATATTATTAGTTATCTGTCAAGTTTAAAATCTCATCCGCCGAATGTAAACGCGGCATAACCGACAAAAGAATCGGGGATGCCCTCGCCTTCTTTAATTGATATGTCCGCGCTTGTGGCGTATTCCAAAAGCCGCGCTTTTCCCAGTTTTTGAGCTTCGGCGAAACCCATTACCCCTAACACCGCGCCCGCGGAGCATGAAGAAGAATCTTCATCCGCGCGGCGCAGGACTTCTCCGCTGTCGGCAGATTCAACGGCTTTTATGAATGCAGCGTCGTTCTCTTCGCGGACCCAATCAAGAGCCGCTTTGCCGCCGCCTTTGGGAGAAAAGCCGTAATTCGCGCCGTAGTGGGTTAAGTCTGTAGAGGCAATTACATTTATTGTCCTGTTTAATTTCGCGGCGGCTTTTGAAATGATTTTCCCGCGTTCAAAGGATTCGATACCGGCGCCCAAACGCAGCCATAAAAGTTTTGCTTTTGGAAAAAAATGATGAACTATAGGTAAAAGCACTTCAACTGTATTATCGCGGTAGCAGTCTTCGCTGCCGCCAAAATCATTCATTAACGCGTTTCTAAGGTCTGTGTCTATCTCCATGGCGCCGAACGGAGTTTTTACAGCGTCTTCCATGGCAAAAAGCGGCTCGCGGCCGCCGGCTAAATGGCCTCCGATTACAACAATGGTACCGGCTTCCGGTTTTAAACCGGCAACTGCAAGAGCCGAGAGCCGTCCCGAATAGTACCATCCTGCATGGGGAGCAATCGCGGCGCCAAAAATGCGTTTTTGCCCGTTAAAATCAGATAAAAATGAGGAAACGGAGGCGCAATCGCGGGGAAACCATCCTGCGGGCAGCGAATAATCTCTTATCTGCATATAATTTCTTCCGATAATTATAACAGAGAAATAATATAATGGAAACAAATAAAATTAAGAGCGGCCCTTCGATTATCGCGGCAATTTGCATTGTTATCTATGTTTTAGCGCTGGTTCAGGGCGCTTTTCGCATTTATTTAAGCGTAGAAGATCGTAAAATTACGGCGGAACAGGAATTTTCAAACATGGTTGACCTTGCCCTCTCGGCAGGAATACAGGGTTTTATGGACGAACGTTTTGTGCAAACCATCAATACCGCTCTGTCTTCCAGTAAGAGTATCGAAGCTGTGATTATTACCGGCCCCGATAATTCTTATGCCTTTGAAAAGCAGAGCGGACGCGCCGTTTCATGGGTGAACAATACTCCAAGATTTATTAACAGATTTACTTTTTCAAATCAAAGTCATTACAGACCGCTTGCAATCGCGGATTTGCGTAACGCCAATATCAAGGCTGTAGCAGGCGCTCTTGATTACGATAAGTTTGTTAAAATATTAAAAGAAACGCTTTTAATTATTCTTTTTGGTTTTGCGTTCTCGTTCTTTACCATGCTTATAAAACTTCTTTTGGAGAAAAGAGAAAATCCTGAATTGATTCCTGTCAGAACTCCCAATGCGGGAAGAACCGCGAACAGGGATTCAGAAGACGATGATATTCCTGTATCCGTATCAAGTCCGAAAGGATTGTATTCAACACGCAGCGGTCTTGGATGGGAAGATTACATTCAGGAAAGACTTGATTCCGAACTGCACCGTTGTTCTTCAACAGAAAAAGATCTTGCGTTCATCGCGTTTGAATTTACAGATATGCCGGAAGACAGATTATTTAAACAGACCGCGCAGGAAGCAATTAAATTCTTTTCATCAAAAGACCTTATTTTTGAATACGGCGATATGGGGATCGCCGTTATCCTTCCCGGAGCGGGACTGGAAACCGCTATCCCAAAATCAGAAAATTTTTATCAGAGGATTTTAAACAGATTCCCGAACAGCTATACACCCGCATTCGGATTAAACATCGGTCTTTCTTCCAGATCGGGAAGGCTCCTAAACGCAGAACGGCTGATGCTGGAAGCTACAGAAGCGCTTAAAAAAGCAAAGAGCGATTCAAAAACATCGATAATTGCCTTTAAAAGCGATCCTGAAAAATACAGAGCGTTTATTGCATCTCAAAGCTAGACGCATCCCTGAATAGCCTGCCGGCAATCCATGTCGGAATAACGTAAATATAATCCTTACCCGCTACATGCGCGTAACGCCGTCCTGATTCATCCGCTTCGCTAAAACGGATTGTAACAATACGTCCGTTTCCAAGCTCTAACATTATGCTTATCAGATCAAGCATGGGATCAGACGCTGTAATTGAATCGTCAAAATTGTCGCCTTCAGCGGTCAGCACGGAACGCGCGTAATTTTCGATGGCGTTGAAATCAGGTTTTTCAACATTTATGCCTGCAATCTCCCATCCCCTGTTCTTCCGGGTAAAAATCTGAACTCCCTGCGGAGTGTAAACAGAAAGTTTTTGCACGCCGGCTACATCGAGGCTTCCGTTTTCAGTTTCTGGAATAAGCCTTAAATTGTACCAACTGTTTATCGGTCCTGTTATATAGGTCTTTATATTTCCCAAACCGGAACGCACCTCATTCTGACCTGCTTTACGAAAATATGTTTCGTTTTTAAGAATATCATCCGAGCCTAACAGAATATCAAGAAGCGTTGTGTTCTCGCCGAAAATTGTCACTCTCGCCTGTCCCTGATCGATTCCGAAACGCGAATGCGTAGAAGCGCTTGACGAGCGCACAGGCCATGACGATCTTGCGGTAAAAATATTAATAAAATCTTCTACGCGCAACTGGCGCGCGGGATATTCGGTATCGTTATGCAAAACAAACCATTGACCTGATTTTTTTACAAGTTCAATCTCGTTTCCTTCAGCACTCATGACAATTCTTGCCGTTCTTAACGCGAGTTTTGAATCCAGCCATGAATACATTGACGTTCCTGACCCTGTATAAGTTGTTATAATAACGCTTGTTATGTAGATTAAAGCGAGCGCGCCTATCAGTGAAACAAGATAGATAAAGTGTTTTTTATACGTCATCGGATTTCTCCTTGGAGACAGACGGCGTTTTAATATCGTCTGTCGCAGCAGTATCCGCCGTTTTAACAGCGGATATTGTTTTTAATTCAACATTCTTCGCAAGAACTTTTCGCCTGTAAGCGAGAAGTAGTCCCGCTGCAATAACCAGTAACGGAATGAGTCCCACATTTACAATCTGAATAACTTTCATTACAGCGGCGCGGCTTGATGAATCCGTTATTTTGTCAAAGCGGCCTGTTTGCGGCGCCCTGTTTCTGATTCCGATAACATCATCGTCATTTGCAAGCCAGTCCGCCGCGCGAAGAAGGAAATCAAGATTATGCCTCGCGTTTGTAACATTTATTATATTAGTGGCAAAATCAGTATCGCCGATTACAATAATCCGCGATTCCCTTGCGACTTCCGGCATATCGGGAAGCTCTTCCTCAGAGCCTTCACGAACAGGCTTTTCAGCTCCGCGGAAAAAACTTGGGAATGTACCGCTTAAAGCCGCGCCCAGTATTTTTGCGCCTTTTGTTTCAGACGCTTCCATTTCGAGCATGTACGGCACTTCCGGGCTTGTATAAAGCGAATTCCTCATTGACCAGCCTTGAGCGGTTGTTGTAAAAATCGGTACCGCCTCAACGGAAGACGGCGCAGAAAGCTCAATTGGGCTTGACCAGTACATATCAAGACCTGCAAAACCGGAACTGACAGGATGCTGTGAATTTCCGTTTTCGGCAAGAATTCCAATCCATAGCGGATAACGCACAATTCTGTATGAAATGCCGCCTGAAGGCGATCTTGTCTGGTATTGAAGCGTAAGCGCGTTGCGGTCAAGCGCAAGCTCCTTTCTTACAATCGCGCCGTAAGAAGCAAGCATATCAAGAAGTCCTTTGTCCTCCTGATGCCTCGCTTCGATGCTGCCGTAAATTGTATCGATATAAATGCCTTTAACGGCGAATAATGTTTTACCGCCCTGTTGAATATATCTGTCTATGCGGTAGAGCGCCCACTCATCAAGGTCTTCAACGCCGCCTAGCACAAAAAGCGCCGGCATGTTTTCGGGAATCTCGTCGCCTGAAAAAAGAACTCGCGTTCTGTAACCGGCTTCCGCAAGGGTCATTTCCAGATAACTAAAATCATCTTTCCATTGCCTGAAACTGTCGCCGACAATTACTCCCATCCAGCGTTCGCTGTCTGTAACCATCGATCTAATTCTGGAAGTTAAATCATACTCAAGAGTATCAGTAGAAATTACCCATGGAAGCACTTCCATTTTATCGAGGTATTCGATTACAATGCCCGAATAAACGGTTATAAGACTTGCCTGATCCTGCTCCACTGTCTGCACCTGCCTCGGCTGAAGCCCAAGCTCTTCTACTACCGCAAGACCCACCTTTACAGGATCGCGCACCGTCAGGCGGATTCTTCCCCTTGAATACGCGGCGTATTCCCTTAATGTATCTTCGATCTCGCCGGGAGCGGGAACCACTGTCTTTAATTTTCCCGAAAGATAATAAGTGATATTTACAGGATCGGGGAGTTCCTTGTACAAGTTACGCGAAACACCGGAAATCGTATACGCTTTGTTCTTGGTCAGATCGAGGCGGAACCACAGCCTTCCGCTTACCATCAGCGCTAAAATAAAAGCGATTATTGACAGCAATGTAATGATTGATGTTTGTCTCTTTGTCATTTTGTACCCCTATTTCCATTTCCTGAAGAGGATGACCCGGGTGTTGATAAACAGGAACAGCGCGGCGCTTAAAACAAAGAACGCAAGATCCCTGGAATCAATCAAGCCTTTGGAAAAACTCTCAAAATGGAAGGCAAGGGAAAAGAAATTGATTCCCTGCGCCAGCCACTGCGGCAGATTTAGAGAAAACACGAGCTGGTTTACAAGCATCACCGCCATTAAAACAACCGCGCTTCCCAGAAAAGCGCCTCCCTGATTTTTGGAAAGGCAGGATAACAATAGTCCCAAAGCCGTCGCGCTTGCGCCTAACAGGAACGCGCCCAGATACTCGCAGAAAACAGTGCCTGCGTCAAAACTTCCGAGACTTAAAAGGCTTAAAGGAAGAGGAAGCGTAAGTAAAAGGATCATTGTTAACATTCCCAGAGCGGAGAAAAATTTCCCCAGCACAAGATCCCATTCTGAAAAAGGCATGGTTAGTAAAAGCTCCACAGTTCCTGTTTTTCGTTCTTCCGCCCAGCTTTTCATGGTGATCACGGGAATAACAAAAATGTACACAATCGGAAACGCCGCGAAATAAGGGCGAAGGCTCGCTTGATCAACAGAAAAATAACGCTGGAAATAGAACAGCCACACTGAGCAAAAAAGAAGGAAGAAAACCGCAGCCCCGTAAAAAACCGGAGCGTTTAAATATTGATAAATTTCTTTACGCGCCAGCGTCAGGGCGCGATACGGAATAAATTTTTTCATTTGCCGCGCTCCTCTCTTGTAAGTTTAACAAAAATATCTTCTATGCTGATTTTTTTTCTGTTCATGCCGAGTATTTTTAAATTTTGCGTAACAGCCCAGTCAAAAATCCGTTCTCCGGCGTTTGAATCTTCCGATTCCGAAGGAATAAAGAAGCTTGCGTTTACAATGCCGTCCGCGGCGGATTCAACCGCTGTGTTGGAAATGGCTCCAAGCATTGATAATTTTTCATTCACAATATGCGCGCCGTTATCGCCTGAATATTTTAATATAAGCTCCCATGTATCGCCGCCTTTAATGGAACCGGCAATCTCCTCGGGAGTTCCCTGCGCGGCGATACTGCCGTCATGGATAATCAGCACCTGAGAGCAGATCGCTTCGACTTCCTGCAAAATATGAGTTGAAAGAATGACTGTTTTACGTTTGCCAAGCTCTTTTATAAGCGAGCGTATTTCTATAATCTGGTTTGGATCAAGCCCTGTAGTCGGCTCGTCAAGAATCAATATGGGCGGATCATGCAAAATCGCCTGCGCCAGACCCGCTCTTTGGCGGTAACCTTTGGAAAGCGTTTCTATTCTGCGGCTTCTGTAATTCAAAAGACCGCACGCTTCGAGGCTTGCATTAATGCTTGCTTCGCGCTCATTCTTTGGAATAAAACGCGCTTCGGCGGTAAAGGCAAGATATTCATCGACTGTAAGGTCTCCGTAGAGAGGCACATTTTCCGGAAGATAACCGATCCGTTTTTTTATTTCCAGAGGCTGTTCGTCAACGGGAATGCCGTCTACAAGCGCCGTTCCGCTTGTTTGAAAATGAAACCCGGTAAGGATTTTCATTACTGTTGTTTTACCCGCGCCGTTAGGCCCGAGAAAACCCAAAACCTCCCTGTCTCCCACGGAAAATGAAACATCTGTAACAGCCTGCACATCTCCGTATTGTTTCGACAGGTTTTTAACTTCGATTTTTGCCTGTGTGTTCATGCCGGTATTTTATCAATTTTAGTCATGAAATTCAATCGGAAAAATCATGCGATCCCTTGTCAGAACTGTTTCTGGGAATATTTCCTGAGCTTCTTTTAATAATTGCTTTAATTCATATTCTATATAACGCGGACTGTAGTGAATAAGAGCGAGTTTTTTTATCCCCTGCGAAGAAGCGGCGATTCCTGCCGCTTCGGCGGCTGTCATGTGCTTTTTACTGTGAGCGTCTTCCGCCAAGTCCTGAGAAAACATTCCCTCGCAGATAAAAAGGTCGGAGCCGATTACATGGGTAGAAATTTCCTGCAGCGCGAGAGAATCTGTCACAAAAGAAAATTTGCGCCCCTGCCGCGCGGAGCCCATCACATCATCGGGCTGTACTTCCTTGCCGTCTTCTGTCATTATAGATTCGCCTTTCTGCAATTTACCCCATAATTTTCCCATCGGGATATTAAGCGCCTGCGCTTTCTGGGGATGGAACTCTCCTGGACGCATATCTTCTTCCAGCGTATAACCGTAACATGGTTTGGTATGTGAAAGCGGAAAACACCGGACATGAAATCCGTCTCCCTTATACACAATTCCGGGGGATGTAATTTCCTGCACGATAATTTCGTAATTGATGTACATATCCAAAACACGCCTGTTTGATTCGACATATTCCGCAATCTTCGGAGGTCCGATTATATAGAGAGGATCATCCCTGTCTACCTGAGATGAAAGCATTAAAAGGCCGGGAATGCCTGTAACATGATCGGCATGCATATGGCTTATAAAAATAACAGATATTTTCTTCCAGCGCAGATTAAGCCGCCTGAGAGATACCTGGGTTCCCTCGCCGCAGTCAAAGAGAAAAAGCTCCCCTTCGCGCCGTAAAAGCACCGATGTCAAATGCCTGTTCGGAAGCGGCATCATTCCGCCGCAGCCGAGTATAAATGCTTCTAAATTCATGATCCGTTTCTTAAGACTGATGTTTTATTAATAAACAGGAATCGGGAGTAATCTTATATTCCTTAATCTCATCTCCGCAGACAACGGCGCAGTTACGCCCTGATCCTTTTGCGGTATAGAGCGCTTTATCAGCCATGTCGTATAACGATTTTGTGTCCTGATAGACACCGCACTTGGAAACATAAACACCGATACTCATTGTTACATGTTCGTTAACTTTGGATTTCTCATGCGCAATCGCAAGATTCTTAACAGCGTTAGCCCAATGGGTGATTACATTATCAACATGCGCCGCGTCTTTTTCAAACCAGAGCGCCGCGAATTCTTCGCCGCCGACCCTCGCCGTGTAAACGCCAAGTTCGTCTTTTAAATTATTCAATACGGCGCCGATCGAACGAAGACATTCATCGCCTTTCGGGTGCCCGTAATGGTCGTTATAAAATTTAAAGAAGTCGATATCCGCGATTGCGATGCACAGCCAGTCGTCCGAAGAGCGGTAATTTGACAGATAACGCTGGAAGGTGTTCATAAAATCCCTGCGGTTTCTAAGCTGGGTTAACTCGTCTGTAATACTTTGATCGACATATTTATTACGCTCGTCTTCAAGCTGGTTTGCGCTTAACTCAAGCCCAAGGCGCAGTTTGGCGATGTGCCATGTAAAAAACAATCCGATAGCTCCGGCGATTACGGTGTATACAACATCATAAATCCAGACGCTGTAATCTTTAACGATGATGGAACATGTAATTAAAACAATCATCGCGCTCAATGTAAGAAAAAAATTGAACTGCGGAGGATTAATGAACAATAAAAGAGCGCATATAAAAAAGCAGAAAATTAAAGAAGCCGGTTTATCGGGATGCCCGAATGTACTGAAATATGTACTAAAAAGCATAAGATTTGCGTAAAACAACGTTATCAGAAAATAAATAACTCTGTTAGAAACATTGATCTGCTGCATAACATAATTGGCGTATGCGGAAATTACTATAGCGACAATGGCGACTCCTAAATAAATACCCGCTTTAATAAAATTATAATCTTCCGCTATTATAGGTGTGATCCCGCATATAACGGCAAAAATCGCTACAAGCGTGTTACCTTGACGTATACTTGCCAGATTATTAATAAAGGCATTATTTATACATTCCTGATACTGCTCCCTGCCGAATGAGTAAAAACGCCACCAGTATATAAATTTCTGCATATAGCTCCCTTATTCTGTAATAGTATATCATTTTTTCCATAAAAGGAAAGTAGAAAAAACGGTTTTTATGTAAAAAAATAGAAAAAAATAATGCAAAATCCGGGAAGTAAATCAATAACGCATTTTACTTCGTTCCGCAAAACCCGTCAAATTATGGAATTCTATAATAATACCGTCATCAAGTTGAATTTTACCTGAAAAAGAGCCGCATACCTGCCTTCTCGTTGAACTGTACAGGAGCAGATTGCGGCGGTCGGTTCTTTCCTGATGGGGTGTAAAAGTCATTTCCAGCCGGTTGTCGTTACTGGTAAACCTCCACGGGGAAAGCCAGTTTGAAAGCGGGATATGAAAGGTAATTTGATCCAGTTTAAACATCTTTCCGTCAATAAAAAAGGCGTTTTCGGTCCCGTAGGAAGAATCTGTCCAGCTATATCCGGCGCAAAAACTAAGCTGGCTCCCATGGCTCTGTCCGCAGGCAGCCGCCCAATACCGGATATCGGCTTTGGGACGGGCGCTCCTGTTCCAGTCCAGGATACCCCATGCGTTTCCGCGCGTAAAAATTATTTCCGAACTGCCGAATTGGATAACGCCTTCGACGAAGAACCACGGAGAGCAGCACGAGTATCTGAACGCGTTTTTTTCGTTTCTGTAAGGCTGATGTGTCGCTAGCGATTCGGATTCTTTAAATTCTGTTAAAACCAGAGCGCCGCGCAGACTGCGGTTACGTCCGAATTTCGGGATATCCGTCTTAATTATTCTTGCTCCGCTCTCCATGCAAATAAAATCCAGATGCATCTTCTTCTGTTTCCAGCGGACATTTCCGGCGGCGCTCGTATTCGGCATTTCGAAGGAGCCAAGAGGCAGCATTTTTTTAAATGTCTGGGTAGAACGTTTTTTATCTCTCAGCGAAATGACCGATATACCCATATGCCCGAGCCAGCCGTCGTTGCGAATCTCAAAAACAATCATATGTGTCGGAGAATAAATAATATATCTGTCCGATTCCGAAATCCTGAAACGCGGCGCATATAAAAGCGAGGGTTCATAGTGATGGAACGCATGTTTCGCCCACCCGAAATTAAGCGGCTGGCCCAGATCGTCTAAAAGCGGCAGCGGTTCTTGAATTTCATTCGGAGGCATTATTCACCTGTTTACAGGAACAGTCTTGCATGGTATCTATTAAAATAACATGGTTTACGCAGGAAAAAAAGCATTGATTATGGGGCTGGGTTTGCACGGCGGCGGACTTCAATCCGCGCTCTTTTTATTAAGGAGAGGCGCAGAAGTAACAGTGACAGATCTAAGAAACGAAGAAATTCTTAAACCCTCGATAGATGAGCTTGATAAAATCAGCCGCGAACTTGGCGGACAGCCTTTGCGTTATGTCCTTGGAAGGCATGATTTAAAAGATTTTGAGAAAGCGGATATTGTGGTAAAAAATCCTGGCGTTAGATCCGATTCTCCTTTTTTGCAGGCTTCAAAGCGGACGGAAACAGATATTTCCCTGTTTTTAAAAGAATCTAAAGCAAGACTTTTTGCCGTCACAGGCTCCAAAGGAAAATCAGGCACCGCGTCCGCTCTGCATTGGATTCTTTCAAAGGACAGAAAGAAAGGCTCGGCTTTTCTCGGCGGAAATATAACGGTTTCTCCCCTGACTTTTCTTGACGAACTTGGCAAAGACGACGATGTGGTTCTGGAACTTTCAAGCTTTCAACTGGGAGATTTAAAAAACTATAAAAATATTGACGGGAACACTCTTTTAAAACCTGCCGCCTGCATTATTACAACCATAATGCCTGATCACCTGGACCGTTACGCGTCAATGGACGAATATATTGACGACAAGAGAAACATCTACAGGGGACAGGATATATCCGATGTAACAGTCGCAGGCGATGATAAATGGGGAAAAAGTTTTCTCGACAAAACAAAAGCGCGCCCTCTTGTTTTATCGAGTTCGTGTTTAAATGAAGGGCAAAGCGGCGGCTGGATTGATTCAAGCGGCGCGGGTTTCGCACGCCTTCATAATTTTAGCGGAGTGTCTGAAGAAACCGTTGAACTTGTACCGCGCGAGATTCAAATACCGGGCGCGCATCAAAAACACAATATGCTTTCAGCCGCTCTTGCCGCGTACGCTCTCGGCGCGCAAGCGCAGACGATCCGTGCCGCCTTATCGGAATTCCGGGGTATTGAACACCGCCTTGAATTTTTTCATGAGGCGAAAGGAGCGCGTTTTTACAACGATAGCGCGGCTACAATTCCCGAAGCCGCCTGCGCCTGCATCGAGGCCTTTACGGAGAATGGCGCGGACAACCTTATCCTTGTCACGGGCGGCACCGATAAAAACCTTGACTATTCGGCTCTCGCAAAAACGGCAAAGAAAGCGAAAGACGTTATCCTTCTTGCAGGCACAGGCAGTGAGAAACTTTCAATTCTTTTAGAAAAGGAAAGCGTTTCATTTTCTGGTCCCTTTGACAATTTGGACGGCGCTGTAGCATGCGCGATTGAAAAAGCGGAAAGCCGTAAAAGCGGCGAAGGCGTCTGCTATGTCGCGCTTTCTCCGGGATGCGCGAGTTTCGGAATGTTCCTAAACGAATTCGACCGCGGCAGGAAATGGAAAGAAGCTGTTAAGAGGCTGAGTTGAAAATGAGGTTAGGTTGAGAAAAGAGGTTCTCGCGGAGGCGCAGTTCGACATTTTAATCTTAAACTTAAGTTATATTTGATAGCTGACTAACATTATGGGTTTAAGAAGAAGAATTCGGACAACAACTTGGTGTTCTTGGCGTCTTCTGCCGAACCGTTGGTTCGAAGTCTGCGAGAAAAAATTCTTAATAAATTTTAGGAGATAAATTTGGATTTGGAAATGCTGGAAAAAAGAGCCGCTGTAATAAAACAGGTTCGTTCATTTTTTGACAGCAGGAAATACCTTGAGCTGGATACTCCCCTGCTTTCGCTTGATTTAATACCAGAATCGTGCCTTGAAGTTTTTCAAACCGAACGGCTTTTTCCAGGTGCAAGCAGGAAAGAAAGCCGCCCATTGTGGCTGATTCCGTCTCCTGAAATCTGGATGAAAAAAATAATCGCGCGGCATGGAGTTGATATTTACCAGATTTGCAAATGTTTCCGTAACGGCGAATCGGAAGGGCGTTTGCATAACTTTGAATTTACCATGCTTGAGTATTATACAATGAATGCAGATTACATGGACTCGCTTGAGTTAACAGAGGAATTGTTTGAGAAATTTATTAAGAAGAGTTCTCGCAAACCTCGAACCAACGGTTCGGCAGAGGCGCAAAGAACGCAAAGGGAAGAAGGGGATTGTTGTTATTCGACATTCGATCGTATTACAGTTGCGGACGCGTTTTTAAAATACGCGGGCTTTGATCTTTTTGAAACGGCGGCTGAAGGTTCGGATGCGATGGCAGCGCAGGCGCGAAGGCTTGGATTGGAACCGATACCATGTATGACTGTTCCTCAGCTTTATGATTTAATTTTTATTCATACGGTGGAGCCGCGGTTAAAAGGAGACAAACCTGTTGCTTTGATTAATTACCCTGCGTTTGTTCCTTGCCTTGCGAAAAAAGCGGCGGACGGGAAAACCGTTGAACGGTGGGAATTGTACTGGAACGGAATTGAACTTGCAAATTGTTTTTCAGAAGAAACCGATCCGCAGAAAGTAAAAGAATTTTTTTTAAGCGAAGAAGCCGAAAAAAAACGAAACGCGGTCGCGCCGCATAATGTCGATCATGATTATTGGAAGATATTTAATAATTTCCCAAAATGTTCGGGCGTTGCAATGGGGTTGGACAGACTGATAATGGCTTTAACCGGAAAACGAAGCATTGACGGGGTGATGATAACAATTGATAATCAGCCTATTTCTTCTCCGCCTTTCTCTTAACCTCAGAATAACCAGTACAGTCAAAATCAACATTGAAAGCGTCAACCTTGTGAATATCGGGTTTTACTTCGGCGTCTCCCTTGAATCTGTAATTAACGCGGCGCATATTGATAACATCATCTAACAGGGGTCTATTCATATTTATAAAATTCATTTCAAAGCGGAAATTTGTTTCGCTTGAGCTGTTTGCGGGGATTATTAAAATACCTTTGACTTTACCGTCCGCCCAAAAACGGCCGTTACCGAATAATTCGTATGCAATGGATGAAAGTTCCATGGAAAAATTATTTGGATTGTCTACTCTGATTACTGCCTCAAATTCTGTAACAACAATATCAGCCTGAATTATATATATAGAAATTACTTCAAATCCGGGTTCTTTAATTTCGATTGCGGCTTCCGGTTCCGCTTCCGGCGCCGGCGGTTTGGTTTTGCAGTTTATAAGGACAAAAACAGCTAATATAATCACAAGAATTTTACGCATATTATAATATCGGCTTTTAGCCGGCATCTGTTTATGAGATGGGCTGTGCTGTCGAAATATTCATTTAAACATAGGAAAATTCGCTGTAGTATACCGTATTGTTCTCGGAGCCGACCGCGCTGATAAGATCGTCGGCTACAGAGCAGGTCCGGGTTTTATCGAGCAAGCCGCTTTCAAAAAGACCGGCTACAAGAGCGCCGCCGCAGGCGTTCAGGCGCCCTTCTAAAATGGCGCTCGCTAAAGCCGACGCGTTTTTTTCGGAAAAAAGACGAAGGGATTCTTCGGCAAGATACCGGGCTGTTTTTTGATCGGTATCGCATGAAAGATTGCAAGAGATAATTATAAGGGTTTCGTCAAGAACAGGCGTAATTACCGTTTTTAAGGCGTTCGCAAGGTCGTATATATATTGGGCTTTGGGCTGTCCCATAAGGACGGGGACAAGCGACGCATTTGGAAAACAGTATTTTACAAACGGAAGCAGGATTTCGATGGAATGTTCCCCAAGATGGGGAATATCGTTTATTTCAAAAAAACTGCCTCTGAACTGCAGTTCTTCGGTAATTTGATAATCAACAGGAATATTGCCCAAAGGAGTGAAAAAAGAGTGAGAATTCGATAAAAACAGCCCTTTTTCTCTTTTATCGTGAATCGGCCCGAGGATAACCACCTTCTTTATTGCCGAACTCCTACCCATAGCGGAGGAAAATGCCTGCGCGACAAGCGAACCGGAGTAACTCCACGCCCCATGAGGCGCTATAATCGCCTGCGCATGCCCGCCTGACTCCTCATTTAAGCCAAAAGACCCTAAATAATCGAGTATTTCTTTCCTGTCTTCGGGATAAAATATCCCGGCGCCGACCGGACTTCGCACCCGTCTTTTCTGGGCAAGCATAGCTTCCATATATTTTAACTCTAGTGTTTGCAAAGGCCATATGCAAGGAAAAATCAGAAAAATATGAAAAAACGAACAATTACCTGTTCACGGTTTAAAATTGCCGTACTACAAAACTTTGCATTTTTCAAGCTCGCGAAGCCGTTTATCTTCAATTTTAACATGAAGATTTTTTTCCTGTGTCGGAATAACCAGCCCTTTTGGACCGTTTTTCGCGCGTCGCAGATATTTTGCGTGAGTGTAAAATAAATCTCCTTCGCCGTTGTTTCTTCCTTTGGAGTAAAAAATCGCAAGGTTTCCCGCATCTAATAAAATATCAAGCGGCACCGACTTCCCAGCCCTTTGTTTAATAAACACATAGGAGCCGTGATAATCTCTTGCGTGAAGCCACAAATCGTTTCCTTTTACATGGCGGCGTAAAAGTTCATCGTTTTCATTCGCGTCCCTTCCCACGATTATAAGCCAATCGCCGCGTTTAAACGAAAGCCCGGGTCTTGCTTTATCTTTTTTTTGCGCCGAGGAAGGACGCGCGGCTCCTCCCGATTTTAACAATTTCGCGAGAATGAGCGGATTGGTTTCGTTTAACAGTCGATCCAGTTTTTCTGTAACTTCTTTAAGTTCCAGCTCACTCTCGGCAATTTCTCTTTGAATCTCAGCAAGTCCGTTTTTTGCTTTTCTGTACTGTTCATAGTATTTTTGCGCCATCGCTGCAGGTAAAACGCGATCTTCCAGTTCTATTCGTATTTTTTCGCCGTTTAAATCAGTTGTTTCAAACCATTTGCTGTTTGGTTTTATATCTGCGATATGGGAAAGTATCAAATCGCCGTAGATTTTAAAACGCCCGGCGTTTTCAAAAGACGCTTCCTTTTCTTTTAATTTTTCAATTGAAGCGCTGATTCTTCCCATACTGCCTTCGCAATGCCGCCTCGCCTGCTCTCTTAGAGCTTCCAGCGAAAGCGATCCTCCCTGCGCGGTATAAAAATCTTCGATTTTTTTATTAAACGATCCTTCGCCTGACAGTTCCCTTATTTCATATTCGCGTTTTGGTTTTTGCTTATAATCTTCTTCCCTCTGTGTACTCCGCGGTAAATTTTCTTCTTTAATATTTTCAGGCACATAATGTCCGCCTGTAATTTCACCGCGTTTTGGCTGGCGGCGCATCGCGTCCAAAATAATACCTTGATTGTCTGTAACGATAAAATTAGCGGCGTTAGACCAAAGACGGATGTAAAGATTAAAAATTACGGTTTCATCTTCAGAATCTACGGCGATTCTTGAGCGTTTAACAACAATTTTTACAATGCGGTTATCGCCGAGCTGTTTTATCTGTGTAACCCAGCCGTTTACAATCCTAGAAGAAAGAAATTGCGCAAAACGCAGAGGTTTTTCGCTTTTCGGAACAGCGCGAAAAGTTTCATGCAGTCTGCACGCGCCTGAGCTTAAAGAAACAAGAATCTGTTTCGTTTCGCCTTTTTTGTGGAATCGTAAAATAATCACATCGTAGGCGCTCTGTACGGCGCTTTGAATTTGAGCGCCTTCAAGATCAAGCTCTTCGAGGATAAAATTAATTTCCTTCCAATTTAAAGACATAATGTAATTATATCATAATTAATCAGAATATATTGATAACAGAATTAAGCGTTCTTAACATCCTCAGAAGTTATACTCAATTTTCCGTCTTCTTTTCGCGTGGCGATTTTTCTGAAATATTCAAAATACTGTTTATCCATAAACGCGATATGAGATAAAATCCAGTCTTTTAAAAATCTTGTGAAAGTTGAAAGTGTATATCTGTTTCCCGATTCATATTCTTTTATATTTTCAACAATCGTGCGGATAAAATTTTCGTGTTCTTTTTTATGCTCCGCATAGCCTGCGAATTTTGTGGCTATCAATATTTTTTCTTCTGAAGCAAAATGCGTTTTTACATACTTAACAGCTTCCTGAATTACCCTATTAAAGTAATCATGCTCCTGAACATAATTACCGCTTACATGATCAAACATCTCGTTGACAAGGTTAACAAGACCTTTATGCTGATCGTCAATAATTTTGATGCCGCAGGCTAATTTATCAGTCCACTCAACAAAATCTTTGTCGGTTTTTACCATACAAACCCCCGATATATTAAAATAAGAAAATTTTATGTTGACCAATCTTCATTATTTGGATAATTTTAACATATAAACAAGTTTAAAAGGAAGAATAAAATGTCAATAGATGATAAAAAAATAATTTATTCAATGTATAAAGTATCCAAAAAACACGGGACAAAGCAGGTATTAAAAGACATCAGTATTTCATACTTTTACGGCGCGAAAATAGGCGTAATCGGGCTTAACGGCTCAGGAAAATCGAGCCTTTTAAAAATTCTCTCAGGCGCTGATACCGAGTTCGCAGGCGAGACTTCGATCAACCCCGGATTTTCAATCGGGTTTCTTGAACAGGAACCATATCTTGAACCGGGTAAAACCGTCAAGGAAATTGTGTCGGAAGGAGCGGCGGAACTTGTCGCCCTGCTCGCGGAATTTGACAAAGTAAGCGAAGCGTTCGGAGAGCCTGACGCGGATTACGACAAACTTGGCGCAAAGCAGGCTGAATTGCAGGAGAAGATCGAAGCCGCCGACGGATGGAACCTCGACAGCCGCCTTGAACTTGCGATGGAAGCTCTGCGCTGCCCCGCAGGCGATGAAGTTGTCGATCATCTTTCAGGCGGCGAAAGGCGCCGCGTTGCTCTTTGCCGTCTCCTTCTTCAAAAGCCGGACATCCTGTTACTTGACGAGCCAACCAATCATCTTGACGCGGAAACTGTCGCGTGGCTTGAGCGGCACCTGCAAGACTATTCAGGAACTGTAATCGCTGTAACGCACGACCGCTATTTTTTAGATAATGTCGCAGGCTGGATACTTGAACTTGACCGCGGCGAAGGTATTCCGTGGAAGGGAAATTATTCAGGCTGGCTTGAGCAAAAAGAAAACCGCATGGCGCAGGAAGAAAAAGGCGAGAGCGACAGGCGAAAAACATTACAGCGCGAGCTTGAATGGATACGCATGAGCCCTAAAGGCAGGCACGCGAAAAGCAAGGCGCGTATTTCCAACTACGAAAAACTATATCAGGACGACGAAAGGGAACGCTCCCGAAGCGGCGCGCAAAATAATAAAATTACAATCCCGGCAGGTCCGCATCTCGGCAAACTTGTAATCGAAGCCGAAGGGCTTTCAAAATCTTTCGGAGAACGCCTGTTATTCGACAATATGAGTTTTACTGTTCCGCCGGGAGCGTGCGTCGGCATTATCGGTCCGAACGGCGCCGGAAAAACCACATTATTTAAATTGATAACCGGAATTGAAAAACCCGACGCGGGTACATTGAAGCTCGGAGACAGCGTCCAGTTAGGCTACGCGGATCAGATGCGCGGCAAACTGGACGGCGAAAAAAGCGTTTGGGAGCAGTTATCCGACGGACAGGATTTAATCAAGATTGGAAGCGGCGCCTCAGCGAGAGAAGTGAACTCGCGCGCGTATTGTGCATGGTACAATTTTTCAGGCGCGGATCAATCCAAAAAAGTGGGAGTTCTTTCAGGCGGAGAGCGCAACCGCTTAAACCTTGCGATGATGCTGAAAGAAGGCGCAAACATTCTGTTACTCGACGAGCCGACAAACGACTTGGACGTAAACACGTTACGCGCGCTTGAAGACGCGCTTGACACCTTCGCCGGAGTCAGCCTTGTAATCAGCCACGACCGCTGGTTTTTAGACAGGATAGTAACCCACATTCTGGCATTTGAAGACGGCGAAGTGGTCTGGTACGACGGCAACTGGTCAGAGTACGCCGAATGGAGACGCGAAAAACTCGGCTCCGCGGCGGACAGCCCGCACAGATATGTGTACAGGAAGCTGGAAAGGTAGATTTTTTTTATTTGTAATAAATTTTGTTTTGTTTAAGCGTTTTGCAGATTATTAAGAGGTGACTGACACCATAAAAAATGGTGACTGACACCTTTTTTGCTTTGTTTTGGCGTTTTGCAGGTTATTAAGAGGTGACTGACACCAAAGAAATGGTGACTGACACTCTGCATTGCCGTTGCGTTACTTCTTGTTCCACAATTTTTTAACTGATTTTAACAAATTTTTAGCGTCCTTATAACCTAATGAGATGGCTTTATTGAGCCATTCTTCGGTTTTTTCATAATTTTCGAACATATACGCGTTTCCCATCATGAAACAACTGTACGCGTCTCCTTGTTTTGCCTTTTTTTCGTACTGGTAAAATTGTTCTTCGCTTACCTCTCCCGCGTTTTTAGGATACGGTGTCTTTGCCGGCGGTGTTGGTTGCGCCACTGGTTTAGGCGATGAACCGCTTGAAGATGAAGGGGTAATTGCAAATTGTTTTCCACAGAATGAACATATTCCATTTGCATTTAATAGCCCTCCAATACAATCAGGACATTTTCCAAAAAATACTCCTGTGCCATCACATTGGTCGCATTCTTTATCTTTACCAGTTCCATTACAAAACCGACATCTTATAATTCCATGTTCCCAATGATCTTCTTTGCCTGTACCTTTACATATTGAGCATTGTCCACTTATTTTTCCTCTACCGCCGCATTTACTACAAGTCGCCATAAAGATCTCTCCTTTAAGTTTATTTACCGCAAAAATACCAATAATACGATATTTGTTCAACCGCTTTTTAAATTATTTTTGCATATATGTATTATTTTAATAGGTGACTGACACCATAAAAAATGGTGACTGTCACCTTTTTCCATTTTTCCGCTACTTGAAACGGACGATTTTATGGGTTATCCTGTTATTATGACTTTGATTAAACCGCTTACCGTAAGGGAAAGCGTGTGATTGAACCGACTTCGATCCCCATCAATACCGATGATTCTCCTTCGGTAGTTTTGGACTTGATTTATCAGCTTAAGGTAAAAGATGTAATGACCACCGCGGTGATAACCGCGAGAAAGACTGACACCCTCCTGCATATCCAGGCGCTCATGCGGGAAAATTACATTACCGGGGTTCCGATCACCGAAGGCAGCGAACTTTTGGGGTTAATATCCATAGAAGATATTATTACCGCCCTTAATAATAACTGTATAAACGCCTTGGCGGAAGAAAAAATGACAAGAGAGCTTATTGTACTGGAAGAGGAAATGCCTCTTTCGTTCGCGATTTCATTTTTTAATAAATACCGCTTCAGCCGCTACCCTGTTATCAACCAAAAAAAAGAACTGGTGGGGATTCTTACTTCCAACGACGTAATCAGCACCCTGCTGGTGGAAATGAACCGGGAAGTTCTCCGCCTGGAAAAATCACATCAAAAAAATTCAACAAGAGTAGGATATTCGGAAATGGAATTTGCAACGACAAAACTGGATTTTGAAAAAGCCGGACGCGCTTCTAC
>WQSF01000027.1 GCA_009788065.1 Treponema sp.
TTTGACATAACCCATATACATTCAACCACTATAGCTAAAATAAAATTAAATCTGTATTCCATCTGCTCCATTATGCTGACTTTCGCAAGATGGGCGTAAATTTTTAAGTGTTTTTTGATTTCAGATAACATGTTGCCTTAACCTCCTGCCGCGATGTACTTTTTCATTCCCGCTCTCCATAAAAGCTTGGCAAGGGCATAAAGCAACAATATCCATACAATCTGCGCGGCTATTCCAAAAAGAATTTCATCTCTTTGAGCTTTTCCGCATATTATTTTTAACGGAAAATAAATAACATATTGAAACGGCAGAAATTTAAAAATTAACTGCGCGTTCTCTCCAAAAACGCTTAAAGGAAATATACCTCCGCTTAATATTGTAGAAATAACTCCCATACCGTCGAATATCCCCCATACTTCGGTCAGCCAGAAAGCGGTCATCGCTATGCAGTAAAAAAGTATACAATTTAAGAGGAGAGCCATGGGCATTACAAGGAGAGCTATCAAAATATCAAAAAGTAAAAATTCCGCTTTGAATATAAAATGTGTTAAAAGCAAAACACCCGCGCTGACGGCGATAATTATAACGAGCTGGAACGCTTTCCTTCCCATAAAATCAAATACCCTGTAGGGGAAATATGAAATTGGCTGAGTTAAAAAACGGTTTAAGGTTCCTTCTTTTATGTCAAATGCTACATCGTACTGGAAATCGGTTGACACAATTCTTAATATTACGCCTGCCATGATTATATAAACAATCATTTGCGGATAACTATAACCGTATAAATAATTTTCCTGGCTTCCGCTGTAAATAGCCGTCCAAAGGAAGAATTGAATAAAGACGGCAAAGCATCCGTTTAAAAGCCCAAAGAGAAAATCCGCTCTGTATTCCATTGCGCCTTGTATTCCCTGCGAAAAAACAGCGCCGTATTTAATTAAACTTTTCACGCCACAGCGCCCTTTTGATAAATCTCAGAAATCGCATCTTCAATACTTAGCTCATCGCTGATTCCAGAAAGTTCCCCGTCATAAGCGATAATACCTTCGTTAATAATTATTGAGCGTTTGCAAAGTGATTCAATATCGTTCATATAATGGCTGGTTAAAAGAACAGTCGCGTTAGTTTTTTGATTATAAAGCCTTATAAACTCTCTGATATTTTTCTGTGAGATAAGATCAAGCCCGATTGTCGGCTCGTCCAAAAAAAGAATTTTAGGCTTATGAAGAAGCGCGGCGATAAGCTCCATTTTCATTCTTTCACCTAACGACAGCCTCCTTACCTGTGTTTTTACAAGAGAGCCGACTTCAAGCAATTCGGACAGTTCGCCAAGAACGCTTTTATAATCGGTGTCGCTTATTTCGTATATATGCTTGTTAAGGTAAAATGTTTCCAGCGCAGGCAGATCCCAGTTGAGCTGAGTCTTCTGCCCCATAACGATAGAGAAGTTCATTTTAAACTGTTTTTTCCTTTCCCACGGCGTAAAACCGTCTACAAGCGCGTCCCCGGAAGTCGGATATAAAATGCCCGAGAGTATTTTTAATGTTGTCGTTTTTCCCGCTCCATTAGGACCGATAAAACCGACAATTTCGCCCGCGTCGATAGAAAAAGATATATTTTTTACCGCTTCTTTAACAAGTTTTTTCCTGTTAAAAATATTCCTGAAAGAATTGCGAAGCCCCTGCTCTTTTGAATAATAATCATAATTTTTAACAAGGTTTTCAACTTTAATAATTGACATAATTTTCATACCTCACATTAAATGTGAGAAAATTGTATCAATTTAATAATTAATAAAATGAACAAATTTGTACATTTTTATAATTATTATTTTTAAAAAAATAGTACATTAATGTGATATTGCTGAACGCGGAAAACCATGCACTGCCATAGCGTATGCTCCAACAAGAAGGAATTTAACTTTAATTTTTAATAATATTATTAACATCAACTCTTGATGTCTTCATCTGTCAAATAAGATTCAAGATATTCGGGTAATTCACTAAATTTCTTACGAACAATGAAAAATGACGCTATAAAAAACAATGAACATAAAATAAAAAAAATAATAGAACATATATTTATACTTTTCCATATGTCAATAATTTTACCAACTATAAATGTAAGCGCTGGAAATAAAAACATAAGAATTACCTGCAGCACAGGACCGGCAATTTTCCAAATATTATCGTTGAAAAATTTATTATACCGTTTTTCCTTTTTAAAGAATCGTTCAAATGTCTTATTTTTAGAGATATTAGGTTTTTTACCGAGAAATTTATTAAAACGTTTATAAACCTGTTTCTTATAACATTCAAATAAACTGGACTTCCCAAATGAAGCAATAATTGCATTATCAATTTTTTTCATCAATGAATCTATTGATTCAGAACCATAATATTCATAAAATCGATTTCTTAATAATTTATTAGTTTTACTATCCCACCATTTTGAAGGACTTCCGTCGTCATCAGTTGAATAGATAGAATCTCTGACATCGTCATCATAACTTATAGAGACATTATCATTAATTTTTACCAGAATTAATTGACATATTTCCATATGAGGATACAATACAACAGCATTCTTTCCTGAATTATGTATTTGGAGAGGATAATTACCTGTATATTTTGGATTACAATAATCAGAATATGTTACAGAAAGAGATAGACGCGCAATACTGCTTTTAGCTTCAATCTTTGCGCAGCAATTCTCCGGAATGAAAAGTTTTTCGTGAGTTCTACAGAATACAGTTTCATTTGGTTTAATCTTTAATGGCGCTTTTATTGAAATATTTTTCTCTTTCCAATATTTTTCGGCGGCAAAATCAAAAGCGCCGTGTTTAGAAACATCAATCTTTCCAAAAGGTATGTTTTTTTGAAACCATACTTTATTAGACAACCTTAAATCTATAGACGCAGGTTGTATTTGACCTTCATCCGAAGCGTCAAATTTAGGTTCTTCGTTATAATTAACAATAACTGATTTATAAAAATCATCTTTTCTATAATCTGTGTCTGTTAAATACATACAATCCCTCCTGCATTAATATTACATATTATCGATTTTTATCCACTCCTTAATATCCGCAATGGCAAAACCGCGATCAGCATTTTTATCAAGGTCAAACGCGGTTAATATCCATTGTTCTTCCTTGTGCCATTCTGTAGCTGTGAAATCGATAGATTTTGGTATTATAGTGCGATAGCCAACTTCGTTTTTATAATTCTTATATAATATCTTTACTGTTTGGCAGCTCATTTCTCCCTCCTGTTAATAATTTATGGTAAAATGACCCGGCAAATCCTGAGTGATAACAATTTTTTCATTAGTCTCGCTGTGTAAAGCGGTAATCTCATTGTCAGTAATAATATCACCGGCGTAACTCATGAAAGCAAACCTGTCTTTTTGCTCACCGTCAATCATTACTTTACTGAAAAACATCGAATACAAACGCAGCCAAAATCCGGTATCATTATAAAGAGGTTTATATAACACATACTTCGTATTGGTCGTTATAGAAGAACAAACACCAAATACTTCGTACGTCCCGCCTTTAAAATGTTTATATATACCTCTTATATCCCCGATTAACATACCGCCATTATTCCTGATTTTGCGAGATTGCCGATTTTTAATTATTATTTTCATCATTTTCCCAATCCCATGCTTCTAACAGAGTAATATACTTTTTATATAAAATCAATAAAAAATTACAGCAATTAATGAAGTATCAATGTTAAATTAAATGAAAAATAAAAACCCCTCACCTTTTACTAAGCAATTTAACCATATTTAAAACAACAAAACGGTCTTTGGGATTTAATTTTTTTGATTCGATGACTATATCCTGAATATCTTTGGGCAGTGAAGAAAGGGGTATGTCCCGTACAGAATTTGCGCCGGATACCAGATATTCGACAGACACGCCGAGCGCTTTCGCTATACTGACTGCGGCTTCGACAGAGGGGATATGACTGTTGTTTACTAAATAACTTTCGATTGTTTTCTTTTTTATTCCTGAACGAGCTGCCAACTCTTTTATAAGCATGCCCGAAAAATCTAATTGAGACCTCAAATTTTCTTTAAATCCCATACACTAAAAATACGATAAAATTCGTATTAAAAACGTTGACAACACTATTATATTATGTCATATTTTAAAATAATACTAATATAATAGTATTATTTTGATTCGATTACGAAAATATTAGTATTGAATAATTACTCTTATTCATGGAAAGAAAACAGGAAAAAGGAGTGTTTTATGAAGAAAACAACAAAATTAGCGGGAATTTTAACCATTTTGGCGATTATCGGAGTGGTTTTTACCGGTTGTGATGACGGGCCTCCTGTTCTTACAGGCACGGTGAGTATTAAAGGAAGTGCTCAAATTGGACAGACATTGACAGCGAATACTGATGACCTCTACGGATACGGTGAAATTTATTATCATTGGAAACGAAGCGGAAGTAAATCTTTCGTATCGGGTAGTTCATATACTATTACAACAGCCGATATAGATTCGACCATTACTGTAACTGTAACTCGTTCCGGTAATTCGGGGAGTGTTACGAGCGCACCTACAGAATCAGTATTACCAGTAGATTCAACACCCGGCTTGGTTTTTACGCTTATAAACGGCGGCAGCGCATATTCGGTTTCAAAAGGCACGGCGACAGCATCTAATATCATTATTCCTGCAATCTATAAAGAACATCCTGTTATTGAAATAGAAGCTTTTGGATTTTCATCCTTTTTGGAAATGACAAGTATAATTATACCGGAGTGTATATTGAATATTGGAAATAACGCATTTTGTTACTCCAGCAATTTAGAAAGTGTTACAATACCGGTGAGTATAATAAATATCGGTGATTTTGCGTTTACCGGATGCAGTAGTTTAAATACGGTTTATTACCACGGAACTGATAATTCAACATGGAATGTTATTAATATAGGTTATAATAATGTTTATCTGGTAAACGCAATTCGCTACTATTATTCAACTGTTTTCCCAGGTTCTTATAATACACATTGGCTTTACATTAACGGTCTTCCTGTTATTTGGGAGATAACACCAGGGTTCAATTTCACATTAATAAACAACGATACAGAGTATAGGGTTTCAAAAGGTTCGGCGAACAGCGCTAATTTAGTAATTCCCACAGCTTATAATGGACTACCTGTAACTAATATTGGTTCATTTCAGGATTGTTATGAAATAATAAATATAACAATACCCAGCAGCGTGACGAGTATCGACAATGGAGCGTTCCTATACTGTTACGGACTGGCGAATATTACTGTAACCAGTGGTAATACAGCGTATCGAAGCGAAAGTAACTGCCTGATAGAGATAGCGACTAATACCTTAATACTTGGCTGTAAAAACAGTTTAATCCCAAACGGCGTGACGAGCATCGGCAATAACGCGTTCCTATACTGTTACGGACTGACGAGTATAACCATACCCAATAGTGTGACCAGTATCGGCTTTGGCGCGTTCTATGCCTGCACCGGACTGACGAGTATAACCATACCCAATAGTGTGACCAGTATCGGCGTTAGAGCGTTCAGAGACTGCTTCGGATTGACGAGTATCAACATCCCGTCAAGCGTGACAAGTATTGGTTATGAAGCGTTCTACAGATGCATAGGATTGACGAGTATAACAATTCCAAGCGTGACGAGTATCGGTAATGAGACATTCTACGGTTGCAGCGGCCTGACGAGCGTCACCATCCCGAACAGCGTGACCAGCATCGGCAATAATGCGTTCTATGCCTGCACCGGCCTGACGAGCGTCACCATCCCGAACAGCGTGACCAGCATTGGCTGGGGGGCATTCGGAAATTGTATTGGACTGACCAGCGTCATTATTCCAAACAGCGTGACGAGTCTCAGTAGCACGTTCTCCTACTGCCGCAGCCTGACAAGTGTTATTATTCCAGATAGCATAACGAGCATCGGAGAATCGACGTTCTCCTACTGTACCGGCTTAACGAACGTAACTATTCCAAACAGCGTGACGTCTATCCAAAGCGCGGTGAGTCGCAGTGGTGCGTTCGAAGGCTGTACCGGACTGACTAGTATAACAATCCCCAACAGTGTGAAGTTCATCGGTGGTGGTGCGTTCAGTGGCTGCATCGGGCTAACGAGTATAACAATCCCTAACGGCGTGACAAGCATCGGCTTTAGCGCGTTCGGTGGCTGTAGTGGATTGACGAGTATAACGATTCCGTCAAGTGTGACGAACATCCAAGATAGTACGTTCTACGGCTGCAGCGGCCTGACGAGCATAACTGTTAGTAACGGTAATGCTGTGTATCGAAGTGAAACTAACCGCCTGATAGAGATATCGACCAATACATTAATACGTGGTTGTAAAAACAGTTTAATCCCAGACAGCGTGACGAACATTGGCAATGGCGCGTTCTCCAGCTGCCGCAGCCTGACAAGTGTTTTTATTCCAGATAGCATAACGGGCATCGGCTATTCGGCGTTCGTTGACTGCGATGGATTGAAGAGTGTCACTTTAGGTACGATTTCTTCAGTAAATTTTCATACAAGTAATTCTTTTCCTGGAAATTTACGTACAATTTATTTTAATACAGGCGGAGGAGCGGGGACGTATACTACAGCTAATCCGGGGAGCAATGCTGTGTGGGTGAAAAAGTAGGAGAGAAAGAGATTACTAAGGTTTATACAGTATTTAACATATTATTACCATAGCATAATTGTTGATAAACTGTATCGTAAATATCGTGATTTTTTATTTTATAAAGATAGACATAATATTTGGAGGTGATAATATGTTATATAAAAAAATATTTTATTTAGCTCTTTTAATTACATCAGTATTAGTATTTTTTACTTGGTCAATTATTGATAATTCTAATTTTTTGATTATGAGTGATAATGTATATTTACAAATGTTATTTAAAATTTTGACTAGTTTAATTCTCGCATACTTGTTTTTTTATTCTATCGCTTCTTTCGTTATTTATTTGTTAAATAGGTTAAAAAAAATAAAGAAATTTATTTTTAGATCTATATATTTTGAAGGTACATGGATTGGTTTTTATCGAACAAAGGATAATAACCCGATTGTTTATTTCCAAATAATTGAACAAGATATTGAACATATGCATATATATGGAGAAGCATATTATTTAAATATGAATCTAAGATGTTCATGGCATTCTACAAGTGAAGTTACTATAGAAATTAAGAACGCAACATTATCATATTTAACTGATATTGAATTAGATATAAACAAAGTCCATATTCCAGGATTTTTTATATCTACTTTTTTTAAAAAAGGGATACGTGAAATTCCTTGGAGAATAAAAGGTACATCAACAAGTTTAAATAATACTAACGTAAGTATTGAACAAATTAAAGTATCAGATAAAACAGATATTCTAAAGTGTATTGATGATAAAACAAAATTACTACAAGAAGCTATAAAAACGTTTCAAGATGATATTAATAATATAAATACTCCTCCCTTTGAAACTCCTGTGTTATTAGAACTAGTATAGCTGTAGTTTTTTGGTAACCGTCAAAACAACCGGTGAAAATCTAATCAAAAACAATAAGGAAGTGATAAAAATTTTAGAATTAAAATATTCCAATAACATCCTTATTGTACTCTGTGCCCTTGTGTGAACCTCTTTTCCTGTGAATTTCGCACTATTTCACTTACAAAAATCGCACAAATATTATATATTTAAATCGTGCGAATCTATGGAGGTGTTTATGGTCGTTACAGCCACGCAATTTAAGAAAAATATAGGGCATTATCCGGATACCGTATCAGAAAATAAGGTAGTGTACATAATCAAAAACGGAAAAAAGGAGGAAATTATTTACAGTTTATTTTTCATGCTATAAAAGTATTTTTTAAGAATTTCCTTCTCACCAGGCTCGCTGCCTCAGCTTTTTGTTAAATTCTTAATTATATTTTTAGCAAGATTTTCTTCAATATCTGAATGACGTGGAACTTGTTCAATTACTCCTGTTCTAGGGTTTATATAGATGTCATGTCTACTGCCATGCCGAACGAAAATTGCTCCTTGCTTGCGTATTAATTTTAATAATAAATTCCGTTTCACGCTGGAACTCTCAGTTTACCGTTTTTCTTAATCTGTTTAGTTTCCTTTTTTGCTTCTTCCTTGAAATTGATATACAAATCAAGCAGCATTTCTTCGAGTTCAGTTATATCTTTTCCTTGTGTCCAATTATCTGGGAAATCATTAAGGTAGCCTATAAGCCAACCTCCTTCTCCTTCCCAATAGGTATAAGCCATTTCCATAATGTACCTCTTAAGTAATGATATCACTAAAATAAGGAAAAAACAAGATAAATAATTAAACCTCATTGTGATATATAATAACAAAGTAACAAAAAGTCAATTTTATTTTTTCCTCTACCCTTTCTTCATCCTGCAAGTAATATTAATTTTTGTGCCTTTTTCCAATTCTGACTCTATAAAAATATTGCCGCCCATGAGTTCGATTATGCGCTTCGACAGCGCAAGACCAAGTCCGATGCCGCCGTATTCTCTGTTTAAGCCGCCGCTTGCCTGATCAAATATGGAAAACAGCTTGCTCTGCTGTTCTTTCGACATTCCGATTCCGTTATCCGTCACTTCAATGTTTAAGACAGCGTAATCATTGCCTTCGCTCTCTAAACGGGCGTTAAACACGATCTCGCCGTCTTCTTGCGTAAACTTTACAGCGTTGGCTAAAAGCGTTGTAATAACCTGCCTCAGTCTCTTTCCGTCTCCGATAAGAGAATCGGGAATATCCGAATCTATTTTACATTCAATTACTTGACGTTTCCTTGTAGCGTTTTCGTCTGCTATGCGCAATACATCCCATAACATCGCTTTACAGTCGAAAGCGGAATCCGTAAGCATAAATGATCCGTATTCAAGATCGGAAATATCAAGAACATCGTCTATCATGTTTAACAGAGTATGCGCCGCGATATTCATTACGCTGCACTGCCTTCTTATATTATCGGAGATGCCGGAGAGTTCCAGTACCTGCAACATTCCTAAAATGGCGTTCATCGGCGTTCGCATTTCATGGCTCATGCGGGAAAGAAATTCCGATTTGGCGCGGCTTAAATATTCGGCATGCTGTATCGCGTCACGTTCAAAAACGCTGGAAAATATATTTGCTGTAAGAACCGCAAGATCAATATCGTTTTCGCTCCATTTTATTTCCTCATTCTCCATGGAAAAAACAAGTATCGCGCAAACATTTCCTTTAATAAAAACGGGAGTAACAATATAATTGTTAAAATGTTGTTTTTGTATATTAATATTATCCTTTAATAATGAATCATCGGAATGAAGGCATAAATCTCTTTCATTTTGGGTTAATAAACTGTTAATGGCGGAAATTGAATTTTCATTTAACTCAATCCTGTCGCCTATGCACGTTTCAAGAGTTAATTCCGGGTTTATCCATTCATTATTGCAGACAAGCGTGCTGGTATTCTTTTCGATTCTGTAAAGCAAAATAGAAGCGTTATTAATAAACTCGCCTATCATGCGCAGGGTATCGTCATGAAGCGAGGCGGTATAGGCATTAGCAAGAAAGTTATGTAAAATTTTGCTTACAAGCGCCTGCTGTTCAAGCTGTTCCATTAACCGTATATGATTTAATATTCTTAATTTAACAATGGCGGGATGAAACGGTTTTATAATATAATCAGCGGCGCCTAAAGCAAGACCTTTAATCTCCGCTATATCGCTGTCAAGCCCTGTGATAAAGATAACAATAATTTCACAGGTTTTATCGGATTCCTTAAGCGCCGTAATTACATCGTATCCGTCCATCTCGGGCATAAGTATATCAAGCAGAATTATATCCGGCATAAATTCCTGCGCGATTTCGATGGCGTCCTTTCCGTTTGTAGAAGCGTAAATGGTATAATCATGGCTTAGTATCGCCGTTAGCGAACTAATATTATCCCTTTCATCGTCTACAATCAAAACACTGTGTTTTTTCTTTGTATTCATAATCCTTCCCCCGCTTCCGTTCTTAATTTCACCAATTCATGAACAGCCTGTTTAAAATTAAATTCTTCTATCTGTTTCGCAAGCTCCTGCGATCCGGGTATTGAATTAATATCTTCCAGAAGTTCCTCACATTCAGGATTTTTATTTATTAACATCGGCTCCAGTCTTTCAAGAAGTTCCATTATTTTATGAGTGTCCTTTGTTTTTTCCTTTCTTTTCCTTTCATTCTCGGCGAGCAGCGGCTCCAGCTTTCTAAGAACAATTTTTAACTCTGTTTCAAGGATTTTTATCTCGTATCTGTAAGCCGGCTCTTTCCCGTCAGCGAATAAATTTTCAAGTGTAGCAGCAGCATCCGCGAGTTTTTTCTCTCCGATTTGTCCAGCGTTGCTTCTTAACGTATGAAATAATATATAAGCTTGATTAAAGTCGCGATCTTTTATCGCATTAAGAATATCATTAAAGACATTTTGATTGCTTTTTACAAAATGTAAGCGCGTCTGCTTTTTTAAAGTTTCATCTTCTTCTATCAACCTGTCTTTATCGGTGGTAGAATAACTTACAATAGGCAGATGTTTTATAAGACATTCGTACAGTTCATGCGACGTGAAAGGTTTACCCAAACAGTCAGACATTCCGTTCTCAAGGTAATATTTTACATCATCGAACATAATATTCGCGGTTAGAGCGACAATGGGTGTTTTTACTCCGTAACCGGCTATTCTTGCCGCGGCTTCAAGCCCTCCCATCTCGGGCATATTTATATCCATAAAAATTAAATCGTAAGGTTTTTCATCTTCACGAGAGCGTTTTAAAACCATATTTATACCTTCTCTGCCGTTACGCGCGATAACAGATTTAATTCCGACTTTCTCAAGATGTTCGCAAATCACCTGCTGATTCATTATATTATCCTCGCAAATCAGAATTTCACCTGAGAACTTTGGTCTTCCGTGAATGTGCTCCACATTTTTCTGTAAAATAGCTTCGGCTTCTTCATCATCAATTAAATCAAACGGCAGTGTAAAACAAAACTTGCTTCCGATTCCCGGCGTGCTTTGTACAGTCAAAACACCGCCCATTAATTCTATAATATTCTTCGCTATCGGAAGACCAAGCCCCGTACCGCCGTATTTTCGCGTAACGCTTTCGTCCGCCTGTGTAAACGGCTCCATAACTCTTGTAATTTGATCGCCTGTCATACCGATGCCGGTATCTTCCACCTCAAAGCAAATTACGGCGTTCATGTCGTCATTATCAAGGATTCCGTGGTTCTGCAAAGAAGCAAGAAGCTTAACAGTACCTTCATCGGTAAATTTAACGGCATTGTCAAGAAGATTTATAACCGCTTGGCGCAGTCTGATCGGGTCTCCCAAAAGCAGTTTATTAATACCCGGTTCCGCAAGACAGTAAACCGCAAGACCTTTTTTTTCGGCTCTTTGCCTGATAGTCATATGGCAATGCGAAAGCACGTCATGTAAATCGAACGGTATATGTTCCAATTCTATTTTACCTGATTCCACTTTGGAAATATCAAGAATATCATTAATTATTTTTAACAGCCATTCCGCGTTCTGAGAAATGTTGCCGAGGTATTCATTTACTTTTATATGATTATCATAATTCTGCGCAAGTTCGGCAAAACCGATTATACTGTTCATCGGCGTCCTTATTTCGTGACTCATATTCGCAAGAAAAGTGGATTTTGTTCTGTTTGCTGTTTCAGCCGCGTCCCTCGCCTGTCGAAGATCACGCGCGTACGCTTCATGCCTTATCTGATTTCTTATATAACTAATCACAAATATTAATAGTAAGATTAAAGCGGCTGCCGCAACCATCAATCTGAATTCAGACGGATTTGATTCCCATATCGGAAGCAAACGGTTAATAATATTATGATCCTTGGGAAGATTACCAACGCTTATATGAAATTTTCGAATGGTCTTATAGTCGAACTTCCACCTGTTTAACTGCGTCGTGTCATAAACAATCGGTATCTGAGCAGGCGGTTTTTTGTTTAAAATATCAACCGCCATAGAAGCGATTATTTTACTCTGCACGCTGGCGACAGTAACAAAACCTCCAAGCGTTCCGTGTCCGATAAAAGACGCTGTTAAACTAAAAACAGGATTTGTCGAAGCGTTTGCCGTTAAATCCTGCACATCAGTTTCTGAATAGAAAGTTCCTTCAGAGTCGCTGATATAATTACCGATCAAAACCAATGTATCGGAGCCGGAAGCGCGAATATCGTCCAGAATCGCGCTAAACGGTTTATTTTCGCTGAATGTAAATTCTACAGATTTAAATGATTCAATACCTTTATAAATGTCTTCGCGCAGTTTGCCGCTTCTGGAAACAGAATAATCATTTAAAATAAAAATCCTGCTCGTCTTTGGATAAAGCCGCAGCATCTCCTTTACGGTTTCGTGAAAAGAAATTGTCTGGGAAACGCCTGTAACAGAATCTTCCTGTCCGTATATCATTGACGAATTGAATCCCACAACATCAAAAAATAAAACAGGCACGTGGGGAAATAATAAATAATAATTATTTAAAACAAAATCAAAAGCCTCATTGCCGGAAGCGATGATTAAATCGGGATTTCGCGAGACAAAACTGGTGCGAATAATATTGGAAACAATGGCGTTATAGCTGGCTCTGCTGTGAAGCTCGTTTGAATTCAAATAATAATTATAATATTCAAGAACGTTTGTGCTGAATGTACGCTTCGCAGTTGTTATGCGCTCATGTTCACTGGAATAGTTTGACTCCAAATTACCGCGAATTGATTCCATCTGACTGCGTTCCCATTCGCTTTGCGCGTTATAAGAGTTAATATGCAGTATAATCGGTTTTTCGTCCAATATATCTTTGCCGTCCAGAATTGTATTTAAAACACCTTCTTCTGTCATTTCGCGGTAAGCTTTTTCAAGAAGAGGAACTAAATATCTGTGCCCGCTGTTTACATATGTGTAAACAGGCTGACGTTCAACAACACCCGCTTTTTTAACTCCGTGCGGAAGTCTGTTCTCAAAATGAGACATCCGCGGAAGCATTACAACATCAGTATCTCCGTTAAGCAAAGAAATCCATAAATGCGATATTTCGGATACGGTAACAAGCTCCCTTGCTCCCGCCCGCCCGATGTTATTCGCAATATATTCGTTCTGCCAGCGGTAACCGATCCTAAGCCCGGACATATCGCTCCACCGGGTAAAATAATGATTTTCATGCGAACGCGAGTAAGCGGTATATTCGACATTATCAATCGCTACAGGAACTTTTATCAGATTAGGATACATTCTATCCCAGCCGTCCGCCTGCGTGGGAAGAATCGCGGCGTCGCCGTAATTCACGTCCGCTACCGCCGTGCGCATCCCGGTTACGGTTGCGACCATCTGATAACCTGAACGCTTTAACGCCGTATAGATTACGCGCTCAACGGTAATCGAATGATCATCGCTCAGGGCGACTTTTACAGCGGGAAGTTCTGAATCTACAACTGCGTTTTGCGCCGGAGACTGCGCCCAAAGGGGTATTTCCATAAGCGTTGTGAATAAAACAACGGGAAGAAACAGCATTATTCTATTTTTTGATATAAAATCCATCTAATCCCATTTAATTAATATGTATTATTTATATAAACTGAATGTTAACTCATTATATATTCAATTTTGTATATAATCAATGGGAATAATTAATGGCATTTTACAATAATATCCTATAATTATGCATTATTTTCACATATTCCTGTAATATAGTATATTTATTATCTTACAGGGTATAGCGTTTATTATCAAAATATTCTTTTTATTAATTTTGACTGTTGCCTTTTTAAAATTATGATGTTATAGTTATGTTAACGACCGTTCGGTAACTGGTCGGAATTGACGGGAATGATCAAAGGCGCATGGTACTGACATTTAAGGGCGTATATTAAGATAGGTTCAAAATTGACAAAAACGGAAATAATTAATGCGGCGTTCCGGGTTTGGGGACGCAATTTTTACAGAAAAACCAGCCTCTCGCAACTGGCTTGTGAATTGAAAGTGAGCAAACCCGCTCTTTACCGCCATTTTTTAAATAAACAGGCGCTTACCGCCGCCATGACTGAACGCTTTTTAGATGATTTTTCTGATGTTATCCGGGTCGATTTTGAGAACGCCATGAAAGCGGATGACGCCGATGAAGGAATCTCTATAATCGTAAAAGGTCTTTCAGGGTTCTTCGCAAGAAATGTATACGCCATGATTTTTTCCATGATCAATATTTACGAGCGTAATATCGACGGACACGAACTGTTAGTCCAGTTGAAATCACGAGGTGTGGATTTCAACACATTGACCATTGTTGTTAACAGGAAATATAAAGGGGATGACGCGGTAATCAGGCTGATTTTTACGACTCTCACTTTTTTAATGTCTCATTACCACAGGGTTAAAAAAACAATGTATAACCCGTTATCTGACGAAGATATCCAGAGGATTACATCCAGAATTAATAAAACAATAAAAAACGGGCTTGGTTATTCCGCAGGGGAGGCTGAGCTTGATTTTGATAAACTTGAAAAACAGGTGGAAAGCACGCCGCTTGACACGGAAATAGAGCCGTTTTTTAAAGCCGTTGCCGAAGCCGTTGCCGAAGCGGGTCCGTGGGAAGTGAGCATGGAAATGGTCGCGAAAAGACTCGGGCTTAGCAAGAGCAGTCTCTACGGACATTTTAAAAACAGGAAGGACATGCTTCGCCGTCTTTTTATGTCTGAATTCATGAGGATGATAGAATTTGCGAGAAAGGGAATCCATTCGTCTTCGAATAACGCAGAGCAGTTATTCCTTGGTATTTATTCAATCGCGGTTTATCTGCGTTCCCGGCCGGAAATACTTATCGCCATGGACTGGATTCGCACGCGAAGGCTCGATCTCGGCAAACCGGATAAACGACTTGAGATATTCAGGCTTTTTGAAGACGTTGATATCGAAACCCTCCGCGGGGCTTCAGATGAAAAAAAACAGCGTGCTTCACACTGGATTTTATTTTTATTAATAAATATTTTAACTCACCCCGATAACGGGATGCAAAATGACAATATTAGATTGTTATATAAATTTATCACCTTGGGTCTTGGAGGCTTTACTAAATGAGAAAAAAACTATTCACTGTATTAATTATTCTATTATCCGCAACGGCGTATTCACAGGAAGCCGATCCGGTACAGGACAGCAAAGTAAGACAGCTTACGCCTGATCAAGCGGTAGATCTTGCGCTTAAAAATAATCTGGGGCTTGAATCGACAAGAACAAGTTTATCGACAAAGAGACGGGCGTCAAAATTTTCGTGGAATCAGTTTATCCCAAGCGTTACGTTAGGCGCGGGATTAAGCAGGAGCAATAAAGCGTCAAAGCAATCAGGATATGTTCCTTTGGAAGAAATACCTTTAAACCCGCTGTACACAAACCCGATAACCGGCACCTCATTACCGCCAGAAGTGCCCAATTTCTACGGTGTTGTTCCTTATTCAATCGAATTACCGCAATGGAATGTTTTCGGCAACATCCAAACATCGCTCAGCGTAAGCGCGGCAATGTTCGAAAATATCAGGCGATTGCGCATCGATTACGAAACCGGTTTACTCGGTTATGAAAAAGCGAAACTTCAGCTTGAGCGCGATGTGCGCAAATTGTATCACACCATATTGTTAATGCGGGAAAACCTTGATGTTCTGCACGGCAGTTATCAAAATGTCGAGCGTCAGGTAGAAATGGCGCAGGCAAATTACGACGCGGGTCTTGTACCGGAACTTACAGTATTGCAAGCGCGGGTTGCAAGGGAAAGCATGCGCCCCGCGATCGATCAGGTCGAAAACGGATTAAAACTTTACATGGCGCAGCTTGCAATGTACCTTGGATTGGATTACAACACAGAATTTGAACTTATACCTGTTACTGAAACAGCGGAATTTATACCGCTTGACGTTGCAGAAATGATTTCCAAAGCGGCAAGCGGAAAACCTGACATTCAAGAATTAAGGCACACAATAATGATGCTGCAAAGCGCAAGACAGGCGCAGGTTCTCTCGCTTACGCCGGCTTTAACATTGAGCTGGAATATTCAATCTTTATTTAACCCCATAAAAGATCCGTGGAAAAATTCGTGGTTTGAAAATAAAGAAGATTGGATAAAATCAGGTTCATTTACAATCGCGATCGGAGTGCGCCTTCACAGTTTGATCCCGTGGAGCCAGGATTTTCAGGGAATAAAAAACCTTGACGATCAGATTAAAACCGCCACCATAGGACTTGCGCAGTTGATTAACGGAACGGAAATAGAAATTTACAATACAGTGCTTTCGCTTGAAAGAATACATCTGAACACACAGGCTCAGTCCGAGACAGTCTCTCTCGCGGAACAATCGTACCGCATGACAGAGACGGCGTACAGAGCGGGGCTTCAGGATTACTTTCAGGTTCAAAGCGCGGAACAGTCACTCAGGCAGGCAAGAGTCCAACTGCTTGAACAGCAGTTTAATTATTTAAACGGCTTAATTGATCTTGAATACGCGATTGGCGTTCCTTTCGGAACGCTTTCAAAAAGGAGCAGATAATGAAATCAAAAATCGGATTATTACTTTTATTAATAGCGGTTCTGTCCGCCTCTGCCTGCAAAAAAGACGGTAAAGCAGGAGCGGCAGTTAATAATACGCCCGTGTTTGCGGTAAATACAATTTTAGCCGTTCAGGGGCAGATTCAGAACTATATATCATTCTCAGGCGATATAGTTGCGGGTTCCACAGTTGACGCTTACTCGGACGCTGTAGGAAAAGTCACAGAGATCTATGTTTCTGTCGGCGGCAGAGTAAGCAAGGGCGACAGAATCGCCGCAGTCGATCCGTCGCGCCCTGGTATGACTTTTCGCCAGAGCATCGCGACAGCTCCAATAAGCGGAACCGTTATTATGATACCGGCGCAGGTTGGAATGACTGTCTCCCAGGCGGTTCCGCTTGTGCGTATTTCAGGCGGCGGCGGATACGAGATTAAACTCAGCGTCGCGGAAAGATTTATTTCCAGAATAGCGATGAACCAGCCCTGCGAAATAACTCTGGACGCATGGCCCGGAGAAGTTTTCATGGGAAGCGTAAAAGAAGTATCTCCGACTGTAGACATCGCATCAAGAACAATGGAAGTACGCGTAAATGTAACTGATACAAGGAACAGATTAAAACCCGGTATGTTCGCGAAAGTGCGCGTTATTACAGAACGCAAAAACAGTATTGTAAAAATTCCGGCATCCGCTGTAATAAACAGATTCGGCGAGCATTATGTTTACATTTTGGAAGATCTTGGTGANGAAANTAATAATGAATCGGGCGAAATTAAAGATGAAAAAGAAAACCGTACTGTAAGAAAAAGGATAATAACTCCCGGTATTCTTATTGACGGAGTAATAGAAATTACAAACGGACTTTCGCCTAACGATGAAGTTGTAGTCAGAGGTCAGACGCTTTTGGACGACGGTTCGCGCGTAAATGTAATTGAACGCGTTACTCCGCTTAAGGAGCTGTTATGAGCATGGTAAAAGGCGTCGTTGCGCGCCCTACTACAATTTTAATTATCTTCCTGCTTTTAATAGGTCTTGGCATTTTCGCGATGATAAACCTCCCTATCGATTTATACCCGGAAATAAATCCGCCGATTCTTGTTGTATTTACATCTTACTCGGGAGCAGGTCCCGAAGAAGTGGAACGATCTGTTACGCGCCTTTTAGAATCGGCGCTGTCGAGCGCGTCGGGTATCGAAAAGGTAACATCAACTTCCAGCAAAGGAAGCAGCGCGGTAATTATGGAGTTTAGCTACGGGACAGATATGTCGGACGCGTCAAATTCAATCCGCGACCTTCTTGAACGCGTGCGCAATTATCTGCCGACAGGCACAGACGCGCCGATGATTTTTAAATTTGATCCGTCCATGATTCCGATTATGGGACTTATGGTAACATCAGACAGACGCACTCCTGAAGAACTGCGTGAAATCGCGGAAGATACAATTGTTCCGCGTATCGAGCAGACACCGGGTATCGCGACCGCTTCGGTTGACGGCGGCAGAGAGAAAGTAATCCGCGTCGAAATTCCGCAAAGCCGCCTTGAAGCCTACGGTCTTACAATTTCGCAAATCCAGCAGATGCTCTACGTGCAAAATATGCAGACAGCGGCGGGAACCATTACAGAAGGAGGAATGTCCTACCTTCTTACGACAATGGGCGAATATACATCGCTCGACGATATCAGAAACACTGTTATTACATACAAAGGCGGAGGATTTGTAAACAATCAGGTGGAAATGCCTCGGCAGATTTTCCTTCGCGATATTGCCGATGTCTTTGAAGGCTACCGCGATGAAACCAGCGTGGTTTATGTTAACGGACAGGCCGCTGTTACATTGAATGTACAAAAACAAAGCGGAAAAAATTCGGTACAGACAGCGAAAGATTTACGCGCAAGAATTGATAAAATGTCCAGAGAACTGCCGTCGGATATAAAAATAAGAGAGCTTTTTAACACAACGGATATTGTTGAAAATTCGCTTAATCAGGTTACATCGTCCGCGTTCATGGGCGCGTTTCTCGCAATTTTTACCCTCTTCCTGTTCCTTCGTTCGGGAAAACCGACGCTTATAATCGGCATCAGTATTCCGGTTTCCGTAATTGTCACCATGCTTGTAATGTACTTTGGAGGACTCACCCTCAATTTGATGACAATGGCTGGTCTTATCCTGGGTATAGGAATGTTAATTGACAACTCTATCGTTATCCTCGAAAACATTTACAAATACCGCGAGAAAGGCGCTAAATTAAAAACAGCGTCTGTTCTAGGAACATCGGAAATGATAACGGCGATAACGGCTTCCACTATTACAACAATCTGCGTATTCGCGCCGCTTGTCATGTTTCAGGGACTTCTGGAAATCGCCGGCGAAATGTTTTCCGGTCTAGCGTTTACCGTTGTAATATCTCTTGGTATATCGCTGTTTACGGCGATTTTCCTTGTTCCGGTTTTGTGCAGCCACTACCTTCCGCTTGTTACGCGAAAACAAGTACCTTTAAAAGGTTTTCTCGCCGTTATCGATCAAAAATTTGATAATTTTTTCGTCTGGCTTGATATAAAATACAGAAACGCGGTAAAGAGAGTTCTTAACCATAAGCTGGCGGTTATTCTTACTCTGTCGGTATTATTAATAATAAGCATTATTTTAATTCCTGTAATCGGCTGGGAATTTATGCCTCAGCAGGATGGCGACAATGTCAGCGTAACAGCGACGCTTCCGATGGGAACCGCGTTAAACGAAACCGAAGCGGTTTTAAGGCAGCTTCAGATAATAGTAGAAAGAGAAGTTAAAGGCTATGAAACCCTTGTTCTGCGCGTCGGCGGAGGCGGCTTTATGGGTTTTGGAGGAGGCGGAACAAACTCAGGCTCCCTTCGCATTAATCTTCCTAAATATTCAGAAAGGATCGAATCCGCGAATGATATTGAAAATATTCTGCGCCCTTATTTTAACCAATTCCCCGGCGTTATGTTCTCCTTCGGCGGAGGCATGAATTTTATGGGCGGAAGCGGAGTTGATATTATCATAAGGACAGACAATCTTGTAAAAGGAAAAGCGATAGGAGAAAAAATCTCGGCTCTTTTAAAAGAAAAATTATCCGATTATGTCGCGGAGCCTTCTGTCGATTTGACAGACGGACTGCCGCAATACGAACTGGTTCTGGACCGCGAAAAAATGTACGCCCTGGGTCTTAACACTATGACAATCGGTACGGAAATTAAAGCGGCGGTAGACGGCGCTATAGCGACAAGATATAAATCCAGCGGAAAAGATTACGACGTTCTGCTTATTCTGGCTGAAGCCGACCGCAACACCCTGCCCGCTCTTGATCAAATTTTTATAAACAGCCAGGTAGCGGGAAGAGTGCCTCTTTCCAGCTTTGTCAAATATCAGGAAGGAACGGGACCTCTTTCCATCAGACGCGAAAATCAAAGCCGTGTTATTCACGTAACGGCAAGTTACAAACCCGGAGTCAGTTCAAACCATCTGCAGGCGTTAATGGAAGAAGTGATAAGAGCGGAAATTCCCGTAGAAGACGATGTTATAATTGAATACGGCGGCGCGAACGCCGAAATGATTAAAATATTTACGCGTTTTATTCTAATATGCGTAATAGCGATCTTCCTTGTATTCGGCATAATGGCAAGTCTTTTTGAATCGTTCAGATCGCCGTTTATTATCATCCTTACCATTCCGCTTTCTGTAATCGGAATAGTAGCAATTTATCTTATAACAAACACGATCTTTAACGCGCTTACGGCGGTAGGTCTTTTGGTTTTGATCGGCATCATTACAAATAACGGCATCATCCTCGTAGATTACTCAAACCTTCTCAGAAAAAGAGGTTACGCGTTAAATGACGCGATAACGGAAGCCGCCAGAAGCAGGCTCCGCCCGATATTGATGACGACAGTAACGACAGTTTTAGGTCTTGTGCCGATGGCGTTCTTTCCCGGCGAGGGAGCGGAACTTGTAGCGCCGATAGGCAAAACAGTTCTTGGCGGACTTTCATTCGGCACATTAATGACATTATTCCTAATGCCTGTAATGTATGCTATTATTAATAAAAATTCGGACAAGCGAAGCGCAAAAGCGCAGGCAAACCGCGACAGAATCGCCGCTGGTGAAGGGCGTTCTAAAATGGTAATTCCAGTAAATACGGAGGGAGTATGATCCGCATAGAAATAATCGCCAATCGTTCTGTAGAAGAAAATATCCTTGAAGCTTTCGCAAAAGAGCAAGTCGGAAAACATTACACAAAAATTCCCAATGTGCTTGGGATCGGCGCCTGCGGCCCCCGCATGGGGGACGCCGTTTGGCCTGAAGAAAATTTCGCGCTTATTATTTGGTGCGAAAAAGACGAAGCAGAAGGCATACAGAGAGCGGTTAAAAGTGTCAAACAAAAATTTCCCGGAGAAGGAATTAAAATTTTCGGCGTTTAAACCATTTCGTTGTCCATTCTTCCTTGTAACGTCTGTTGAATATATTTGCGTATTCTGGAGCGGACATCGCCNTCAACTTTCTGGGTGAACAGAAACACATAAATTTTATCGGGACCTTCNGTGCGTGAGCCGAAAACGACGGCTTCAACTTTAAGAAGCATGGACTGGAGTTTTAANTGAATATCTTTCTGAAGCGAATTTTTGTGAATATCGGGATTGTTTTCAAGAACGCATGAAAAACCTACAGTACTAATATCCTTTAACGTACCGTTTACATAATCGTTGGCATAGGGAATATTAACAGTCGCGATAGTATCGCGATCCGGGGAAGCGCGAAGATATTTACGCCGCCCTTTTATATTCATAACCTTGAGAACTTCAAGAACCGTTTCCGCCGCTTTGCTCATATCATGTTTTAAAGCCATATATCCGCATGAAACTTTAATTTTGTTTAGATATTTATCTTTTAAGTCGTCGCTTGAATTGGAAGAAAAAATTCCGAACAGCACTCCCGGCGTAGCCGCAGTTACAGTTCCTATCCATTTTTCCCATTCTGCTTCAGGTTGACCTTCATCGATATTAATAAAAACAACGGCTTCTTTGTACCTTTTTAAAACACGAGGCAGACGGTTATGATCCTTGGCAACATATACTTCATATTCCTGCTGAACAAGCTCGGGGATAATCTGAATCAATATAGTATTCGGAGGATAGAGAAAAAATACTTTTTTACCGACTATATCCGAACTTGCTGCTTCGTCGCTCATATAAAACCTTTTTATTTAACGCTGATTAGTTCCATCTCAAAAACCAAAAAACTGTTTGCGGGGATTACTCCTCCGACAGCGCGGTCTCCGTACGCTTTTTCGGGCGGAATAATCGCAAGCCGTTTTTCTCCGACTCTCATATCCATAACCATTTCATCCCAGCCTTCGATTACCCTTCCGGCGCCTGCTTGAAATTCCAGAGGCCTGCCCCTTAAACCGGAATCGTCAAAAACTGTGCCGTTAAGCAGTTTGCCTGAATAATGCACATTGACCGTCTGACCTTTTGAAGGTTTGTTACCGGTTCCTTGTTTTTGAATGATGTAACGGACACCCGAAGATGTCTGCGTCGTGTTGGGATAATCGGCGGTAATTTTTGCAATGTCCGCCTGGCGTTGAGATTGAGCTTTACTGTCGCCCGCGCCCTTAACCTGCGCAAGCAATTTGTCGAAGTTTGCCTGATCGGCGGTAAACGCATTGGCTTCCGCTCCGTTACGGATTATCGTAATCTGGCGGATTTGATCTCCTTTCTTTGTAGTATTTACAATATTCTGCCCCTGGACAACATACCCGAAAACAGTATGCTTTCCGTCCAGATGCGGAGTGGGAACTATAGTGACAAAAAACTGGCTCCCGTTGGTACCCGGTCCGGCGTTTGCCATCGAAAGAACACCGGGTCTGTCATGTTTTAAACCGTTATCGGTTTCATCGGGAAATTGATAACCGGGGCCTCCGGTGCCTGTCCCAAGAGGACAGCCGCCCTGAATCATAAAATCATCTCTGTCTCCGTTTGCCTTTGAAATAACCCTGTGGAAAGTTAAACCGTCATAAAAACGCCTTCCCCTGTGGTTATCCATTTTCCCTTCCGCAAGGGCGACAAAATTACATACCGTAAGCGGCGCCTTCTTGTATTCAAGACGCACGATAAACTCGCCGCGGCTGGTCGTAAACCGCGCAAAAAGCCCGTCGCCCAGATTCTGGGCATCAATTGTTTCTGTAGCGCTCAAAATTAATACAACTCCAATAAATAATAATAATTTTGTATTTTTCATATATTACTTATATCACGTTTATTTGTAATTATCAATATGCGAAAAGCGTAAAATTACGGTTCTATGGTGAATGTTATTGTTTCTTCTTCGTAACCGTTTTTAACCGTCAATGTGTTAATCCCCTTTTCCCTTTCAAGAAAAAACACAAACGGACGATTTATATTAAACGTTCTAGTGTTATGCGTTACGTGCAATACATCGTTATCTCCTCCGATTACTTCAACGGGGATTTCGTCCATGCCTATCCCGGAACCGGAAAGATAAACAAAGCCGCTTCGCGGATTTATAATCTCAAGCGGACGCGATGAATAATCCAGAGAGCCGTGCCTTACAGATGAAGTAAACCACGATTGATATTCGGCAGGATAAATTGTTTCGCTTCTTCCGTTTACAATTTTATGCCATGTACATTTGATTCTGTTTTCGCTTGAGTGAACATATTCATTTATAATCGAAAGACATGCCTGCGAAGGGTCCATCCCGGAAACCGCGCATATGCGCCTTAGATTCCAATCCGCCGGTTCAGGGAAATCCAGTGAAACATTGGAATGTGCCCTGTTTAAAACATTCAAAGTATCGCGTGCAATCGCGGCGGGGATAGAACTTCCTGTTTTATCCATTACAGTCTCTCCTGTAAAATTACCCATCCACACGCCGACAGTATATTTCACAGTAGCTCCCAGAGCCACAATGCTTTGATACTGGTTCGCGGTTCCGGTTTTAAAAATCGCGGGAAACGAAGTTCTGAAATTTCTTCCGGCTCCAAAGGCAAGCACTCTCGCGTTTGAATCAGATAAAAATGAACAAATAAGCCTTGCGGTATTCACTGAATATATTCTTTTATCTTTATTTTTCTTTCCCAATTCCCATGTTAACGGAAGATAATTCCCGTCGCGCGGAAAGACGCTGAACGCGCCGACAAGTTCGAGAAGTCTGACAGGCGCGTTTCCAAGAGCCAAACCTAAACCGGCGTCTTGCGCACTTCTTTCGATTGAATCAAATCCCAAATCCAGAAGTTTATTTGTATAATTTCTCACGCTTAACCTGTAAAGCAGATACACTGCCGGAATATTCAAACTTGAAGCAAGAGACGCGCGAAAGAGCATGGGGCCGTTAAAACGGTTATTAAAATTCTGTGGAAAATAAATTTCGCTTTCACCGAAAGTCATCGGCACATCGGCTATTACATCCGAAGGATAAAAACCGTTTTCAAGCGCCATCGCGTAAAGGAACGGCTTCATACTGCTTCCCGGCTGGTTTAACGCAAGCACTCCGTCTATCTGCCCTGCCGCTTGAGCATTAAAAAAATTGGCGCTTCCCACCCACGCAAGAATTTCGCCTGATTCATTGTCCGCCGCAAGTGCAGACCCGTTTGTAATGCGCGATGAATAAAACATCCCAACATTGCCGGCAATCGCGTTTTCAAGATAGCGCTGAAGATCCAAATCGACAGACAGATGCATTTCTCCCGCATCGCTTTTTAATTGCGAGTTAATCAGGCGGATAAGATGCGGAAACTCAAAAGGATATTGGAAACGCTGCGCTGAAGACAGCGCATACCGGAAGTCCCTTTCGTCGATCTGCGCAAGCAGCGGCCATTTTTTTACCAGTCTTTTGTTATCTGCAAACCGCAACTGTAACTCTGCCGCCGCCGCCATGCAGTTTTCAGGATTTTCATACGGATTATAATAATTGGGACGGCGCGGAATAACCGCAAGACAAAAAATCTGCGACGGCGACAGCATCGAAATCTCGCTTGCGAAAAAATTACGCGCGGCGGAAGCCGCTCCTTCGGCGCTGAACCCGAACGGCAGAGAGTTTATATACATTTCAAGAATCCGGTTCTTGGAAAACCGCGCTTCCAAACGCAGAGCGTTAAACATCTCGATGATTTTACCGCTCATCGTCCGGGAACGCTGCGATTCCGCCGCCGGCTGCACGGCGGTACGCGCGTTATCGGCGATAATCCGCGCCAACTGCATTGTAATTGTGGAAGCTCCGCTTACCCTCCTTCCTGTTGAGGCGTTCTGATATACGGCGCGAACCAAAGCGAAAGCGTCAACACCGATATGCCGGTAAAATCTTTTATCTTCCGCAAACACAAATACATCTTTTATCTGCTGAGGTATTTCCAAAGGTTTCTCTCTGCGAAGCCCTTGCGCAAGAGGCGTTATCTGCAGCAGCATCCCGTAACGGTCATAATAACGCACGCTGTAAGGCCGTGATTTAAATTGTTTTAAATCAGAGTATGGAAAAAACCGAAGAAAGAGCCATGTTATTAAAAATACGGCGATTACAATTATTGCGGTTTTATAGATAAACCTTATTTTCCACATTATGGTTTTATGGTACTGTATTTATTGTTTTTTATATATATGTTTTTACGGCAAATAATATTAATAAATTTATGCAAACGAACTTAAAACAAAAGCGCAATTATCCCAAAAAATAAAAATACTATTACAGTGCCTGTAATTGTTTCAAACAGAATAATGTTCATAACCTGGTTATATTGAAACTTTGTAATATCAACGCCGACAAGTCCAAGAAATTCACTTGTATCTTTATGAATAATTGGCGCGTAAGCCGAAAGCCTTGTGCCGTATTCAGTGTCTTCAAAGTTGTTCCCCGCGATTGGAAGCCGCATGTCATAAGCTTCTCTGTTCGCGGCGACAAGCGTATCCTTAACGCCGGGCGGCGTATACGCGGGGCTTGACGGGTCTTCGCCGCCGATAACATACATCATTGTGTCGTCATCAACACGCGCTTCAGTATAAATATAAGCAACCTGTTCTGTATTTGCGCGTTTTATATTCATCATTAATTCTTTTGTATGTTTATAATAATCCGATTCTATATCAAGGGTGTTAAGAAAATCTTTATAACCGTTTGAATCAGACGCGATAACCGAAGCCACTGTTAACGCGACGGATTTACATTTAAAAACCAGTTGTTC
>WQSF01000028.1 GCA_009788065.1 Treponema sp.
ACTGAAGATTTGCTTCAGTTCTACAGAATACATACAATAGTTTATAATCAGCGCAGAGATTTTTCAAAAGAAGAAAATCAAAAAATCGATCCTCTTGAACACCCGCCTAATTGGGCGTGGGGTTCTTTTGACGGAAAAAAAATGCTCGCGGGAATGTACGAGCTGGAATTCCTTATGCGCTTTGACGAGCACAGTGTAAAAATGTCAGGCATCGGCGGTGTCGGGACATTGCCGGAAGCCCGCAAAGGCGGTCATGTCCGCCGCATTTTCGAAAAACTTCTTCCTGAAGCCTACGAAAAGGGAGTGATTTTTTCCAACCTAACTCCTTTCTCACATGACTTCTACCGCAAGTTCGGCTACGAAACATCATGCGCAAGAAATATGGTAACAATTCATGCCGGCGATTTATCCGAGATAAAAATGAAAGGGGAATTTGTCCACATCCTCCCCGGCGATGACACTTCGCTTTTAAATGAAATCCACTGCGCTTATATTGCGAACATCAATCACGGGATTCACAGGGACTACTGGCCGGATAACCGCGGATGGAAACGCTTCACAAGAGAAGACCCCTGCGCATCTGGTTATTACACCTACCTTTGGAAAGACGAAACAGGCAAGGCGAGAAGTTATATAAAATATCAGGATGTAATGGGGGACGGCGACCATAACATGTCTGTTACAGAACTTGCCTTTACAGATATGAAAGGATTGTACGGCGCTTTAAGCATAACAGGCGGGCTTTCCGCCCAGTTTGAAAATTTTAAATGGATGATGCCGACATTTATCGACCCGTTCGATTTTATCGGCGACGCATGGTCTGTAGAAACAGAATTCAAACCGAGGGATATGACAAGGGTTGTCAATGTGAAAAAAGCGCTCGAACTGATGCGCCGCCCGGAGGGTGAAGGCGAATATATTATCGAAGTACAGGACGAAAACATTTCGGCTAACACCGGTAAGTACCACGTTCAATTCGGTCCTGACGGAACCAAAGTTTCACCAACCCAAAAAGACGAGGATATTTGCTGCGACATTCAAACTCTGAGCCAGCTTGTTACAGGCTACAGAACTCTTGATAACGCGCTTTATTCGCGGCAGGAAGGTTTGGAAGTATATGGCAATGAAAAAACTTTAAGGCGCGTATTCACACAGCGCCCTCAGCATGTAACGGAATATTTTTGATGGAACTTTCGATTATACCGAAACCGGTAAAAATAAATTACGCGGAAGGTGTTTTTTCATCAAAAGAGAAACCTTCTTTGATTAAAAAAGAAGTTAAAATCCATGAAGATGGTATGATCGACACATCCGCCGCGCAGGACGGCTACAGGCTTATTATTTCTAAAGACAACATAACAGCGCAAGCGCCTTCCCCTGCGGGTATTCACAATGCGGAAGAAACATTCCGCCAGTTATTGCTGTCTAATTATAATGACGGCTGCCTCACCCTGCCCTGCGCGGAAATAATCGATTACCCGCGTTTTTCATGGCGCGGCTTCATGCTTGACTGCTCCCGTTATTTTTATTCGGTTTCATTTATAAAAAAATTGCTGGACTTACTTTCCCTGCATCACATCAACCGATTCCATTGGCATCTGACAGACGATCAGGGCTGGAGGCTTCCTGTAAAAGAGTACCCCTTGCTCACAGAAATCGGCTCGCGCAGACTGGATAACAGGTTCCCGTTCCCGACGTATACTGAAGGTTTCTACACGGAAGAAGAAATTAAAAGCGTTGTAGAATATGCGTCTTCGCGTTACATCGAAGTTATCCCCGAAGTCGATCTTCCCGGACACGCAAGCGCGATTCTCGCAAGTTATCCGGGGCTCGGCTGCTCGGGAGGACCTTACCGCGTGGAAGACAGATTCGGCATTTTTGAAGACGCGCTTTGTGCCGGAAACGATCAGATTTTTGACATGATCGAAAAAATCTTTGACACTCTTGTCAATCTTTTTCCTTCAAAGTGGGTTCACATCGGCGGCGATGAAGTTCTATTCAACCGCTGGCAGAATTGCCCCAAGTGTCAAAAAAAATTAAAAGAGCTTAACCTTGAAAAAATAAACGAATTACAAAGCTGGATAACATACAGGCTTGCGCAAATGCTTAAAGAACGCGGAAAAACCGCAGTCGGCTGGGACGAAGTGCTTGAAGATTCTCCAAAATTTAAACTGCCCAAAGATACTGTAATAATGTCATGGCGCGGAAGCGAAGCCGGCTTAAAAGCAGCCAAACTGGGTCACAAGGTAATAATGTCACCTAACACAGAAGGATGTTACCTTGATTACAAACATTCACCAGAAGCCGAAGAAATCGGAAGAACATTGGGAACCGCGTCGGTATTCGACACCTACTCAATGAAAGCGGCGCCTGAGAATATATCAAAAGAAGATGCGTCCAACATTTTGGGAGGACACTGCACTTTATTTTCAGAAGTTATCTACGCCGGAAAAATCGCGGAGTACATGCTTTTTCCGCGGTTATGCGCATTAGCCGAAGCTGTCTGGACTCCCGAAAATAATAAAGACTTTGAAGATTTTTCCAAAAGACTTATTGTACACAGAAAACGCTTAGACTCATTAGATGTAAACCAGTATCGCGGAAAATTAAAATAAAAAATTTACGTTAAAACGAAAAATCATAAAGCCGCTGTAATATCCCGTTTATTTTTACAGCGTACTGTCTGTCCGTCGCCCATGTACCTGCGAGACCTTCGATCGCAGGACTGACACCCCTGCGCACATATTTGAAACGCGGATCGACATTCTCGCCTTTTAACGGCTCTTCGCTGGCATAAGCTTTTAAATGCTGGATTTGCGCGCGCACGCCGATACGCGGCTCAGGAAACGACAGCCCCGGATCTCCGCCGCCGACAGCGCCAAGTCCGCAAAAATTATACTGTTCGGGTTTAACATCGCCGCCGAAACGCAGGAAACCTGTCTCAAGGCACATCTGGGCGAAGGCGACATCATGATTAACGCCTTCAAAAGCGGCTTCCTGTATGTAAAAACCGGCAAGAGAATTAACAAAATTTTTGTCCGCCTGCGGATTGTTTTGCAAAAGAAAAAGAGCCAATTTTTCTGCTGCTGCTCTTCCGCTCCCCATGATATTAACAGGCGGCTCGGGTTTTTCGATTATTAAATCGGGCGCTGTATCAGGTATTTTACCAAACCCGGTATCTGGAAGCTTCGCACGTGCGGACTCGCTGGAGGCACAGGAAATAATCAACAACAACAAGCAGAAAACAGCTGCCAATAGTAAAAAAAACTTTTTCATATTTGATTATCGGTAAAAAAGGTGTCAGCACCTTTTTTACTTTATTACGCTGTTTGGGAAATTCTTAGGTGACTGACACCTTTTTTGCTTTGTTACGCTGTTTGGGAAATTTTTAAGAGGTGTCAGTCACCTTCTTAATTTTTTTTATTTTGGGCAAGCTTTTTAACAGGTGCGCGCCATATAAGTATATGAAAAAAACATTCGAAAACATGCCGCCTGAACAGCGGCCGCGCGAAAAAATGTTAGCTTGCGGGCCGGGTTCTCTTTCCGACAGCGAGCTGCTGGCGATAATTTTAAATACCGGCGTTCAAGGAAAAAACGTAAAAACTCTCGCGAATGATCTGTGTAAATATCTGGACAAAAACAACGATATTCCTTCCGTAAAAGAAATATCGCTTTTACACGGGCTTGGACAATCCAAGGCATGCGCCGTTGCGGCAATGCTGGAGTTTGGAAGGAGACGTTACGGCTCGCTGCAAACGCGCATCAAACAGCCTGTCGATATTTTCACGCTGGTACGCCATTACGCCGACCGCAAGCAGGAAAGGTTTATCAGTCTTTCATTGAACGGCGCGCATGAAGTTCTGGCGGTGCGAATCGTAACCATCGGTCTTGTTAACAAAACCATTATCCATCCTCGCGAGGTTTTCGCAGACCTTATTCAGGACAGAGCGGCGGCTTTTTGCGTTGCGCATAACCATCCGTCGGGTATTTTAGAAAGTTCGCCGGAAGACGATGAAATCACAGAACGGCTTTCATCCGCCGCAAAAATAATCGGTCTTCATTTTGTAGATCATATAATTTTCTCGGAGAAATCATGGTGGAGTTTTCGGGAAAACGGCAGGCTGAAGGAAGGTTGAATGATTATTATAATTAATATTATAATAAATTGATGCGAAAACCGCGCTTTTTGTTTACGGTTTTAATCTTCCTCTTTCTTTTTTCTCCCCGTCTTTGGGCGAATGACAGAGACAAGTTTGAAGAAGTCGCCGGTAAAGGACTTGAAATACATACAAATCCTTTAGCGGCTAAAGTTTACATTGACGGCGCGGAATACGGCTCTACCCCTCTCCATATCGATAACCTGCAGCCGGGAAGATACAGAATCGAGATAATAAAAGAAGAATACGAAGATCGTGTCTTTAACGTCATTCTGCGTGAAGACAGCCTATTAATAATTACCGTGGAAATGGAACCGGTGCGCGGAATTGCATATATTTCTGTTCAAAAAGCGCAGGACAGCCCGGTCGATCTCCCGTTTGTTCCCCAGCTTTTTTCCGCAGGTCAGGATAACTCTCTGTCTGTTGTGCCTCTGTCACATGACAACAAAGCTCTTTTAAATTTGTCATTAAATCACCGGCATGTAATTCGGGCGCGCGCTTTTGGCTGGGAAGATGAATCAATAGCGGTATTTGTAAGAGACAAAAAACCTGTCGAAGAAATTATTATAATGAAGCCCGCGGAATTTAAAATGGAAAATGCTTCTCAAAGCCGAAAACGTTTTAATCCGGTAAACTCAAAGAGTTTTAACAGCGCCGAATATCGTTTTGAAGTTTCGGCTCACGGACAAGGTTCTATCATAATTTATAATTCAAACGGAAATGAAGTTTATAAAAAACAATTAGGTCAATTTGATACATGGATTCAACAGGCATCATGGGACGGCAAAGACCCGGACGGCAATGTTATGCCGCAGGGACTCTACACAGTTGTTATAGAAGCTCAGGATGCAAAGGGAGAAACCCATTCATTAAAACTTGAAACAGAAATAAATTATTCAATTAATATTTTTCCGCTGTCGCTTGAATGTCCGGTTGCGGGTCTTTCATTTGTTCCCATGCCGCACACCCTGCCAAGAGGTAGTTTTCAATTTAACGCAGGTACCATATTTGGTTCTTTTAATTTCCCTTTTAAAATCAACATAAGGTATTCGCCTGTTAACAGTTTTGAAATAACAACGGTTTTTAATTTAATTCCTGACAATACCAGAACGGGTTGGGGTATCTCAGGTTCCGCAAAATACAACTTTTTAGACGGCAATAATTTCCCCCTTGCGTTATCTGCAAGCGTTTCCTACGCATGGTCAAGCGAAACCGGCGAATACAGGTTAAGCAACGGAAAGGGTGTCGGCGTTTACGCGCCTCTTTCTCTGGAACTGTCAGATTTTTCAATCGCATTCTGCCCCTCGGCATTCTGGCGCGGACCTGAAAGCGCCATACCCGAACTGCACCTTGGCGCAGGCGTCCTCTACCGTAGAAACCTGATAACAGCCGGCGTTTCAGCGCGCGGCGAAATTGAGTTTAAAGAAAATAAATTCAAATTACTTGCGGGCGCGGAGGTTCACATCATCCCGCCGCAGTCAAATATCGTTATCACATTACACGGCGGAATTATTAACTCAGCCGGTCTAAGCTGGTATGCCGGTTTGGGAATCGGATTAATTCATTAAAGGTTAGTTCATTACCTCTTCGCGATCCGCAAGCGTTATCTGCAATACGCTGGTCTGTCCGCCGCGGATAATCTCGACATTAACAGTGTCTCCGGGTTTGCATGCTTCAAGCGAAGCGTAAAGATCGGCAAGAGTATTTGTTTTTAATCCGTTTACAGAAGTAATAATATCTCCGCCAAGGTAAATTACGCTTCTGCCGTACTGTACAGGATCAGAGCCCTGCCTGAGCCCCGCTCTTTCGGCAAGGCCGCCTTTTCGGGTACGGGAAATAAGAAGCCCCGCATCGACAGGAAGTTTCGCGTAACGGACGAGACTTGGAAAAATCTGAACGACGGTCGCGTCGATCCAGCCCCTGCGGACTTTTCCAAACTGCATGATTTCATTTACAACACGCCTTGCGGTATTTACAGGAACAGCAAAACCAATACCGACAGAACCGCCTGACGGCGAATAAATCATTGTATTGATCCCGATCATTCTGCCCTGGGTATCCAAAAGCGGACCGCCGGAATTGCCGGGATTAATAGACGCGTCAGTTTGAATCATATCGCGGATTATACGGTTACGCGAAGTTTGAATCGGCCGTCCGAGACCTGAAACAATCCCCACTGTTAAAGTGCGCTCAAGGGCGAAAGGATTACCGATTGCAAGAACTTTTTGCCCGACTCTGAGACCGTCGGAATCACCGTAATTAATTGTCTGTAATGCGGTCCCCGAAACAGGATCTATTTTTAAAACAGCGATATCATTTTCAGGGTCTACGCCGACCACAGTCCCTTCGTACTGAGAACTGTCAGCTAAATTGACAAAAACCCTATGCGCATTCTGAATCACATGATAATTGGTCAGAATATAGCCTCTTCTATCGATAATCGATCCTGATCCCGAACTGCCTTCCTGCGGAACCGGCTCCAAAAACCAATTTATTGCCATTGTCTCTGTCGTAATATTGACGACCGCAGAATTCAATTTTTCATATATAGCGATATTAACGCGCTCGTCTTCCGAATACTGCGCGAGATCATCGGAAGTATTTAAAATCATATAGTCAGACTGCAACAGCTTGAATTCGTCGTTCTTATCGTCCTGGCTCTGTATTAACGCGATGTCGGACGCGGACTTGGCTCTCAGGAACATCGGTTTTATAACACCAAACCCAAAAGCAAAAAGGACGACAATTACCGCGCTTAGAAGTGAAAAGAAAAGCACCTGCCCACGGCTATACAATCTCACAATAACTCCTTCATAACTGTATGCTTAGATACATTTATAACATTTATTATACAGATAATTTGCCGATAATAGAAGAGTTATGCCTATAATATTAACGATTTTATTAGTAATATCTAATATTTCCGTAGTTTTTGGCTTTGATCTGCCTGTCTCCCGAATATCCGATGATTCCCTGTTGAGAAACAGGATGAAAGACGCATGGATAACAGAGGCTCCCGGCAGAGTGCTTTCGCAGAGAGCAAGAACAGAAGTTTTAGAAAACGGAGAAAGAGTTCTTGTCAGCGCGGTTGAAGGGCGGGAAGAATTTATGGTGCTTTTTTCGCGCGAATTAATACGCGGAACCAGTGTCGATAACCGCAGGGGGACAAGGGAATTTCCGGGCTGGGCTCAAGGTTCATGGATGATAACCCGGCGCAAAGATACAGGCGCGGGCACGCTTATCAGATTTTTCCCCAGAAGCGATCAAAATACACATATTCAATTTAAACCATTTGACAGAGAAAAAAGCCAGATGGACGTGGTTATTTACGGCGCTTACATCTCCCGTTCAATACCTGTCGCGGTTCCTTTTGAGCGTATATATACAATGCAGTTAAATGACATCCTGAGCCTTGTAGAAAGTAAACATCCGTTACATTACTTTGAAGTCCAGCCGTACAATTACACGGACAGCCGAAAGATGATAGAACAGATTCGATCGCGTATGGGCGCTCTGCGCTTCGCGGATGACGGCGCCATCGACGAAAACGGCAATTATGTTTTTATCGAAACCTTACAGGCGCAAAGCCCTAACCGCCCGGGGCTTAACTGCTCTGGTTTTTCCAAGTGGCTGATAGACGGCTTGCTTCGCCCTGTTACCGGAAACAGACTTGCGATTGAACCGCTTAAAGCGCCGTTCGGAGTACGCGGTTCTTCGTTTACGGTTAATTGGGAAGAAAGGCGCGATGTGTTTTTCGGTCTCGATTGGATCAGGAATCTGGCGGCGGAAGCAAACGGAACCCTCCGCTCTGCGTCATACCGCGATCTTGCTGAATTCGAAATACGCGTTAATAATTTTTCCAGTTTGATCGTCAACGAAAACAGAACATTTGTCGCTAATTCCTACCCCGGCTTTCTGCCCGAAGCGGGATACGGCATACAGGGGCTTCATCCCCTGCTCTACACTCTCGCGATTGACGAACCCTACAGTTTCTATCTTGCGGCTGTAAGCACGGAGATCAGCACTCCATCTTCGGTTCGCGGAACACCGAGACTTAGACAGTATTACCATATCGCGGCTCTTATTCCTTATTTTGATGAATACGGCAACTTCAGAATTGTTGTGTTCGAGAGCGCTGCGGAAACATCGTTCAACGCTTTCAGAAACAGGTATCCGGGACACCATGTTAATCTTGTTAAAATACCGGTTTCTGACAGGTTTGATCCTTAAAATTAACATTTAAACAGTAGAAACATTTTTCCATAATATATATAATTCACCATATGCAGGAAGGGATTAAGGGTATAGCGTTCGACTTGGATGGGACTCTCTATCCGAACTATCGGCTTAATGTAAGACTTATTCCCTTTATATTTAAAGAATGGCGCCTGTTATCCGCTTTCGGGAAAGCGAGAAATATTATCCGCGAAGAGCAGAAAAAAAATATGCCCTGCCGTGATTGCTTTTATGAACATCAGGCTGAAATCGTTGCAGAAATACTGAAAGTTCCGGCAGGACCTTTAAAAAATAAAATCGACAGCTTGATCTACAAGGGTTGGGAACCTTTGTTTAAAAAAATTAAATTGCACAAGTATGTGATTGAAACTCTGGAAGAATTAAAAAAAGCAGGTTATAAACTGGGGCTTTTATCTGATTTTCCGCCCGAAGTAAAGCTTGAATATCTTAATATTTCAGGTTTTTGGGACGCGGTGCTGTGTTCCGAACATTCGGGAGCGTTAAAACCTCATCCGCTGTCTTTCAGTGAAATGGCGGATGCGATGAATCTTCAGGCGGAAAATATTATGTATGTCGGGAACAGCCATCCGTATGACATCGCGGGAGCGGCAGGCGCCGGTATGAAAACGGCATGGATTAAAAACAGGCTTGTTTCAGGCAAAAAAAAAGAACCAAAACCTGATTTTTCCTTCCATAACTATCGCCATTTATATGATTTTATGCTAAAATAGTTCGAAGTATTATTCGGGGAGGGATAATAATACTGATGATTTTTACTGTTGGTAATATAATAACGCTTGGTATAGTCGCTTGCGCTCTCATTCTTTACAGGCTTGCCGATAAAAGCAACCGTTCTTTGGATAAAATAAAAAAATACACAAAACAATGCATGGAAGAAATCGCCGCTTATTCTGACGAAAAGAGCATGGAAGTAAAGAATTTCGGCATTGATTTAGATGTCGAGAAAAAAGCCGCCGCCCAGTTAATGAAAAACATACAGAAATTGAACGAAGAAGAACTTGCGAAAAAATCAGAAACTATCGCCAGAATAGAAGAACATATACATAAATTTGAATCATCTCTTGACGAACTGTTTGGAATGACAGACAGGGTTCAGGAAAACTTAAACCGCATCAAAGATGAATCGGCATTTGTAGAAAACACAGGAAAGCGCGTAACCGAAGCACGGGAAAAATTTGAACAGGTAGAAAAAGCTTTGGAACTTGCGGAAAGAAACCTTAAAGAAACCGAAGAGCGTCTTGAAAGAAAAAATTCCGAGGCGATGGAACATGCCGCGCAGGATGTGCTTGAATCGGTAAGATCGACTGTAGAAGATTTTGAAACCACAGCTCACGTTATAGAACGAAAGATCGAAGAACACCGCGAAGCGGTAATTAAAGTTGAACACGAACGTGAAACAAACCTGAATCACGATATTGAACAGCTTAAAAAAATCTCTAAAGACGTTCTAGAAAACGCTGGCAAACGCGCTGACAAGATGGAAGAGGCGGCTCTTGTTAAGTTACGCGAACAGGCTCAGGAGAGAGTGAATCAGATAAAAACGTTCTTTGAAGAAAAAATTAAAACCGCCCAGGACACTCTTAAAAACGAACATGGCGCCATAAATGAAAAATTAAAAAACATTAATGAAAAATGGACTGCGGAAATTCTTGATATTAGCGCAAAACAGAAAAATTTTCATCAGGAATGGATAAAAGGATCTTCCGATCTTGACAGCATGGCTAAAAAACAAAGAGAAGAAATTATTTCCGCTCTTGCGCGCCAGCAGGAAGAAGTGAACAGTTCGATAACAAGAGAAAGAGATACAATCAACGCGTCGTTATTACAGCAACAGAATGACTGGAAGCAAAATTTCCTTGAACATAAAAAATCGGCGGAGAAACAGCGAAAAGATCTTGATATAAGCCTTGCCACATCAAAATCAGAACTTAATCAGGCGATTATAGACTTAAGAAATAAATCCCAAACCGCTCTTAGACAACAGCATGACGATCTTGATGCAGCTATAAAACAGCATCAAAAAGAAATAGGTTCAACATTGACGGAACTTAAAGAAAAATCAAACTCGGCTTTAAAAACTCAACAGCAGGAAACAAGCGATGTAATAACAAGGCTTAACACTTCTCTTTCGGAACTACAATCTCAGTCGAAGAATCTTCAGAAACAACAGCAGGAAGAGCTTGGAGCAATACTTGGCGAGTTACGCGAAAAATCAGGCGCCGCTGTCAAACAACAGCAGGATGAAGTGAACGCGCTTTTATCGGCGGTGAAAGAAAAATCCGACAGCGCGGTTAAACAACATCAAGAAGAACTTTATTCCGTATTAAAAGAGCTAAAAGAAAAAGCTGAATCGTCCATCCGCCTGCAGGAGAACGAGATTTCCGCAACGCTTAATGATTTTAAAGAAAACTCAGCATCTTCCATCGAACAGCAGCGAAATGAAATTTCAACTTCGCTTAAAGAAATTAAGGAATACTCGTCATCTTCGATTCAACAGCAGCGAAACGAAATTTCTGCGGCGCTTAATGGCATTAAAGAATATTCATCGTCTTCGATTCAACAGCAGCAAAACGAAATCTCTGCGGCGCTTAATGGCATTAAAGAATATTCATCGTCTTCGATTCAACAGCAGCGGAATGAAATTTCCTCCGCTCTCAAAGATATTAAAGAAAATTCCTTATCTTCCGTCGAACAGCAGCAAAACGAAATTTCTGCGGCGCTTAAAGATATTAAAGAAAACTCGGCAATTTCTATCGAACAGCAACGAAATGAAATTTCTGCGGTGCTTAAAGATATTAAAGAAAACTCAGCAATTTCTATCGAACAGCAACAAAATGAAATTTTCTCCGCTCTCAAAGATATCAAAGAAAATTCAACATCTTCCATCGAACAACAGCGAAATGAAATTTCAACCTCGCTTAAAGATATTAAAGAATACTCGTCAACTTCAATTTTACAACAACAGAATGAAATTTCTTCATCTCTTAAAGCGATTAATGAGAATTCTTCATCTTCCATACAGCGTCAGCAAAACGAAATTCTTACGTCACTAAAAGAACTTAAAGAAACCTCCGAATCTTCTATCCAGAAACAACAAAGCGAACTTTCTTCCGCGCTTAAGGATATTAAAGAAAGATCGGCTGCTGCCGTTCAATCGCAGCAAAACGAACTTACATCATCGCTTAAAGATATAAACGAAAAGACAAACGCCGCTGCTAACACCCAGCAAAATGTGTTATCCGCCGCCATAAACGAGTTAAACGAAAAAACCACCTCTGCGATTCAAATTCAGCACGATCGGCTTGAAGCGGCTTTGAAAGATATCAAGGAAAAATCTGACGCGGCGGTCGCGAATCAGGAAAGCGACATCACCGGCGCTCTCAGTTCCCATATTGAATCATGGAAAATACTTTGCAGGGATACTGAACAGGACATCATTTCGTCTAACGAAAAACGTCTTGATGATTACAGCAAGAGCCATGCTGAAGCTATAAGACAGCTTACAAATCTGGCTGATGAAGCCGGAAAACTTGAAAGCGAGCTTCGCGTGTCCATGAAAGACTCTATCGCCAGGGTTAATAACGAATTTTCAGAATACGAAAAAGAATCGAATACCAAAATGCAAAGCGCGGCGTCGGCTTTTGACGTTCAGGCTCAATCTCTTCGTAAAGAACTTGAAGAAATGGACAAGGAACTTAACAGTATCAGAAAACAAGCTTACGACAATGTTTCTGATAAACTTGTCGAATTTGAAAATAATTTCACAGCGGAACTTGGAAAACGAGCGTCCGAAGTGGGAAGGCAAATCGCCGACTGGCAGGACGGTCTTGAAAAACGCCTTGAAAGTACAGGCGATAAAATCGCGCACGAATGGAAATCATCGGAAGAGCGCATAACTTCTGATCACAAGAAGAATATTTCCGCTTTAGGAGAACGCCTTACATCCGATCTTGAAAAACTTAAACAGGAAGCGTCCGTTTTTGAAGAAGGCATAAGAAAGGACATTCATACCGCAGACGAAACACGCATATCTTTTGCAGAACGAATTAAAAAAGACATGTCAGAAATTCGCGTCTCGGCGGAGAACGAACTGGAAGCGCAGGTCGGCCAATACCAAATTTCGGTACAGGAAACGCTGCGTCTGAAACAACGAGAACTTGAAAAAGAAATCGAAGATATATCCGAACATTCCAAAACCTCGTACTCAGGTCTTGAAGAAACAGCTCGTGATGCGAAACAGTCAATGGACGAATGGCAAAGCCTGTACAACACTAGAATACGCGAAATGGACGCTTCTCTGGAAGAACTTCGCCGTCATTCAAGAGAAACAGAAGCCGAAAACGAGGATCGTATAGCTCAATTCCGGCAGAGCGTTGATGATATCAGAAAAGAGCTGGGCGTTCAGAAAAAAATATTCGAGCAAACAGGTATACTTAAAAAAGATCTGGATAAGAGTATAGAAGAAACTAACGCGGACCTTGACAGACTTGAGCAGAGAAAGAATGAAATCATCCAGCTTGAAGCCAAGTTAACCAACGTAAGGCGGATTGAAGATGAAATCAATAATAAAATGACCCGTTTCCTCACCGAACAGAGCCGCATAGAAAAGATGGAAGAAAACTTTAACAACCTGGTTAAATCTTCCCAGTCAGTCAAGGAAAAACTTGATCAGGTTTCTTCTTCGGATGATATTCTTCAGGCTGTACAAGTTCAAATTCGCAAACTGGAAGATTCAATTAAAGAAACTGACGATAAATACCAGCGTGTCGAAAAGAAAGGCGAGGTTCTTGACCAGACCAATGAAGGAATCGACCGCAACTTTAAATCGCTTCAAAAAACAGAAGCCGCGATTAAAGACGCGCAAAATACCATTAACGCCATATCAAATCAATTTACAAAACTTCAGGATTCGATAGAAATATTAGCGTCGCAAAATGAAAAGGCGACTAACACAGTGGAAAAAATCGCTTCGCTTGATGAATCTCTTGCGCAGATTGAAGAACGCATTGTGGAGATGGACAAAGCGCGCGAATGGCTTGCGCGCACAGAAACTGAATTAAAAGCGCTGGACGATGATGCAAGGGCGCATGTGACGCTGTTTAAATCATTATTAGACAAGGAAACGGGTAAAACAGAACCCGCAAGCAAGAACGCCCCTGCGCCGCAGGAACAAGAAAACATTTTAAGACTGCGCGCAAAAGGCTGGACGGTTGAACAAATCGCAAATGCCATGAAACGCTCTATCGGCGAAATCGAACTGACGCTTGAAATCGCTTCAAGAGGTAAGTAATAATACTTGGAGCAAAATGCCTGGAATAAATTTAAAAAAACGCGGGAAAAATTTCGTAATCAAGTAGAAGAACTTTCCGCTTCGCTTCCAAAATTGAAAGACATTCAGCAAAAATTTGCGGACAACCGTTCCGGTTCAAAAAACGCGTCCTATATTATAGAAACGCCCGTTGTATACAACACCGCGTTAGACGACATAACAATTAACGATGAAATTAAAATGATTTTAGTCGCGGATAACCCGGGAAGACGGGAGCAAGCATCGGAAAACAGGCGTTATCTTGTGGGACCTTCAGGAAAAATAGCTCAGAAATTTTTCCGCGATAATCCGTCGCTTGGGATAGATTTCTTAAAGAATGTGATAATTTTAAATAAAACTCCGATTCATTCGCCTCGTACTGTTGAGTTGAAAGAACTTTGCATGATGGACTGTCCTCAAAAAGTTCCCGTGAAGACGCAGAGATGCAAAGATCGCGAAGAGGCTGATAAAGGATTGCTTTCTGAGGCTTTGAACAAATCCCAGGATTTTATGGCGTCTTTATTAATAAATTTTCAAGAGGCGCTGGATTGCTCTGTTTGGATTATCGGCTATTCCGAGATGCGTAAAGGCGGTATTTTTGAAACATATACAGAAAAATTAAAAGAATTATATGCAATCAGAGAAGAAATGTATAAACAGGTTTTTTTTTACAGGCATTTTTCAATGAATCAGTTTACAATCGATTTAAAACAACAGACGAAAGACGGAGAAAGCGTTATCAAAAGTTTAAAGAGAATCGGAAAGGCTTACAGGGAACGGATTTTGGGTTAAGTCCGCCACCGTTAAGAAAGCATGTAAAATTAATCTTGACAACCTGCTTATAAGGCTATTAGGATTAAGTATTATATTAAATTAGATTAACAGTATTTGAAGGAGTAATTGTGCGCAAGCCGGCGTTTATCTTACTGCTATTATCGTGTTCAATTCTCTACGCGCAAGATATATCCGTTATAACCGACAAATTAGATTTATTAAAAGGATTTCATGATTTTGGCTGGCTTGAAAAACGGGATATAGTAGTTGATAAATTGTTAAACGACGGCTATGTAATAGAACAATCCAAAGATTCAATTTCATTTTTAGGTGAGCATTTAGGATATTCATGTGTTATTCTTTTTGAATTTTTACTTGATAATTTAATAAAAGCGTACGCAATAATTGACGGCAATGAAAATATATACAGAAATATCGTTATCAAAGTAACAGAACAATTCGGCGCACCCGGCAATATCAGAGATGACGGAAGATTGAGAACATGGGTTATTCCGTACGGGCATATTAACGGTATGATTACCGCTCTCCATAATGAGAATTCAACAGTAATGCTCTACAACTTACACTTTATACCGGACGAAGAAAAAACTGAACATGAATTGGAAAGTTAATATATACTAATTAAGACAATTATGCTAAACTGTCTGCACATGAATCTTGTAGAATCAATCCTTTTGAACAACATCGCAAACCCCAATTCATTATTCATATTCCCGACAGAAATATCATCTTCCATGTGGGCGGATCATCTCCTGCGATTAATGTCCAAAGAAAAGGAAAATATTTCAATTGCGATAGAAAAATTTATCGCATGGGATGATTTTAAATCAAATTCGATAAAATCCAAAGTTCAAAACAAAAAAAGTATTCCTTCGGCGCTTAGAAAAATCTTTGTTGACCGGCTTGTAAGAGAAAACGGCGAAAAAGCCGCTCTGGGAACACCTGTTTTTATTTCGTTGATCCTGCCCGAATGGGCGCAGCAGGCGGCGCAGTTTTCGTCATGGCTGACTGTCATTTTACCACAGCTTGGCTCATGGTTTAAAAAAAAGACTGGTTTAAATGCTGATTTTCTAAGCGATGAAGCGCAAAAAGCCGCTTTACATTTTGTAAATGAAGATATTGATATGTATACTATCGCCTTGCGTTATGCGCAGTTCCTGAAGGATCACGGGCTTTTTGAGCCTGCATGGGAGACTCCGCCTTTTAATAACGAAGGTAAAGACTGCTTTTTATTTTTTCCTGATTCGCTCTCCGATTACAGCGAGTATAAAGAATTATTAACACAAAGCGAACATGTAAAAATAATCGATGTACCTGAAGAATTCGAAAATAACTGCGATGCCTTTTTTTACACCAATTCCAGAAGCGAAATAACTGAAGCGTCTCTTTATATCCGCGCTCTCAATGAACAGGGTATAAGCTGGGATTCAATCGCGGTCTGCCTTGCTGACCCGGAGAATTACGAACCTTATGCGCTTCGTGAATTTTCAAACAGAAATATTCCGTACGTTAAACGTATCAGCAAGGCGCTTACGAATTATCCTGCTGGAACACTTTTCCGCGCGATTCTTGACTGCTGCGGCAGTGATTTTTCTTTTTCATCGCTTGTTTCTCTTGTTATGAATAAAAGTCTTACATGGAAGAATGCGTCAGAAATTGGAAAACTGATCCAATTTGGGATGGAAAATAACTGCCTTTATTCATGGATCGAAGTACAGGACGGTAAAGAAGAGCATATCAATGTATGGGAAGACGCATTTAAAAAACCTGTTAATTATTATGATAATAAAGTACGCGATTTTTTTATGGAATTAAAAAGAAGATTACGCTCTTTTCGTAACGCCGGAACATTCGCGGAATTGCGAAAACAATATTTTATTTTTCGAAGCCAATTTTTTAATATTGACGAATTTAGCAAAGAGACAAACAATGTTCTTTCCCGCTGTATCAAAGAATTAATGGAACTCGTAGAATTGGAAAAAAGTTTCCCGGATGTTCAGGCTTTTGATCCTTTTTTATTTTTTACAGATTATCTAAACGAAGTATTTTATCTTCCAAAACCTGAAACGACAGGCGTCGCGATTCTTCCTTATAAAACAGCCGCCGCCGCTCCTTTCAACTGCCATATAATTCTTGGAGCAGGACATGAAAAATTAAGCCTTATCTATTCAAAACTTGGTTTTCTTTCAAAGAAAAAACGCGAAGAACTCGGAATCAGGGACGAAGACGCTTCAGATGCGTTTATCAATATGCACAAATATAATTCCATAAAAAATTCCGCTTTCTTCTGCAGTGAACATACATTTTCAAATTACGCTATACCCCATCCCAAAACAAGAGCTCCTTCCAAGCCAAGACAGCGTTACGCAGGTGAAAACGGAATGGAAGGAAAATTTTATAATGACTATTACGATTTGGAAAATTTAAAAGAAATACAACCGCAATACCTTCATGAAAATCAGATAAACGGTTTTACAGAATGGAAAAACAGACATTCGTATGATTCAAATGAATTAAATGATGATTTTCAGGATGACAATGAAAAATTGCGGTTTTTCGAATCTGAAGATGAAATTAAAAATATTATTAGCGATAAATACAAGAAAGACGGAAAAATCAGAGTTTCGGCGTCTTCCCTTCGCGATTTTTTTCAATGTTCGCTAAAATGGCTTTTTCAAAACGTTTTTTCGCTTCAAAGTATTCAGATGGAAACGAGTATGATGGCGGAAAATATTTCTGGCTCTGTATATCATGCTGTAATTAATAAATTTTTTGTAAAATTAAAAGAAAAAGGAGAGGCATTAGGCAAACCTGTTCAAGGTAAAACTGATTTGGAATTACCGTCGTCCTATAAAGATATTCTTAAAGAAAGTATTGATTCTGTTTTTAATGATTTTCCTGTTATTGATGGAGAAATATTAAAAAAAATAAGCTCTCTTACAACCAGACTGCTTCAGGCAGGAAAAGAAGATTTTTATTATCATTTGGAAAAATGCCTTGCGTATTTTTTATCTTTCTTTGCCGGCTGTTATGTAACAGGAAGCGAAAGTTATTACACAATCCAAAAAGATTCTTATCTTTTAAACGGTTATGTTGACTGTATATTAAAAGAGATTTCAGATGGTACGGAAAAATATATTATTGTAGATTTTAAAAGAAAATCAATGCCGAAAAGAGTGGATTACTCCGCGCAAGACGATAATCCTCTTAAAGATTTCCAGCTTCCCATGTATATAACCCTTGCTCAAGAAAAGGATAAAATAAAAGTTTACACTGCCCTCTTCTACAGCGTTTTAAATTTAAAACCGGAAGTAGTTATCGGAACTGTCAGTAATATATACGATAAAAAAATAATTCCTAAAAAACAGGAAGATCAAATATTACGCGACAGTGTTTTATATAAAAAAATATTAGATGAATTTTTAAATAAAGCAGAACAATACGCGCGCGAAATATCTACAGGCAATTTATCGGTTTTTCCGCAGGATAAAAATGATTGTTATAACTGCAATTTTAATCGAATATGCCGAACAGTTTATATTATCGATTGTGAAAATAATTATTTATTGGGGAAAGATTGATGGATGGAAAGATAAACAGCCGGGATTTAAATAATGAACAGGAAAAAGCCGCATTTTACAATGGAAACGCTGTCGTTACAGCCGGCGCAGGTTCAGGCAAAACCAGAGTATTGGCTAATCGTTTTACATGGTTACTCACTGAGAAAGGTTTTAAAGTAAATGAAATATTAACTCTTACATTTACAAAAAAAGCCGCTGTCGAAATGAATAACAGAATTTATTCGCTTATTTCACGAATCGCAGAAAATGAATCCGGTATAAAAGGCGACAGAGCAAAAGAAGCTCTTGATGATTTTACACACGCAAGAATTCAAACTCTTGATTCTTACGGCTCATCCATTGTCAAGCAATGTTCTTCCCGTTACGGCATAAGCCCCGACTTTACAATCGATGAAAAAAGATGTTGGGATCTTGCTTTAGAGATTTCATATCCTTTTTTTATCTCGCACCGTCATCATCCCGCAGTAAAAAAATTATATTCCGATAACCAGCCGCAGACAATTGTCAGCGATATTTTCGCCGATATACTGTTCAATTATTGCGAAATTGACAAACCGGCGGATTTTTCTGACGATGTTAAAAAACAATTTCTTATTCTGCGCGATGAATGGGACATTAACCGCAATAAACTGTTAGAACTTCTTGATGATACTAATAATCATATTACCCAGAACCCTGAGCTTCTCCCGGATATTATTCCAATTATAGAAATATTTTTAAAAAATAATATAGACATTTTGGAACCTTCGATTTTACAGGAATATTTTGATTTTCTTCTGAACCTTCCAAAAGATGAATGTATCGAAAAAGCGCAGGCTCATCAAGTTCAAAAAACCATAATAAATTTTCTTTGTTATCTGGACAGTTATAATTCACATAACTTGAATCTTAGAAGCGGAAAAAAACATGACAATCCTGTAAAAGATAATGTACTGGAGATTCGCAGTCTTTTTAAAAAGTTTTTATCGCTTGCCATTTCCTGCCTTCAGTCCGGTTTTATAATTTCGATTATGTCTTTATTATCAGAGCTTCAAAGCCAGTATTTAACAAAAAAAAGAGCAGAAGGCGTTTTAACATTTCGTGACGTCGCGGTTCTTTCCAGAACAATTTTAATCGAACAAAAAGATATAAGACAGAGCGAAAAAGAAGAGTTTAAAGCCATAATGATCGATGAATTCCAGGATAATAACGAACTGCAGAAAGATATTCTTTTTTTAATATCTGAAAAGCCTGATATTTGCGGTAACGGAGTACCGGACGCGAGCGGGCTCTGCGATGATAAATTATTTTTTGTCGGCGATGAAAAGCAATCGATTTATTTTTTTAGAGGCGCGGATGTTACAGTTTTTAGGAAATTAAAAGATGAAATAAAATGCGAAAATCTTCCGTTAAAAATTAATTATCGTTCTTCTCCAAGTTTAATCGGCGCTTTTAACGCGATTTTCGGCGGCAGTAAATTCGATCCCAAGGGAAAAAACGCGCTTCATAACCTTTATTCTGTTTTCGCTCCGCCTGACAATCTTCCCATTTACGAAGCAGGATACACGCCATTGGAAGCGGGCTGCGGCAATGACGGTAAAATGTCCGTCTGCATACTTAATAAAAAAACAGAAGCGAAAGAAGACGAAATACAATTATCAGAGTATGAAAACGAAGCTCGCTTCGCCGCAGAAAAAATAAATGAACTATTAAAGGGAAAAACAGGGAATGGATACAATCCGGGAGAAATTGCAATCCTCCTTCGTGACAGTAAATATCAGCATTTTTATGAAAAGCATTTAAGATTTTTAAACATTCCCTATACTTGTGAAAGAATTAATAATTTATTTTTCGCAGGCCCTGTAAACGATATATTGTCTGTACTTCGCCTTGCTTCCAATCCTATGGATAAGACAGCATACACAGAAATGCTGAGATCCCCGTTTGCGGGTCTTTCACTTCCGGTCGCGGTAAAATGCATGTCTTTTTTCTTTGATAACGAAAAAAAACAAATCTCTTTTGATACATTACCTGTAAATTTTCTTAACAACAAAGATAAAACAAGATATGAAAACGCAATGAAAATATATACGTCTATAAAATCTGACATAGACAAAAAAAGTATAAGCGGTCTTGTAAGCGATCTGTGGCATAAATGGGGTTATCGTTACGAGACAGAATGGCATCCTCATACCAGAGCATATCGCGAGATGTACGATTATCTTTTTTGCCTTGCAGTTAAAGCCGATGATGAAAACCAGGGACTTGCTTCTTTTACAGATTCGATGATTGCGTTACGCGCCAAAGGAGGACAATTTATATCTGATATGGCACTTCCGCTTGAACGTCCCAGCGCGGTTCATTTAATGACTATACACAAAAGTAAGGGACTTGAGTTTCCTGTAGTTTTTTTATGCTGCTGCGGTAAAAAAAGCCGGAATGAAGGATGCGACATTGTTTACAATTCTAAAACAGCGGGTATTGTGTTCAGCCCTCCGCCTCCCGACGAATGTCGTCAATTTGTTGAAAAACGAAATAACTATTTTTGGGAACAGGTAAGCAATGAAATAAGAAGAAAAAGAACCGCCGAATTACGCCGTATTCTTTATGTCGGAATGACAAGGGCAAAAAATGAATTGTATATAACAGGATTTCTCGATATGAAAGAGAATAAAGACATAAAAGGTTTCCCGCAGTTATTAAAATACGATATTGAATCAAAATGTGAAAGCAAGGAAAATTATATAGAAGGCGATTCGATTATCGATGATGACACTTTATTCGGTATTTTACTGCCGTCATTAGTATCGCATATCAATGAAAATATAAATGACTCTGAATCAAACTTTTTTTCTCTTGAAGAAATTCCTGTATACACAGAAGAATATATTAAAAGAAAAACAAAAAACAGCGAAATTCTTACAAATAACAGAAAAGGTATCAATACATATATTAAAAGAACCAAATCTTTTTACGAAAAAGCAAAAATAATTAAAACACCTATTCTTCATGACAACCATGTAACACCGGTATCGTTAAAAAGAAGCGAAGAAGATTCGCTTTTAAAAACAACATCATTTAACAGTGATTATTCCGGCAAAGCGTCTGATGATATTTTTAATAGGGTTGATTCCATGCTGGACAGGTTTTTACAGAACAGCGATGACAGCGCGGATAAATTTAACTCAGGCAGTTTTGGAACAATCGCGCATATTTGTGTTGAGGCTCTGTTAAATAAAAAAGAAGCCGAAATACCGGCGAATATTTCCGGTTTATTAAGCCCTGAAGAAATGGACGCTTTATTTGAAGCCGGCAATGAACTGGCGCGCAGATTCGTATCTTCTCCCCTCGGAAAGATAGCCGAAAGCGCGGGTTTAAGAGAAAGCGAATTTTCATTCAGGACGCTTTTTAAAAATAATATCGGCAACGAAGTTTTTATCAACGGAACTGTAGACCTTTTCTTTGAAGACAATGATTCAATACATATTGTAGATTTTAAAACCGATAACAGGGAAGTACCTACAGAACACACGGCGCAAATGGCATGTTATTTCCACGCAATCTCCGCTCTTTTCGCTGTTCCGTACAAAAAACAATGCCGGGTATGGCTTTACTACCTGCGAACAGGCCATGCTGTCGATATGACCGAAAGAGTAGATAATTTTAATCTAGGGCAAAGAGCGTTTTCATGATATACTCTTAACAGGAGGAATTATGAGTAAATTTAATCCTGAAGAGTTATCAAATTTTGCGCGGCATTACGGTTTTCATTATGACAGTATAAACCCGCAGGCGCTTATTAAAGAAGTTTTAAATGAAATGGAAAAAGGACTAAGCGCCGATAAGGATGAAGCATCTCCTTCCAGCCTTCCGATGATTCCGTCATATATAACGCCTGTAACTCATATCCCGCCCGGAAAAACCGTTCTTGCTCTTGACGCAGGCGGTACAAATTTACGCGCCAGTCTTGTTTATTTTAACGAGAACAGCGAAGCAATTTCGCATGGTACAAGTAAAACGCCGATGCCGGGAACAAACGGAAATGTAACTGCGGAACAATTTTTTAATGCAATCGCCGACGCAGCGCTTCCTCTTCTTAAAGAAGCAAAAATAGAAGGAATCGGTTTTACATTTTCTTATCCTATGGATATTACGTCCGACGCGGATGGAATTTTAATTGGTTTCAGCAAAGAAGTCGACGCTCCCGATGTTATCGGAAAAGCAATCGGCAAAGGACTTCGCGACGCTCTTGCAGCAAAAGGTTTTAAATATTCAGGTCCAATTGTAATGTTAAACGACACTGTCGCTACCCTGCTCTCTGGCATTGTTACAATTTCACCTGACGGAGAGGCAACACGAACGCGGAACGATTTTAAAGCGGAAGCGGGGCCTGTTATCGGTTTTATTCTTGGTACAGGTTTTAACACCGCGTATCCTGAAACAAATATCCCAAAAATTAAATTTAACTCAAGTTCATCTCCACAGATTATAGTATGCGAAACTGGAAATTTCGATGTAAAATATCTCGGTCAGCTTGACAAAGAATATGACATTACAACAAAAAATCCCGGAGGATATCATCTTGAAAAAGCGACAGCTGGCGCATATCTTGGACCTTTAACCCATTACATTCTTAAACAGGCAATCAAAGATAAAGTTATACAATTTAAAAAATCGGATGAACTTATGTCGATGCCTCATTTAGAAACAAGATTTTTAAATGAATTTACCCATGCGCCGCTTTCCGCGCAAGGACCGCTAGGTTCGCTATTTGCTCCTAACGAAAGCGATGCGCTTGCCGCTGTTCAATATATTACATCGATTATAACAGAGCGCGGCGCTCTTTTCTCGGCTTCTGTGTTAGCCGCAATTATACAACGTATCAATCACAGTTACGAACCTTATTCTCCTGTTCGCATAGCGGTAGAAGGAACAACATATATGATTTATAAAGGAATGCGCCGCGCTCTTGAATCTCATTTTCATCAGATGCTGTACAAGGATAAACCGCGCCCTTATATTATTTCACCTGTTGAACAGGCAAGTCTTTTTGGCGCGGCGGTAGCGGCGTTGAGCCAGAAATAAAAACCAGGAGCTGATATGTCGAATAACGGACAGACTATACCTCTCAGAAACGAAGCAGCGGTTTCTGATACATGGGATTTATCTACGCTTTACGCGAATGACGAAGACTGGTATAAGTCTCTTGCGGAATTTGAAAAAATGATTGATAAAATAATTTCTTTTCAAGGTACGCTTTCAAAATCCGCAAACCATCTTGCCGATTATATGAATTATTCACGTGATTTAGGAATTCTCGGCGAAAAGTTAGGTTCTTACGCTTTTCTTAGGCAATCAGAAGATGAAAGTTCATCTGCGGCTCAAACCATGCTTGGAAAAATAACCATGGCAGGCGCAAAAGCTGCCGCCGCATCATCATGGGAAAATCCTGAAATTCTTGCGATTCCGGAAAATGATATAAAAACTTTTCTTAAAGAAGATATATTAAGCGATTACCGCGTTTACATTCAAAAGATAATCAGATATAAGCCTTACATTTTAAGCGACAAGGAAGAGAGAATCATGGCGCTTCACTCGGAAGGTGAAGGAGCAATTAGCGACACATTTTCTGTTCTTACAAATGTTGATTTTAACTTCGGCTCTGTTGACACTCCCGAAGGCAAACGTCCTTTAACACAGTCAACCTATTCTGTTTTCATGGAAAACCCTGATCGCGATTTACGAAAACAAGCATACCTTATGTTTTACAACTGTTTCGACGCGCATAAAACAACACTAAGAAGCCTCTACTCTGGTTCTGTAAAAAAAGATGTAATAAACGCGAGAATTAGAGGCCATTCATCCGCTCGTGCAAGCGCTCTTTTCCCTGATAATGTCAGCGAATCTGTTTACGATAATTTAATCACAGCAGTCAGCGGAAAACTTGATATACTGCACAAATATTATGCCTTCCGCAAACGAGCGCTTAAATTACAGGAACTTCGCCATTATGATGTATATGCTCCGCTTGTTTCATCAGTGAAAATGACCACAACATGGAATGAAGCTGTGGACATTGTAAGCAATGCCCTCTCTCCGTTAGGTGACGAATATGTATCTGTCTTACGTACAGGATTATTAAATCGATGGGCGGATCGTTACGAGAATAAGGGAAAACACTCAGGCGCTTATTCGGCTGGCTGTTTTACAGGCGACCCTTATATTCTTATGAATTACAAAGATGACTCAATCCGCGATGTGTTCACATTGGCGCACGAAGGCGGACATTCAATGCATTCATGGTATTCCGCGAAAAATAATCCTTTTATGCAGTACAATTACACGATATTTGAAGCAGAAGTCGCAAGCACATTCAACGAAGAACTTCTATTCCGGTATCTTTTAAAACAGACAAATAACAAAGACATGCGCCTCTACCTGATCAACAAACACGCCGATGACCTTTTGGCTACGCTTTACCGTCAAACCATGTTCGCAGAATTTGAAAACATCACCCACACATTGGAAGAAAACGGCGCACCTCTTACAACAGATTTATTACGCGGTGAATACCGAAAACTTCTGGAAAAATATTTCGGTCCTGAAATAATCCTTGAAGAAACAAGCGATCTTGAAGGCTTGCGCATCCCTCACTTCTACCGCGCGTTCTATGTTTACAAATACGCAACCGGAGTATCCGCCGCTTTGGCTCTTGCAGACCGTGTTCTCTCAGGCGGCGAAAAGGAAAGAGAAGAATATTTCACATTTTTAAAATCAGGCGGCTCGCGTTTCCCCATCGACGCTTTAAATAGCGCAGGCGTAGACATGGGTTCTCCCGAACCTGTAAACGCCGCGTGTGAAGCGTTTGGTAAACTCGTAGATGAATTGGAAAAATTACTATAAAAACTTCTTAATTTTTCGGGCAACCCGGATTTGGGGTTCCAGTCGTTGCCTTCCTGGCAACTCCCTTCACCCCCGCCTACGCGCTCCCGGCGCTTCCATGCGCCGATTATTTCGTCAAGGCTCGCGCCTTAGCATTATTAACAGGAGCGCTCCGTTTCAAATCCGAATTCTTTGTAAATAAAAATATTTTACTATCACTATATTTTGTGCAAAATCTTAATTATCGGGCAACCCGGATTTGAACCGGGGACCTCTTGGTCCCGAACCAAGCGCGCTACCAACTGCGCTACTGCCCGTGAATTAAAAAGCCCGTCAACAGACGGGCTATATCGGGAGCGACGGGGCTTGAACCCGCGATCTCCGGCTTGACAGGCCAGCGTGATAAACCAGCTTCACCACGCCCCCAATATCTTTCCAACCTATCAAAAAACGTAAAAAGAGTCAATAGTTTTACCGGGCTTTTTCAGTGTTTTCAAAACACTTATAAATTGATAAACTTCAATATTATGAATTATTCAAGCGCTTTTATACCTACTCTCAGGGAAGTTCCCGCCGACGCGGTTATCGCAAGCCACAGGTTGATGTTCCGCGCCGGGCTTCTTCGCAAACTCGCAAACGGGCTTTTTGCCTACCTGCCGCTGGGGCTTCGTTCCTTCCGCAAGGTGGAAAATATCATTCGCGAGGAAATGAACGCTATCGG
>WQSF01000029.1 GCA_009788065.1 Treponema sp.
TAAATCAAGCATTAAAGCTGACTTATTTTAGCGGCTGATGGGAGTCGAACCCACGTCTCCAGCTTGGAAGGCTGGGGTAATAGCCGTTATACGACAGCCGCCTGACTATGCTTATAGTTGCAAAAATGGAGAAAATAGTCAAGAGCCCTGTTTGGCGCCTGTTTTCGTGACAAAAGCAAAGACTTTTGCCGCCGCTTCCCAGCACCACGGGGGGATGAAATCGCCGGTTTTGGCGCTTGTGTCCAGCAGGGTGGCAAGAGCGGCGTCTTCTACAACCGCGATACCGGCTTCTTCCGCAATGGCGATTATTCGCTCCGCTTCCCTGCCGCTGCCTGATGCCAGCAGAACGGGCGCGGGGTCTTCCTCGAAATACGAGAGCGCCGACGCGATTTTTCTCTTTGCCATTATACCGCCTCGTCTATCGAAGGACGATCTTCGCCAAATCCCGATTCAAACGGGAATGATTCTTCGCTGGTTTTAATAAATACGCGTTCAGTCGGCATATCAAACTGTTTTGCCAGTTCCTGTTTTACTTTACGATGCTCCTTTTGCGGTAATTCCGGCGAATGATAAACAAAAAGTCTTTCAGGTTTCTCATTTGCCAATTTAAAAATAAAAATCTTCCTGCTTTCATCTGAAATCACAATATCCAATACCATAAAATGTACTTTGCGCCGCTTCGCGTGATCCTCTTCCAGCAAAACTCTCATTGAAACAAAATATTCTTTGTCTCCGTCAGTAAAATCGAATGGAAGAACGATCCACCGCTGTCCGTTTTTTGCCGGAAGCCTGTTTAATATTTCCAGAAGCGGATTGTGTTCCATGTATTCAAATGCTTTTTCTTTAACGTCCTGCGCTGTAATCTCGCCGCTCTTTGATAACGATTTATCGTCTTGTTCATTCTTGTTCCTCTCCCGCCGCTGACGTTCGCCGTCTTGCCGCCGCGAGTCGGGATTTACAGCGTCAGCGTATGTTTCAAGTCCCTTGGCGGTAAGCTCCGTTCCTTTGCTTTCTGCTGCCGTGGCGGAGAGTGAAAGCGTTTCGCGAATTTTTTCCGCGGCGGATTGATTCGCCAAAGAAGCGTTTGCGCTTGAGTTGTTTGGCGCGGCGGCAGTTTGTGAAACCGGCTGCGCCGCAGATTGCGCAAGAGGAGCAGGCTGTAAAAAAACCTGCCGTCGAATATCCGCCAGCACCTGCGGTTTTAACGGCAGGGAAAAAAACCGCGCGAAAGAAATGATGGAAGCGGAAAGCTTATCCGCAGCAGGAAGTCCTGCCGCTGAAGCCAGCTTTACGGCGGATCGCGGAATATCAGACGGCGCGGAAGCGGATGTTTTAACAGTGCTCTCTGAGCGCGGCGTTTTAACAGATAAATTAATATTTGACTTTTGCGTATCGAACTTTACAATCATTTTGCTTTTAGATTTTCAACCTTCTCAACAATCAAATCTGTAATTTGCTGAGGGTTGATATTATCGGTATTAATAATTAAATCCGCAAAATTGTAATCATTGGTATCAATATTATAAATGCGAAGGTAGCGGTCGTAGTCCTGCTTGTCCCGATCGGCGGTAAAAGCGGCGACTTCGGCAAGACTGCCCCCTTCTCTGTTTACGATGCGCTGCGCTCTTATATTCGCTGTCGCGTCAAGATAGATTTTTAAGTCGGCTTCTTTCAGCATCCATATAGCGAGGCGCGAGCCGAGAACACAGCCGCCGTCTCCGCGGGCGATCGCGACTTGCCGCGTGTCAACTTCCATGTCGATGGAATCGTCTTTCGAGGCAAGCTCGAGAATATCTTTTAAATCCAGATTCCTCTCTTTGGCAAGAGAGCGAAATGTAAAATTGATAAAACGTAAACCCAGAGTATCGGCAATCATCTTACTGACTGTCGTGTTTCCGCAGCCGCTTCTTCCGGAAATAGCGATTTTTATGTTCTTCTCCATCAAGCCCCCTTTTGCAGAACATTATTCGATATTTCTTAACTGTTCTCTGATATTTTCCAGAGTCTCCTTCATTCTAACAACTTCTGTACTAACGTCAATTATAGCGCTTTTTGAGCCGATTGTGTTAATTTCACGGTTTATTTCCTGACACAGAAAATCCAGTTTTTTACCGGGACGCTGATTGCTCTCTGTCTCTCTTCTGAATTCGCCAAGGTGCGAATTGAGCCGGGAAATTTCTTCGGAGATTGTGTACTTTAACAACTGCGACGCTGTTTCTGAAAGCACTCTGTTTTCATCAACCTGATTTCCAAGCAGTTCCGCAAACCGCGATTTGATATTCTCTTTAAGAGTCTGTTCAATTTCTGGCGCGAAAGCGGACACTTTATTTAACGACGTTTCGATAATTCCAAGATGAGAAAGTATATCGTCTTGTGTATGCCTGCCCTCTCTTTCGCGCTCCTGGCAAAACGCTTTTGCCGCGTCGTCCAATAACGGTTGAATCTCCTGCCAGTATCGTTCATCATCGCGGTTTTTTTCAATTTCAAGAACGCTTTCCATTTCCATAAGAGCCTGAAGACCCGGCTTTTCTCTAATGCCAAGCTCCTTCGCCATATCGTTCATCGCATCGAAATAGGCTCTTGCCGCATTTTTATTTATGCTTATCTTTATCGGTGTATTATATTCACGGATACGCATAAAAACCTCCACCTTTCCCCTGCCGCAGCAGGAGGAGATTTTCTCACGAATTTTAGTCTCAAGCATTGTAAGCCAGGGCGGAAGATTAACATATATTTCCAAATATCGGCTGTTACATCCTTTAATTTCTACAGAAATCGAAAAATCCTGCCCCGTTTTTTCCCGATACGCGTAACCAGTCATGCTAACCATTTTTTACCTCGCCAACAGTTTTATAGTGTTCAAAAAGTCTTACGCCAAGCGGCCAGTTATTTCCGGCACCAAGCGTTAAAAAAATGTCACCGGTTTTTAATATTTCGCGTAACGGTTGAAACGCATCGTCATACTCTTCAATATAGTAAGTTTCACTCTTAGCGGCAATGGTTTTCGCATTACGCGCTGTTGACGCTTTTTCGTAGAGCGTTTTTCCGTTTACGCCGCCTTTATAATTTTCTCTTGCGGACGCGTAAATTTTATGAAAGAAAACTATATCGGCATCGTTGAAGCATGCGCCAAATTCTTCAAGAAGAGCGGCTGTTCTTGTGTATGTATGCGACATAAAACTAACGATTAATCTTCGGCTTGGATAAAATTTTTTTATTCCTTCAAGAGTTGTTTTTATCGCTGACGGATGATGACCGTAATCATCCATGAAAATTACGCCGCCTGCTTCTCCGAGTATTTCGCTCCGTCTCTTTGTGCTTTTAAAATTTTCGAGCGCGAATTTTATTAATTGTAACTGCTCATCGTTTAAAGAGCCGCAGTTTGCGGTACCGCCGCTTTTTCCGCCTGAGTTTTCATTATTTACCAATGACGCTGTAAGAGCCAGCCCTGCTGCGGCGTTTAACGCTTCATGCCTGCCGGGAATACGCATTTTAAATTCTCCCGGAAAACCTGCGACAGAAAAAACAGCGGTTTCATTTTCTACATTATAAGAAGTAATTTTAAAATCGCCTGACGCTGAAAAACCATACGGAACGATTTCTATCCTGCGATTGTCGTTTTTGATGACAGACGCTACTTCGCTCGCGCCTGGATCATCGGCGCAGTAGATGAGCTGTCCTCCTTCAGGTAGCAGGCGGCAGTATTCGATAAACGCGTCACGGATCGATTCGTAAGTCGGAAAAAAATCCTGATGATCGCTTTCTACAGCGGTTAAAATAATACGCCGGGGACGAAACGATAAAAAATTTTTTCTGTATTCGCAAGTCTCAGCGATAAAATATTTATCTCCAAGTTTGATAGTTGACCTTACGCCGAAATCAATTACCGCGCTGCCGACAAGAACCTGCGCCGGAAGCTTTACAGCTTTCATCAGCGCGCCGCAAATTGCGGTAGTTGTTGTCTTTCCATGCACGCCGCAGACACCGGTTGAATCAAATCTTGAAGACCATGCTCCGAGAGCGTCGGTATATTTAAGCATGGGAATTTTTAATTCCTGCGCGCGCGCGAGTTCAGGATTCGTATCCGCGCTGTATGCGGCAGAATAAATAATAATATCGATCTTTTCTGTGATATGCGCCGCGTCAAAACCTTCATAATAGGGAATATTTAAATCTTTAAGTATCGCGTCTGTGTAAAATTCTTCGGCAATATCGCTGCCTGAGCATTTTAAACCTGTATTATGCATTAACTCCGCAAGAGCGCAGACACCGGTTCCTTTAATGCCTACGAAATAAACGGAAGAATCGGGTGTAAAATCAAATCCGCTGGTCATACTTCATTTTACACCAAAATAAAGTATTTTCAAGCGGACGCGAGGTTACATGGAAATATAACAAATCTTTTATTTTAATACCCCTTCTATCTATTCAAAATTAATTTTAACGGCGATGGCTGAAGGATAACAATCTGCATAATTATTAATATCATATTGACTGTCCACTATACCGCCGTCTATACGAGTATTTTTATAAAAAGTGTAAGTATCTGAACTTGTCTGACCAACTGATTCTGAAAAGTAAAATACGGGTCTTAAACCACCCGTGTTTACTGTTAAACGATCAAATATGACGAAGTCCCACATTTCTGAACCGTCTGAAAGCCTGCCTCTGTTAAAAGCGCAAACAGCCGCCGAAGAGCCGTTTAGATTAAAATTGCATCCAACAGATACAACAATTCCGTTTCTAGGGTCTATAGTACCGGCGTTAAATGCGTTTTGTCTATATCTAGCATATGAATTAAAAATATAATTTTCACCCGGTGTCTGGGCTCTTAAGTAATTAAATGTACAATTATCGAAACGACCCCATTTACTGATAAAATATTTGAACTCCTCAGTGCTTCCGGGTCCGGGATCTCTTAAACTTGAATTATGGGTAAAAGTGCAATTAGAATAATTATAAATCGGAAAGACTACCATTGCAGCCAAACTCGTAATTCTGGGATGCAGCTCTATTATTTTACCTTCATGCCTTGCCGTAACATTTAAAAAGGTTGAGTTATTTACCGTGAGTGTCGCTCCGTAAAAATATAATCCTCCGCCTATATTCTGCGAAATAACATCATCCATATTAAGATAATTAATTACTAAGTTGGAAGATTCGTGCATCGGACCATAAATGCCTCCTCCTGTCTTGCTTGCAGTGGCATTTTTAATAATAACAGGGGAAGAGCCGGTTCCGGCTATTTCAAAATTTCCGGTGCCGCCAAAATATATTCCGGCTCCATATGCCGCCTGAACATTGGAAATCTCCGACCTGCCATGAAGTCTAAAGGTTCCTGAATTGTAAATATACATTCCTCCGCCAAATCCGTCATTATCATTGCCTGTTGCGTATGTGTTTGTAATTGTAATTGCAGATATATCAGAAGTTCCCCAACAAGTCAAATACAAGCCTCCGCCGCCGTCTGTACTTTTGCAGTTATTAATTGTTGAATTATTTAATGAAAGCCAATTTGAAGAAGATATAAACATTCCGCGTCCATTAGCGGCTCCGTTAATATGCGTATTGTCTATAGTAATTGAGCCGCTTGAAGTAACATACATTGCGGAACGGCCGGTGCCTGCTGTTCCGGTAAAATTGTTAATATATGTATTTGTTACTGCAATTGCCGGATAACTTACATATAACGCGCTTTGTGCCGTTATATTATTTAATCTTAAACCGGCAATGTTAATTGATGTTCCTTCTGTATTATTATACGCATATAACGCATAACTCGCGGTTATATCAGAAATTGTTACAGGCGACGAGGAATTGCCGGCGATTTCCGTGAAGCCGTTTCCGCTAATGGACACGGCTCTGGAAGTTGACTGAGTATTGAAAATTAGGCTGTTGCCGAGAATTCTTAATGTTCCCGAATTATTAACATTTATTGCGCCTGTAGTATTAGTCGTTTTTGTGTTTGTAATTGTAAATCCGGATAATTCGGCGTTTCCTGTGGCTGCGTTTGTTAAATCTATGCCTGCTCCGTTTAAAGTCGTCTGACAGTTATTAATGCTTGTGTTCATCAATAAAAGGGATCTTGCCGAAGATATGTAAATACCTCTTCCGTTTGTAACCCCGTCTATATTAACATTATTTATTATAATTGAACCGCTTGTCGAACTTGAAGAAACATACAACGCGGAACCGTTGGCGGCTGCGCTTCCCGTTATATTAGTGAATTTTGTTCCTGAAATGTTGGATGTCATATTGTTTGCGTAAAGCGCGTATTGGAATGTAATATTGTTAAATTCAGAACCGGAAACTGTAATTGATTCGCTTGAATTGCTGTGATAAACAGCGCCTGAAGAAGATCCTGTAGATGTAATATTTTTGAATGTTGAACCTGTGATTGTAAGTCTATGCGTACTGTAAACACCTCCGCCGGAACTTGAGGTCGCATTATCGATTGTAAGAGAAGAAATTGACGTTATACCGGTTGTGTAAATCGCGCCTCCGCTTGACAAGGCTGACGAGTTGGTAATCGAAGACGGAGAGCCGCTCATTGTAAGATTCTGCCCGCTATTGTAAATCGCGCCTCCGTAATTCGCGCTTACCTTATCCATGTTTATGCCGTTTATAGTTAACTGTTTTACGCTGTAGATTCCTCCGCCTGAGGTACTGCCCTGCCCTTCGGCTTTGCAGTTTGTAATTGACAAGCCTGTTAAAACGGCGTTTCCATTACCTGTCAGGTAAAGCGCTCCGCCCTGCGAATCCGCCTTTGCGTCATCTATCGCCGAATTTGTTATTTCGACAATTCCGTTTCTTGCGTATACCGCGCCTCCGTTGTATGCCTGAAGATCGCTAAAAGCGCAATTTTTAATTGCCAGCTTATCTGAAGCGGAATTAAAAGAAAGATTTATCGCTCCTCCGAATCTTTTTTCTCCTGATTCAGACGACGCTCTTGCTCCTGTAAATGCCATGTCTTCAAAAGTCAGATCGCCGCTCAAATTGATCATCGAATCACTTTCAGAAAAATTATTGGAAAAAAGACGCGAAGAATACGCGCCGCCGCCGAGATTTCCTGAAACAACCACCTTGTTCGAAGCTGTGTCTATCCTTGCGTTTTTATCGTTCTCGTTCCCCGCAAAACCGCCTGTAAAAGTCGTGTTTGGCGCAAGCGGAATAAATTCGGACGAATCTTGCGTAAAACTTGGATAATACACGCCTCTAGCGATCCATATCTCTTTGGGAACATCCGCCGGAAACTCAGTCAGCGCGTTTTTGCTGGCATCCTGAATATTGCGGAAAGCGTCTTCCCATGACGTGCCGTCGCACAGTCCTACAGCGTCTGCTTTTACAAATATTCTTGTCCGCAATTCCCTTACTTTTACCGTGTATAACTTTCTGTTATTTCCGTTAGCCGAAACAGCTTCATAGACTATAGGTTTGTCAAATATTCTTCCTATAACGCCGCTTGTCTGAGCGTCTCCGTCTACACGAACAATACCCGCGGCTTTGTAACGCGCAAACATTATTCTGTCTATAACGCCCGATCCCGGCGGCGCGAACAGGGAAATTGTACCCGCGTTATGATCGATATGTCCCACAATTTCGCTTAAAAGCCCGTTGTTTTCATCGGGATGAAAACTAAAATATGTAATCGCCGCGTCTGATGAAGTATCTCTTATAAAACTTGTCTGCACCCAGTAGTTTCGCGACATCATTGAGTTTACAGGATGCGTCACCGTATACCTGACCTGATTGGTAAAATTCTGCGGGCTGAAACTTGATGTTTGAACGGCGCCCATTACCGTTACTATACCGGAAGCGGAAAACTGCGGTATAAGAACCTCGGGAGGAGTCAAGCCGCCGTAACGCACGGTAATCATTATTATGCCTGTCGAATCGCTTATCTGCCCTTCGGTGTCCTGAACAATTTCTGGATTTAAATTAGATGTAAATCTGAAAGAAGTAAAAACAGGCGCCGCCGAAGCGATGTCGATCAATTCCACAATTACACTGTATGTGCGCACATACATGTTATTTTTGGACACCACCCTGTATTCCAGCACATTGCTAAAATCGTGGCTGTTCATGCCCGACTCCTGAAGTATTCCTTCAACATAAACATTACCGGGAGAAATAAAATCCGGTGTTAAAAAGTCGGGTCTTGCGCCGTCATAAAAAACCTGCACACTAATCGAACCTAGAGCGCCTGAATTAATTATGGAGCCGACTGCGGTCGCGACCAGCGAAGGATTTTTATTACTCGCGTAAAAACGAAAATCCGTAATGCTTCTTGCACTGTCAGGATCAAGTTCAAAATCGGCGAATAAAGTGTAATCCAGCGACATACCGTTTCGCCAGACGGTTAATGTCTTCTGCTGGTGTCCCAGCATTTTATTAAAATTGATAGCGTCTATACCGGATTTTATTTCCACGCCGTCTACTTCCAGTCTATCACCCAAAATTTCAAATGAAGGTATAACTCTGTAACTTATCGGGATTTCCACCGGATATAGAAACGAGGCGTTAACCAAATAAATATCGGTAAGAACCATGGTGGAAGCGTCTTTTATTAATTCGGGATTATCATATTTTGAAAATCCCATACTTAATAAACGAGGCTCTCCTGTATCAATTTTTAAATTAACGGCGTACTGCCTTGTAGTACCCATCCCAGAAACAACAATAAAATAAACAGGGCCTGAAAAATTAATCGGCTTGTCAATTTTAGGAATATTAAATTCGGGAGTTCGTTCGATTAAATCCATAACATATTTGCTTAAATCTGACGCGCCGTATATTGCCGCGATTTCTTTCATTACATCGATACTCGGAAACGCCGACGCGATATATTCCAGTGTAACAGGAAAAATAACAGCTTTTTCTGAAATGGTAATATTGGGAAGAAGAGACGTTAACGGGCTTTCGTTATTTACGGTAATGTTTATTTCAAAATCGCTGATCTCCGCATTTCCGATCTGACCTTCGACATTGAAAGAAAGAATACGGTTCTCATCGGGCGGTATAAGATCATGAAAATAATTATTACAGCCTGTAATAAAAACAGCAAAAATAAAAAATAATAACCCTGCTCCTGTTCCAATTTTTCTCATTTTGGTTCTTCTCCTTGTTATTTAACTATAATTTCCACACATGTATACAATTCTGTTTTTCGGACTGCATTACGGTATTCAATTTTAATCCGCGAAGAATCAATTTCATAATTTTCCGCAAGATATTCAACGCAAAAACCGGCGCGTGTTGTCGCAAGAGCAGGTTCTCCCGTTGTATACCTTACCTGCATCTGCGTTCCTTTAGGCGCGTAATAAGAGTAAAGAATTACGTGAAGAGAATCGTTGTCCTTTAGTTTTTGCCCGATTTCGTCAAGAACCGGTATATATTGCCTGTCTATGAAAATACTGTTTTCCTCAAAATGCACATAAACGGTTTTTGGCTTATTATTTTTAAGATTTAAAAATTTATTTACCATCGCTCCCGGTTTTATCGATAATCCGGCTTCAACCAGCGGCAGAGGTACGGGTCCTTCTGTTTCAAAAATAACGTCAATGCCTCCGCCAAGATAAATCTTCAGGAAATTCAAAGGCGATATTGTCACATAAAGACGCGCTCCTGTCAGCAAACTGCGTTCGTAGTCGTCGAGTAAATTATTAAGAATAATATCTATCACGGTTTCGTATCGAAGCGTGTTGGAAAAAGCCGTTCCAATGCACAAATCCGCCTGTAAACCCAATACAGAAATTAAAGGCAGCGCGTAACCGAATTTAAAAACAAGAGGTATAAGGGTTACTTCTTTTACCAGCGGATTCGTTCCGGCAATGTGGCTGTAGCCGGACTCTACGGCAAAGCGGATACGCATAAATTCATACCCGACGGCTCCGCGAAAACCCGGTTTTGTGTCCATATACTCTTTAAACATTTCCGGCGCGAAATAATAAATGGCGGAACCTTCCAGGAAAAAACCTTCATACCATGGATTGTCATCGGCATATGAGAAAATCGGAAAAAATATCAAAACAAAAAACAGAACCAGTTCGTACCTAAACCCATATCTGGGGGGTACGCATAAAATAATACAGCGAGAAGAGCAGAACAAGGATCCGGCACGGTGCCGCGCGCCTGCCAAGTCAATAAGATTATAGATGCGTGAACGCTTTATCGAGAACGTGCCAAGAATTTTGATAATAATAACCGCCAATAAATATTAATAAACTTATAGCGAATAAATAACCGCCATAAGTTTATTATAATTATTTCATCATTAGTGTCAATACAAAATACGAAAAAATTAAATTATCTCAATGGGGTAATGAAACATTCTCGATCTTTTTTATATGCAGGATCGGTAAAAAAAAGGGCATGCGAGCGCAGGGCAAGTAAACCGGCAGATTGAAAATTTCCGCTGTACGGATACAACGGATCATTTAAAATCGGGAAACCCGCCCAGCACAAATGGCAGCGTATCTGATGCCTGAAGCCGCGTCTTATTCTGACTGTAAAAATATTTTCCTTAATATCGATAATTTCTGTTTTATAAAAACCGCCTTTGTCTTTGGCGACTTCCTTGTGTTTTTTCCCGTCTTCGATTACGGGACGGACAAGTTTTCTGCCTTTTCCGTATGGGCGAAAGTAAGAATTAATTACGAAAGAGTTCTCGCAAAGACGCAAAGGAATAAAGGACGCCAAGTTGTTATCCGGGAATCCATCGTCTGTTTTATTACTGCCTGTTGGTACACAGATGGCGGAGTATTCTTTAATAAACTCTCCTCTATCCTGCAAGTCCTTAAAAAAAATAAAACTTTGCTCGTTCTTTGCAAAAAGCACCAGCCCATTTGTTTCAAAATCAAGCCGATGCATTAATCTGATATTTTCATTAAAACCGGAATATTTTTTAAACCAATCATAAATGGTTGTATCACTTTCCTCCGCGTCACTTGCGCCTTTGCGTCCCTGAGGAAACTCTTTAGCCAATGATTCACTATGCATCGATTCACTATGCATCTTTGCAGGTTTGAAAACTACAGCGTAATTGTCTGTCTCTTCAAGAACATACGGTTTATCCATTCGGGCGCATCCTGTCCAGTTTTTCAATCACGGCGATAAAACGATCAGGAACGGGAGCGGTGAATATTTTTTCTTCGGTTTCTCCGGGCAGGGTAACCGCAAGACTTTTAGAATGGAGCATTAATGACACGTCCGGGAACAAGCTGTCGGGATTCCCGTAAACCGGGTCTCCAAGAACAGGACTGCCGATATATCGAAGATGGACGCGAAGCTGATGGGTTCTGCCTGTGCGCGGACGAAGAAGCAAAAGCGAATAATTCTCCCAGTTTTTTATTACTTTATACGCGGTAAACGCGCTCCTCCCGTTAGCCGAAACTGTAAAACGTTTTCTGTCTTTTGGGTCTCTTGCGATAAAAGTTTCTATTCTGCCTTTAATTTCTTCAGGGTTTCCCTGCACAATCGCGATATAATTTTTCCGTGTTTTTCTGGATTTAAACTGATCTGCGAGAAACGCGTGAGCCTCGTCGTTGTAAGCGGCGATGATTACGCCGGATGTCTCCTTGTCAAGACGGTGAACAATGCCGGGACGCATACTCTTTGCTTCGTTTACATTTTTATTAATGCGCCTAAAGTACAACGCGTTCGCAAGAGTTCCCTGCCTGTTTCCGGCGCCGGGATGAACTACCATTCCCTGCGATTTGTTTATAACAACACACTGATCGTCCTCATATAAAATATCAAGAGGCAAGTCCTGCGGAACAAGTTCCAAAGGAGGCTGATCGTCCCATACCAGTTCGATTAATTCCCCTTCTTTTACAAGCCGTGATATTTTTACTTCTTTTCCGTTTACGCTTGCCTTTAAAGACCTTGCTTTAATCTGCGAACGAGAAAGAAGGCGTAAATTTTCTGACACATAACGATCCAACCTAAGCGGCGATGGTGTTTGCTCTTTTATAACACAGGAAAATTTTGGCATTATTCTTTCGCCGGTTCGGCGGTTTCGTCAATATCGACGTCGCCTGTTTTGCCGAAATCCTCCGGTTCTATTTCTCCGTAAGGACTTGTTATAATTTCAAACGAACCTGTCAGTTTACGTTCCAAACGGCGGCGTTCAATACTCCTTCTTATAAGCACAATCGACAGGTCTACAAGCGCGATTCCGGCTGATACTCCGGCGGAAATAAAAATGGTTTTTCTACGCTCTTCATCCGTTCTTTCCGGAGCTCCCGGCGCTTTAAGAGGCCACGGCGCATAACGTCTTCCTTCCGCCGATGTGTCAAAATCATTCTCTCTTTTCCAGCGGATCATATCTGTGGCAAATGTGACAAAAAACATGGAAAAAGGAAACGCCCCGAATGTAATTATATCAAAGCGGCGCATNTCTTTTACCCAGCGCGGCATATCGGAAAATTTATATGTTGTTTCTGTGGTTGTNGTGGTTGTCTGGGCATAAACCNTGTCTGAAGGAGCGGATAAAAGAGATAATGNAAACACGAATAAAAATAATTTTTTCATTATCTCAGTCAATCTTCCTTAAAAATCGCGCTGCCNACGCGCAGCANTGTAGAGCCTTCTTCTATGGCAATTTCAAAATCATTTGACATTCCCATGCTTAAACAATTCCAGTTATATTCTCCTTCAACCGGCGGAAAACGTTTTTCAAGTTCCGCTTTAGCTTTTACAAGCTGTCTAAAGGACATACGGATTAATTCCGTATCTCCGGTAAAAGGCGCCATTGTCATAAGCCCCGCGGGTTTTAACAATTTACAGTTTAAAGCAAGTTCCGCGGCTTTAAAAAGCTCATTCGTATCCGCAAACCCGTTTTTTGTTTCTTCGCCCGTATGCAGTTCCAATAGAACATTCAGCCGCGCATTACGCGCAACCGTATGTTTATCAAGTTCCGCGATAAGCTCGTTTCGGTCTACAGACTGTATACAGTCAAAAATTAACGCCGCTTGTTTCGCCTTGTTCCTCTGTAAAGAGCCGATAAAATGATACTGCGCGTCCTTTGAGCGCCATCTTTCAAGTTTTTCAACAGCTTCCTGTACCCTGCTCTCTCCAAAACAGCGAATCCCCGCGTTAAAAGCTTCTTCCATTTTTTCTACAGGCGTAAATTTTGAAACTCCCATCAAGGTAACTTCGCCGCGTTTCCTGCCAACCCTGTCGCAGGTTTTTTGAATACGCTCTTCCAGTATCTTAATATTTTCGGCAATCAGCATTTCTGTATTTATATTCGCATATTATCAATGGATTTTGCAAGAGATAAAAACGCTTCCAGCTCCAGTCTTTCGGCTCTCTCGCTCCCGTTCAGGTTGTTTTGCGAAAGAATGTCCGCGCAAATACCCTGCGCCTGCCTGTTAAAACGCGAAGAAAGAAAAGTTAAAAGATTATTTTTAATTGTTTTTCGCCTCGATGAAAAAAGCGCCCGAAGAAGCGGATAAAAAACCGCAGGATACCCGCATGCTTCTTTCTTTTCCAAAAGAACAGCCATACTTTCTACATTCGGCTGAGGGTAAAAGGAATCTCTATGGATAACCGTTAAAGGCTTAACCTTATAAGCCGAAGCGCATAAAACGGAAAATGAAGAATAATCAGGCGAACCTGCGCGGGCAGCCATTCGCAGCGCCACTTCCCTTTGCACGGTAACAACAATGCGCGAAAAAATATTTCCTTTTTCTATGAAATCGGCAAGAAGCGCGGCTGCGATATTATACGGAAGGTTTCCAAATAAGTATTTTCCTGCCGGAAGATGCGCCGACCATGTCTTCATGGCATCGCCTTCAACAAGAGTAAAATTTTTATTATCAGAAAATAAATCTTTAAGGACGCGGATAAAACCATTGTCAATTTCAAACGCTTTTACAATTAAACCTTTTTTAAGAAGCAGATCTGTCATCGCTCCAAGCCCGGGACCTATTTCCCAAACTTCGCTTTCGCAGGGAGCATCCAGCGCTTGAACAAGATCGTTTCTAATCTGCGGATTTATTAAAAAGTTCTGCCCGAATTTTTTCTGCATTCCAAGATGTTCTTGTTCAAGAAAAGCGCGTAACGCTTGAGCGGAGTTATAATTTAAAATCATAAAAAGGAATCCAGTCTTAACATATCGGAACGTCTTCTTTGTTCATAGACAATAATCGCTAACGAGAGAATTATCGACATTACAAGCATTAGCGCGGGATTCCCGGTTAAACCCGGAATGTTACCTGCAACAGAAGCGATTATTTCCATTAAACGATACACGATAAACAGCGGAAAACTTAACAAGAAAGAAAGTGAAATAAAATCCAGCGCAAGCCAAATAATAGAACCTATCATAAAGACTGTGGTAAGCGGCGCAACGGCAAGCCCCGTAATAATTCCCATGGGCGCGATCATTCCAAAAACAAAACCGCAAATACCTGCGGTCGCGAGAAACGCGCCGGTAGAAAGGGAGAGTGGCTGTAAAACAAAATCAGGAATCATCCCTTTAAAAATTGACGCGAACGCTTTTCCCGTTATTAAAATACCAAGGAGCGCGGCATACGAAAGTATAAAAGAAAGCGTGTTCCCTGCGGCGGGAGTAACAATAATCTGAATTAAAAACGAAAGCGATAAAACAGACATTGCTTTTTTGGGAAGAGATCCAAGAACCGCCAAAACCCCGAGTACATACATAAGCGCGGAACGGTTAAGACTCGGCATCGGACCTACAAGGAGGCAGTAGAGAATAATAATAACAGCGCCTGTAATTAATGATGCGTTTAATCCAAGAGGTTTTTTAAGAAGGAATGAGATAAGAGCCGCGATTATAGCGAGATGCATTCCCGAAAGCGCGAGAATATATGACAAACCCGCGTTCCTGTACTGTGTTGTAAATTCAGTATCCAGATTGTCCCTCACTCCCAAAAGCAGCGCAAGCGCAAGTCCTCCCCATTTTTCTTTTTCAAAACGTTTAATTAAACCAAGTCTGATATTTGTGCGCATTTTTTCGACTGAAGGCGCCCGGTTTGTAATATGCAAAGATTTCGCGCTGAAAGAATAACCGCGCTGTGAAGAACGCAAAGCGCCTTCTGCGAAAATAACAGTTCCGCGCCCGAATTGTTTTAGCTTTTCCGCGTTCTCAGGTTGAAAGAAAACTGTTACCTCTCCGCTTGAGCCTGCTTTCATGCTCGTCCCTTTGCCTGCGCTCCCCGCGGTACAAGCGCGGAGGGAAACCGAAACCATCGCGCTGCCGCTTGAAATAATTCTAGGGTCTTCGAGCATAACGCCTTCTATCGCCGTAATTTTATTTTCCGGGATGCCGAATTTAATTTCGTTTTTTCCGGCGTTCGCGGCGCAGACTCCAAGAACAGCGCCGAATGTTAAAGCGGCGGCGCAGGTGGAAAAGAGGCGCAGTTTTCGCGAGTCAGGATCAACAGAAGAAAGAACACGCAAGAGGCAAAGCGCCGCAAGAAGTATCGATATAACTGTGATAATCAGCGCTATGCGCAAATTAAAAAAGAGATAAAATCCCGCAACCGCTCCAACGGCGGCGCATTGAACTGGAGGAAGAGAAATGTTTTTAAAGTTAAAAATACGGCTTACCATTTAAGGCGGTTAATAGCCTCCCCTGCCGCGGCAACAATGTCATCGGGGTACGGTAAATTACTAACATACATTAAATGATCAAACGCGGCATGAAAGCCTATTCTTCCAAGAGCCTGAACAATCGCCATCGTTATATCGGGATCAAAAGCGCCCGTGGTTTCCGTTCTGGCGTTGATAAGACCGAGCTGTAAACCAAGCACCAAAGCGGCATCCGAATTTCCGACAGCGCCTAAACAGGCGATCGCTTCTAAAAATCTATGTTTGGGAACCATGTTCTGCTGATATTCCGACTGAACGCGGTAATAGTGCCTGATCGCAAGAGCATTCGCGCGCGTCCACCTGAAACGTGTCAGAGCGTTGACAGAACTATATCGCATAACGGACAGGTCAATGTTCTCTTCGTTTTCTTCAAGCGCTTTCTCCAGCGCGCGTTCCGCCAGATGTCCGCGCTCAGAAATGCTTAACCTTTCGCTGTTAACCGCAGTCCTGAAAGCGGCGAATTTTTCATCGCTCGGATTATTTGTAATTACATTTAAAAGGAACTGATGCAGGTTTCCGGGGATCATATCAAGAGCGCCGTGCGCTTCGGACGCAATCACTTCGGGATAACCGGCATAAAGGACAGAAAAAAGCGCGGGATAGGAAGAACTGTCTCCCAATTCCATGAGCGCGGAAATACATGCGGATACCACGACATAATTAACAGCGGAGCCGGATTTAAAAAGCAAATTTATACCCATCAGATAATTATTTAAATTTTCTATGATATACTTTTTTCCCTTGCCCAATTTACCGAGTTTGATCAGAATATCAACCGCCGTGGAGGTGTCGGGATTTTGCAGAAAAATTCCCCAAAGAACATCAACATCATTAATCGGACCGACATCGACGCTGACATACTGAACCGCCGGTTTTTCAATTTCGATCCCGGCTTCATTATCCAATTCGCTCTGCGCTAACTCTTCAACCTTTACATTATCGCTTGATGTTTCTCCAAAAGCGCAGGGCGTTAAAAAAATAACAGCGAAAATAAACAATAATATTTTATACTTCATTTTTCATCTCCTCAGCCACCGGCGCCAGAGTTCCTTCGGTTTCTTCTTCAAGTACCCGGAACGGCAGTTCTTCTTCATCTTCTTCAGGAAGCATGTTAAACACTTCGCACATAATTTTATTACGCACTCCAAACGGGAGCGTATCAGATTCCATATGAACCAGCGACATGTTACCGTCCTGATAATAATCTACAGAACGAACGGTACCCGGCATACAGACAGGCGCTTTATCCAAAGAAAACTGAAGTTTTAAACGAAGCCCGACCTGCGCCTGACCTAACACTTTAAAAGCGCAGCCTGTATCGGAAATATCATCCAGCATACATCTTAAACCTGCGGATTTTTCCAGCTTGTGCGGATTATCCAGATCGTTTACAAGGTAAAGGAAAGCGGCTTTTTGGAATTTAATGCGCAGGGATTTTCGCTTCTGCGTCCGAAACAGCGAATCGTTATGTTCAACTTTAAGCGAAGAAATACCCTTGGAAAAAACCTCGTCGATTACTTCGGAATCAAAAACATAACCTGCGTCGTCTTCGCGCCAGAAATAAACCGATATTTTAAGACCGTTCCACTGCATGGAAGCCGGCGCTTTTGAATTCATGGGGCGGGAAATAGTCAGATAATTTCCGAAATTTTTTACAACCTCGGATTTATATACCCCCGTGCCGGCGACCAGCACCCTAAGCGTCTGCCCTTCGCTGATCTGGCGGGAATTTGTAATGCGGGTCTTGTTATCCATCACCTGCATTTCAATCTTTTTATAATAATCAAAAAGCTTGGAAAGAAAATACTGCGTCGCAGGCTCGTACTGTTCCCCGGACAGACGCACGGCGTTTACCATGGAGCGGATGACCACTTCAAACTGTTTTTGGGATTTAAATATCGATACAGGGTCTTGAATTTGACATCCTGCGACCATACGCCGCAGTTGCTCCAAATCTTTGATTGTAAAACCCGCTTCCTTCCCTTTAGCGAAGAATTGAATCCAGTTTCCTGACCTTTCCTTGCTGAAATGCATCACAAGGAAGACGCAGGCGAGAGCAAAAATCAAAATTATAAGGAACAGAATCAAATTTTACCTCTTTTTAGCATGATTTTTCCTGTTATTTTTATTATAATACAGAAACATCGATATGGGTATATATGTAGAGACATTAATTTTATATATTCTCCTTTTTTTCTCGGGTTCAGCCGCTGTGTTGACAGGCGCGGGCGCAGAAGCGGCGGTGTTTTCTGTAAGAAGCGAAGTTGTAAAGCTCCTGTTCTACTGCATCCCCGCGCTGGCTTTGATATGGCACCTAATAATCAAGTCATGGAAAATCGAATATTTTCTTATCAAACCAGGCAGAAAAGACCTTACTTCAGGCTTGATAACATTCCCGTGCCTTTTAATTATCGGTTTTTCAGTTACAGCGGCAGCCTCGATAATCGGAGGAACTCAGGCGCAGGTCATCCAGTCTCCGTCTACCGCCGTTGAATGGGTTACTCTTTGCGTATCGTGTTTTTTATTCGCATATCTAGAGGAAAGCTATTTCAGATTTTACATATTATCAAAAAGAGAAGAATTAAATTTAAGCCCGCAGGCGGCTTTAATTTTTTCTACGGCGCTGTTTTCGATATGCCACATTTACGAAGGGCCGTGGGGATTTTTAAACGCCGTTATATCTGGAACATTTCTCTGCTTTATATTCTTGCGGTACAATTCGCTTCACGGTATCGCAATCGCCCACGGTCTTTATAATATCTCGGTTTATATATTAAACGCGATTTTTGGCTGATGTTTTAAAGTTGAATACCCGCGCCTAGCCACGGACGAATGTATCCGCTTGAAACACTGCCAAAAACATGGAAGTAGTCGAATCCCGTTTCTAACAACACAACCGGTGTTATGCGCCATCTAAACAACGCACCTATAACCGGGACAATGTTGTCCGCAGAAAAACCGTCATTGCGGTGAAATATAAACATCGCTCCAAGCTTAAGACCGAGCGCAATCCTGTCGTTTAACAGCCATTTAATGGAGGTTAAATTTAATCCCGGAGCCAGAACAAACAAATTATATTCTTCCGTTTTTAGAGGATTAATGTTAATCGCCAATTCGGGACCGATATATGTTTTCGCTGGAAGAGCGAACAAGACGTTTAACCGCGTTCCAAAACCAATAAGCGAAATATCTTCATTAAATCCGCCGCCGTAAAGCGAAAACTGCGCCGATATAAACAAACCTGCGTTGAATATAACCGGCTTTAAAGCAAATGGATTTTTAATTTCCTCAGGTTCCGGCTCCGGTTCTGCTTCAGGTTCCGGTTCAATTTCACGTACAGGCGGAGTAACTGCCGCAACTTCAGGCTGCGGCTCATATATTGTTTCAGGTTCGATTCTATGCTCCTGCTCAATCTCGCCTTCAGTTTCCAATTCATAATCGGGAATAAACTCCAGCTCTGTTTCCGCCTGCGGATCATGTTCAGGCTGCGGTACAGGAATTATTTTAAAATTTTTCCATTCAGACGCTCTGCTCGGTTTATCAAGAATATCATAGGGAATAATTCTGAAACGGTAATCTCCTACAGGAAGAGAAACTTCTATAAACCGGCGGGAAGTAAACTCGCGAAGAACGGATGAATAATTATTATTTACAAGTCTTTCAAAAACAACTTCGTACCTGAAAGTATATTCGCCGCCGCTCCATGAAAATCTTTGCGTTAAACGCGGCTGATTTTGCGCCGAAACCTGCGCCGCGGTTTGCGCCGAAATAGACGCGTAAAATCCAAGAAAAATAAAAATAAACAGAAAAATCTTTGCTCTGTTAATCGCCATATAATATTCCAGTGTCTTCAATTTGAACCGGGCGGGGCATCGGGTAATCGATAACAAATGTATTTTCCGCCGCTCTTCCTCTCCGCTGGATTGAACCGCGCGCTATGTTAACAGCCTCAACCTGCCACACAAAAGTACCTCTATCAAGAAGGCGTAAATCGTTTAATGTATAACTCGTGCCGTTGTTTATCGTTGTATTAACAATCTGCCGTCTTCCTGTTGATGTCTGCTGATACATGGTGAATATGTAAGCGTTTGCGCCCCTTACCGCCGCCCATCTGAAAACAATATTTCTGTTTGACTGCAATTCGTTAAAACCGTAAGTTATCCCTCTTGCGGGGCTTAGATTCTGCGCGGCAGGAAGCAGGGTTTCCGCCTGTGTTTGCGCTCTTTGCTGCTGCGCTGCCGGTTCGGGCGCAGGAGCGGGAGTTGATTGTACAGGCGGCGGCGCGGAAGACACGGCGGGAGGTGCGGCGGGAGGCGGCATAACCTCGACGGCGATTTCCTGAGGTACTGTCGAAGGCGCTCTTAACGAAGGCGCTTCTTCTGCAATCCATTGAGTAAAACTGACTTCTTTCGCAGCTTCGATTACCTGCGCGGCGGTCTGCTCTATGCGGAAAAATCCTGTTTTGGAAAAAACCGCGCTGCCGCTGTAAACAGGCGGAAAAACAGGCGTTACGCGCCAATACCAAATTCCGCTGCCAAGACTGGAATCTGTGACAAAAGCGGAATCGGTTTTTATATACACCGCGGGATTTAAAAAATTAGGCGCGGCGCTTACTTCTAAAATGTAGGACGACGCTTCATCCGGCGCTGTCCATTGATAAGAAACCGGAGGATAATTGTCGGTATAACGAAAGACGCTGTTCGCGGCGGGGGTTTTTAATTCCAGCGCGCTCCCGTCAGCCACGGTCAGAGCGCCGCGCGACAATTCGCCGGAAGCTCCTGAATTTACAGACGTATCATCAAGACAAATCCGCCAATACCATTTGCCGGTATCAAAACGCGCCTGAATCTGATTGTTTAGATTATTAAACCGGCTGTGAATAACGGAAAAATTCTGGTCGGATGAAATTTCAAATCGAAGCAAATCTTCAGGTTCCAGATTGATTCTGTTCCACGAAAAATCAACAGACAGCGGCTCTTTTCTGGTTTTTAAAAAACGCGAAGCGGGAGCGGGTTTAATTACAACAACCGCTTTTTCGCGAACCTCCCTGCCTCCCCAGTCCGTAGAAACTAAAGCGCCTGCGGTAATTTCTTTTGCTAAACCGTTATCCGCGACAAACGTCGCGGCGCCTTCGTTAACCTGAACTGTTGTTAATCCGTTTTCTTTAACGCCTGCGCTTAACACAGCTCCGGGACTTGCTTTAACCTGCTGTCCGTTTATATCAATTGTTATGTTACTGCTTTGAGTTCCGGCTGATAAAGCGATTTTACCTTCGCTTATGGAAACTTGAATTCCTTCGCCGTCTTCTGAAAGCGATATGCGAATAAGAGTATTTTCTTCCAAATCAATCGCGTGATCACCGATGTAAAGGGTCGCTTCCGAAATTTCCGCAACTCTGATTAAATCCCCGATGTATACAGGCGATTCCATTGAAAGTCTGTCCCACAACACCCTGCTTGAAATTCTTCTTTGCACAACATTTTTTTTAATAACTACGGTTCCGACAGGCTCAACATTCTGAAGGCTTATGGTATGCATAAGATCGTTTTTAAACATATCAATACATAAGACCGCGACAAAAATGAAAAAGCAGATAGCAAAATAATCTTTGAAACGAAAATATTTTATTTTTTTGTTAAACGCTCTGCGGCTCATTGGTGCCCGTTGCCCTCGCCGATTTTATATTTTTTCTCGTCGGCGTTAACGTCAACATTTTCAAGTTCAGGCGCGTCGATACCAAGAAGGGATCGAACATCGTCCATGGACTGAGGTCCTCTTGTATCTCCGGCAAAATTAACAACCGCGAAAATACGAACAGGTTTCGCTTTCCCTTTTACGGTAACAGACGGCATTTCATCGGTAATAAATTTATCTCCGACAAGTTTCCATGTATCCTCTGAAATTAAAATATCGGCGCCGAGAGGTTTTGTCAAAGCTTCGATACGGGATGCAAGATTAACGGCGTCGCCTATAACCGTATACTCCATGCGCATATCGCTTCCGAGCTGTCCTGCGGTAACAATACCTGTGTTTATTCCGCAGCCGATGCGGATGGGCGGACTTGCAGGATCACCGGCTCTTCGCCCCCTGTTTAAGTAGTAAAGCGCTTTTCGCATCATCAAAGCTGATTTAACGCAGTTAAAAGCGTCCTTACGCGGGCTTCCCGCCGAATACGCGGTGCCCCAATGCGCCATTACAGCGTCTCCGATGAATTTATCCACAACGCCGTTTGTTTTTTCCACGCAATCTATCATTTGGGTAAAATATTCATTGAGCCAGAAAACAATTTTGTCGGATGCCTCCGCGCCGAAATACTTTACAAAACCTTCCGATTTCGCGGTAAACTCGCGGATGTCTGAGAAGAAGACAGTTCCGTGTTTCGGCAGACCTCCCGGTTTTATTTCACCGCGCATCGCTTTTACCGCGATCTCCTTGTTTGTAAATCTTCCGAAGATACGCAGAGCCGAACACATCTTGCCGAAGCTGTTGGTTAAAATTCCAATCTCATCGCGTTTTTTCGATTGTAAATCAAGATCAAATTTTCCGCCTTCAATTTCTCTTGCGGCGCGCGCAAGGGTTTTTAACGGAATCGATATTGTCTTTGAGTAAAACCACACAAGAATTATCGAAATGCATAATACCGCGACTGTTAGATAAATGTTACGGCGGGTTGTCGCCGCAATGCCTTCAAAAACTTTGTCGTACTCAATATTTGTTATTACAACAGCGCCGGCGGAATTCAATTTAGTAAAAGCGACAAACTGGCGGATTTTTTTTGCCTGTGATTTATTATTACCGATAAAACCCGCGTCAGCCAAAGCGTTTTTTAATCTTGCGAATAACGGCAGTACATAAGGGCTGGTTTTCTTCCAAACCGGCGTTAAAAAACCTAGATTTACAGGTTCGGAAGGAGGCTGTACTGCGCCAAAATCGGTTTCCAGAAGCTGCTGCCTGCTGCGCTCGGTTCCGTTTAAAATAGAATGTACAAAATCCAGATTCTTAATATTAGTTCCGTCTCTAACAAGCGTAAAGTTAGAATGAATAAGAACATCGCCTTCGTTGTTCAGCATATACGATTGATTTATTCCAAAACCAAAATTATTATTTAATTCTTCCGAGGAAAAAACAACGCCGCCGACTCCGCCTGTCTGCCACGGGAAAAATAAAGCCAAAACTGGTCTTGAAAAATGCGGCGCAGCGTTCTGAACAGCGGTTTCACCGCGCAGAGCCCTCCCGAGAGCTTCCCTTTGATTATTGATAAAAGATGATGCAAGATCTTCGTTCAAATTTCTCGCACCAAAGAAACGGCTGTTAACTAATAATTGTTCCTGTCTGCCCTGGGCAATGAAGAAAACAGCCGCAATGTTGGGGTTCTCGGAAAAGAAAAAATCTATCGACTGCTGTATAAGATTATTTTGCGAGCCGAGAGCGGTAATAGTCTGAATAAGGGTTCTAGAAACCGAGAGCGTCTTTGAAAAAGCGGATTCCGCTTCCATTGTCGTTCTTCGGTTCATTTCAAAATTATTATCTTCGGCGGAAATCCTCAGGTCCGACTGCACCAGCCACGAGACAAGGGCTGTAATGGAACCCAATGAGATAATTACGATAAAGGAAATAATCCATATTAATTTGGCGCCGATAGAGAAACGAATCCTGTCCAAAGCGCGCCGATTGCGATTTGCGCTCATACTACTATTATCGTGGCTTTTTACGGCTTACAATAGTAGGAATTTAATTATAATTTACTATCATTTTTTTCTACTTTTTTAAGAGGTGACAGTCACCTTTTGGGGGGGTATTTTACTGTTTTGGTGGCTTTTAATGAGTGCGCCGCTCACGCTAAAGCGTTCGCGCATCCTTTATCTCATTGACTTTATCCAGCGCCACGTCTTCCTGCATTATCGCAACAACACGCTACGCGTGCATAATCGGACGGGTGACTGACACCTTTTTTCCACTATACTCACCGTGCCGCTACCATAACTCGTTCCGAGGCGTGTCAAGAAAGTTTTTTCAATATTGCTTTAGCGGTATATTCATTTATATCATCGTGACGCGGAACAGTTGCTTCTTTATTGGTTTTTGGTTGAACATATACATCATGTTTTGATCCATGACGTACCAAAACTGCTCCTTGCCGATTTAACTTTTGAAGCAACTCAAATTTCTTCATGCCAGAACAAGCTTTCTTTTATGATATTTCGCAAGATTTAGGCACTCGTACATATCCGTAAGCATTTCTTCCAGTTCCTCAAGGCTCTTTCCCTGAGTTACGTCTTCCGGAAAGTTATCAAACCAACCAACAAAAAAACCGTCTTCCGATTCAAAATAGGTATAATTCATTTCCATACACCTATATATACCACAATAATATGTTTATATCAAGAATAACCTTGTTTATCGCTCCCTCTAAAAAGCTCGAATTGCACGAACATCACGACAACCGATCTTGATTCTTCTTCGCTTGCTCCCTCTTCTGTTCCTTGCTATACTTAAAATATGACAATTACACAAACCGTAGAAATTACGGCTGATCATCGGCTTATTATTGATGTTCCTCGTGAAGTACCTTCTGGCAGAACGCAGGTTATTATACAGTTTCCTGTTCGTTCGGAAGAAACAATATCAGCTGTACCGGCGGACGCTAAAGGGCAACTGAATAATGAAGCTTTTCGCAATGCTCTTAATTGCGCTTATGGCGCATGGCAGAATAATCCATGGACAAATCATCTTGAAGATATTAATAAAATGAGAGATGAATGGGATCATCGTGATTCTTTGAACACAAATCCGCTTATAATGCACAAGAATTAATATGGATAAATGCAGTTTTATACTGGACACTAGTGTCATCATTGATATTCTAAATAAGCAATTAAATTTATTGGAATATTTAAATAACTTTCCTGATTGTGAAGTGTACATCAACCCAATTATAATGATTGAGGTTCTTTCCAAAGCCAATATGAGCGAACAAGAAGAGGCAGCAGCACGTTCACTCCTTGGCTCTATTAAAATGATAGAGATTGATCAACTTACCTGTGAAGCAGCTATTAAAATACGCCGAACAAAAGGATTACGTCTTCCTGATGCTCTTATTGCCGCTTCATCAATTATTCTTAACGCCACTGTCCTCTCCAATGATTCTCATCTCCTTGATTTTCAATACACCAGCTATAAAGCAAATGCAACAAAATAAAATTCTCATTGTTAATCCTCCCCTTACCCGTTAACCTCTCGCAGAGTTACCTAATAAATAAAAATTTAACCACGGAGTACTGCAACTAAAGTTGCTTGGAGTTTCACGGAGGAATGAAGATTTTCGAACAAAAACCTCCGGCGGCTACATAGCCGTGTTACTCCGTGTAACTCCGTGGTAAAATTCTTCTCCCCGCTCCCCCTAAAAAGCTCGAATTGCACGAACATCACGACAACCGATCTTAATATTTCTTCCCTTGTTCCATGCTCCCTTTCATGTTATATTCACATTATGGAAGTTGTCGTTAAATATGTGCCGTCTGCGTTCAAACATGGCGTTACTGAAGAAAATATCCGACATGCCATATTGAATTGGAAATATGATGATATTATTGAGGATGATCCTGACAAACATTTATTAATAGGATTTGACAGCAATGCAAATTTACTGGAAATAATATATAATGTAATTGATGGGCAAACGGTGAAAGTTTTTCATGCGATGAAATGTACCAATGTACACCGTGGATTGCTCGATATTTAGGAGAAAAATATGCCTGATATGACAGATGAAGAATATGACGCTCTAGATGAATACTATACAAAAAATCCGCCAAAACTATCCGGCAACGGTAAAAGCGGTTTTTTTGCAAGACATGCGGAAAAGGGTAACACCCTAATCTTTGTAGACAATCTTTCTGCCGACTGGCTGCGAATTAAAGCTACGGCAAATAATACAACCCCCGAAGCCAT
>WQSF01000030.1 GCA_009788065.1 Treponema sp.
CCCCCCCCCAAGAAAACTAACATGAGCGGTTGGTTAAAATTCACGGTTATTGCTATTTTGACGATAATCGGACTTGTTTTTTCCTCTTGTGAGGATAAAACCAAGTGTAATAAAAATTGCCTTAAAATAGGCGACACGGGTCCCGGTGGAGGAATAGTTTTTTATCATAATCATTTTGGTTTTTATATGGATTTTGATCCGAAGACTTATGAAGGTACCGGACCTGCGTTTCACTATTTAGAAGCCGCTCCTGCGGATCAAGGATTATTGCCATGGAATCGAACTATTGGAGTTGATGGACTTTATATTGCACGGACAATGTTAGGAGCTGGCAAGAAAAATACTGATGCTTTGCTTGCTAAGCTTCCAAATGCCCCAGCCGCAAAAGCCTGTGTAGATTACCGGGGAGGAGGTTTTGCTGACTGGTATCTTCCAAACGTGGCTGAATTAAAAGAGATGTACGAAAAAAAAGACATTTTAGGTATGAATCCAGAGAAATTGACACTTGGAGAAGCTTTTCGTCTTTCTGGTAGTGGAAATATGTTGAATTTAACTCAAGAAGAACTTGATAGAGAAGTAACCTCTTACTGGTCGTCACAAACGGAGACAGAATTTTTTCCATATGCTGTATCTTGGAGAAATGGTTCTCCTTATAAATTGCCTATACAAGATGTTTATTATGTCCGCGCTATCCGGGCTTTTTAAGGGTTAAGGTTTAACAGGGGGAAGTTTCCCCCTGTTATAATATTTTTCTGCCGTTTTTTGAAGCAAAGTTTTCGCGCAAAGCGGCAGAAAAATAAAAATATGGAGTAAAACATGAAAATAATACTTTTGACTGGAAAGCCAAATACAGGAAAAACAACTACGTTTAATCTTCTTTATAGCGCGTTGGCAAATGGTATAAAAAACCCTCCTTTGAAACAAGGAATTGGAGGAAAAAGAACCAGAGATTTTGAATGTATTTTTCAATATAAAGGTAAAAAGGTAGCGCTGTTTTCACAAGGCGATATAATGTATGTAATTACTGGAGCAATTATTAAATATAGCGGTATTGTTGATTGTCTTATTATAGCTCATAGCCGCAAAGGCAGAATAATGGATAAGATAAGACTTGCGGTTTTGGCAAATAAACAACATTGCGCTATTAATAAAACCAGAAATAACCAAAATGATTGCAGCCAGATTATTGCAAATATTTAAGTTAACTGTTAAATAGAAAATAATTTGCGTTATAATAAATTAATAAAAACGAAGTTGAATGAATATGTTGTATCCATATCCTCTGTGATCTCTGTGTACTCCGTGGTTAAAATTTTTCCTGCGGGCATTGGGTTAGAGAAAGAGGAAGAAATCTTTGGCATCTTTGCGCTTTTGAAGACATGCAAGAATAACATAGACACTTTTTCATTTTCAAATAATGTGTTACTATTTATATTTCATGCTATGAAATGCAGAAGTATTTTTTTTCATTTATTGGAGAGTTAGGAGGAAATAATGGAAATAATGACAGATGAAGAAGCCTTTGCTCTTGATGAATATTATACTAAAAATCCGCCAAAAGTTGATCCTACAAAAGCTCGTGTTCGCATTCCTTTACTTCGTGTTGATTCTGCTACAGCCGAGTATTTAATAGAAAAAGCAAAAGAAACCCATAAAACTCCTGGTGATATTATCGGTGAAATGGTACAGAAAGAGCTTGCAGCAGCAATGTAATTATTTAAAAAAAGATATTATCAACTGATTGATTAACTTATTAATAAATCAAAATTAAACTAAAATGTTGACTCTGTGTACTCCGTGGTTAAAATTCTTCCTGCGGGCATTGGTGTTTTTATTAAAAGAGAGAAGATGAGAAAAATTCTCTAGTATCTATAATACAAGGCTCTTTATTGTATACTTTTGTATACACATCATTTATACACGGGTTTTCGTGCGTGACTACTCATGACAGAATTTGAACGGCGGGCGGATAATTACAACATAAATGAATTTTGGAGGTGTTTTATGAAAAACACAATCAAGTTAATCGGAATTATTGCTGTAACAGCGGTAATCGGATTTTGGTTTACCGCTTGCGGCGGCGTAAAAACCGGCGGTGACGAAGAAACAGAATCAGAAACGGAATCGGAAACAAATGTTATAATCCCGGAATGTCTTACGCATACCTACGGCGATTGGAATATAATTGCGAACGCAACTTCTGACGAAGACGGCGAAGAAAAAAGAACTTGCGGCGTATGCGGCCATGCTCAAACAAAAACAATACCGGCAACAGGCAATCCTGAATGTTTACATGAGTATGGAGAATGGGAAATTAAAAGAGCGGCTACCTGTACAGATGAAGGCGAAAAAGAAAGAACATGTATCATGTGTCCAAAGAGTGAGATAGACGCAACTGAAGCAACAGGACACGCTCCTTTAAGCTGGAAAATAAAACCCGGGTATAGAGCATGCCCCAACACAGGATGTGATTCTGCAATAAAAGTAGAGTTAGGTGACACAGGTCCTGGCGGCGGATTTATTTATTATGTTAAACCCGAAGGTTTTACTGTAGAAGGATTTACAGGAGCGGCGGGATCATTTAATTCTTATACTGCGTATTATCTAGAAGCGGCGCCTGCTGATATACAGGGAACATTTGCATGGACAGCAGGAGCAGCTTCAACGAAGAATATTAATGATGCTCTTACTTTAAATATTGGTACGGGAAAGAAAAATACTATGGCAATACTTGCTATTGCATCCGGTAACCCGGCTGAATTAGCTCCTGCAGCTCATGCATGTCATACTTATTATACATCTACAACCAGCGCAGGCGATTGGTTTCTTCCAAGCAGAGATGAACTGGAAGAAATTTTTAATCAATATGGGAAAGGTGTTAATTTTGGTGATTTAAAGGTTGCCTCATCAAATGATCGCTATTGGTCTTCGACACAGCAAAGAGAAATAGAATCATATTACTGCTATTATCAAAATAATAAAGGTAATTCGTCTTACATTGGTAATTCCTTTAAATACAACGTCCGCGCAATCCGGGCTTTTTAATCACGCTGGCGCCTGTTACCCGAATTCCAGGCGCTTTGCGCGTTTTGCTATTGACTCTCGGTTAATAACTGTCTAATCGCGGCTAATTGATTGGTTAAATCCGTGATGCGCTGTTCGTTTCTTGTGTTTTCCTGTTCGAGCCTTGTGTTCGATGCGCGCAATTCGGTAATCGTCGTCTGAAGCGACGCGTTCTCGTTATCGAGCTGTGTTACCTTTGTATCTTTTTCCGCGGCGCCTGACTGCAATGCGGAAATATTTTTTTCCAATTCGTTGATTCTGCTTGTAAGACCCGAGCCGCCGGAGCTTAACGCGTCGATGGTTTTCTGCATTTCCGCGATATTATCCTGAAGCTGTAAGTTTCTTGCCTGCAATTCAAACTGCTGCGCGTCATCGGCTGCTCCCGTATTTGAACGCGCGCCGATTATCATCGTTTCTATTAAATCAATCGTCTGGTTATAAAAATCTCTTCTGGATTGAAACGTCCTCGATGAAGAAAGCGAATTGTTATTGCAAAAATGCCGCAGGTTTAAAGTTATTTGAACTGCCTGATCGTATTGGCTGTTTTGAATTAAATTTCTTGCAACGGCAAGACCGCCTGAAATCTGCGCGTCTATCGCCGCGATTCGCTCCTGTTCATTTGTCAGCCGTTCCAATTCGCCGACAGCCATATCCAGCTCTCCTGTCGTTCTCTGCTGCGCTAAAGCAAATTCTCTCGCTCTTTCATCGAGCTGGGTTCGAAGGCGCGCTTCCCTTAAGCGTGACGCTTCCAGTATCTGCGATCTTTCGTCCTGCAAGAGAGAAAGCTCGTCACGAAACGCGGACTGAGCCGCTAATAGTTTTTCCTGCGCGGCAATTTGCTCAGATGTCAGTTCCTGATTGCTTGAATAAAGCAAGGAAAGCTGATCGTCAACTTCTCTAAGGCGCGAAATTATTGCCGCCATTTCCTTTTCTTTAGCGGCTATTTTTTCCGCAGTGTCTTTTCTTATTTCCTCGATAAAAGTGCGCTCTGTCAGGCTGTAAACGGCTTTTCCGGTTCTCACCTGCGTTTCGGTTCTTCCGTTAAAGAAGAATAATAAAAAACAACCCGAAAGAAGCATAACAATAGCGGCAATATTCACGATAACAGGAAAAACAGCGCCGTTCTTCGCGGCTCTTACAATTTCTTTGCTGTCTTCATTGCCGATTTTAACGCTTAATAACGACCCGCTCCTCTCTGACATTCTGTTAATTTTATCAAGTATATCCCTCTGCTCTTCTTCAGAGATTCCAGTGTTTTTATCAATTAAAATTTCATCTTTCATTACATCACGCTTCGCGCGCCTCAACGGACGCTACTTCTTTTGACGCAAGCCGTATGCCGCCTGCTTTTAATCCGCGCACATTGTAATCCTGCGCTTTAAAGTTTTCGGTAAGCACCTTAAGGCGCGGTTTAGGTTTATATTTTGCAGTAAAAACAAATTTAGGACGTATATCGATATGTAAAACTTCCGCTCCGTCTGGAACTAAAAAATAATCCTTGTTCATTATCCAGCCTTCAATTACGCACCTCTTAATACACGGGAAACCGCTTCCCGGTTCTTTATAAATAATCGTAAAAATTGTCTTGGAAAGAATATCCTTGTCCGCTGCTCCTATAAACCACGCGTCCGCGCCTATAAACGCCTTCTCGCTTAAGTCCATTACAGTGTACATTCCATTTTTGCGGATCGCAAGGATTCTGTCGAAGGGCGACACTTCGGCGATTTTAGCGCCCGAAACGTTTGTCCCAAGATAACCGGTTTTAATATCGTATTTCAAATCAACGTCGCGTTTAACAACTTCCTTGGCTATCACTTTTTCAAATTCGCCCACTACGGTTTTGCGCTCTCCGCGTCCTATTTCTTCGTTGTTTTTTATTTTTGTTATAATTCCTTTAAGATATGAAACAGAATACCCGACGATATTTTTTAAATGCGCGATAATTTCTTTAATACGCGCGTTGATCTGTTCCATTTCGTCACGGGCTTTGTTAATGTCGTATAACGAAATTCTTCGGATTGGGATGCGCAAAAGATGTTCAACATCGTCATCAGATACTCCGCGCGGACCGATTTCTTTTAAGAACGGTTTGAAACCGGCGATAACGGCTTCCTGCACGCCTTTTGCCGTTTTCATTTTTTCGATGCCTTTATAAATGCGCTCTTCTATGAAAATTCTTTCCAGAGTACGGAGGTGAAGCTTATCCTGCAGTTCTTTTTTCTCAAGTTCAAGTTCTTTTGTAAGAATTTTTACAAGCTGTTTTGCGTGATATTTAATAATTTCGCTTACAGTCATAACTGAAGGAAGACCGTTTTTTATTACAAGAAGATTTACGGAAATCGACTGCTCGCATTCGGTAAACGCGAAAAGAGCGTCAATTGTTTCCTGCGCGTAAACGCCGCGCGCCAGCTTTATTTCTATTTCCACTTTGTCTGTTGTAAAATCGTTAATACCCAAGATTTTAATGCGGCCGTTTCTTGCCGCGGCGTCGATGCTGTTCATAATACTTTCAGTGGTTGAACCGAACGGCAGTTCTTTAATAATTATGCTTTTGGGATCCGACGTGTCCAGCTTTGCACGTACCAGCACCTTGCCGTTGCCGCCTTCGTATTCGGACACATCGACATAACCGCCTGTTGGAAAATCTGGATACAAGTCAAACTTTTTACCTGTCAGGCAGGCGATTTCAGCTTCCAATACTTCGATTGTATTATGCGGCAGAATTTTTGTGGACATTCCGACAGCGATTCCTTCAACACCCATGACAAGGACAACAGGGATTTTCGCCGGAAAAAGAAGCGGCTCCTTGTTGCGCCCGTCGTAAGAATCTACCCATGTTGTAAGTTTAGGATTATAAAAAATATCTTTGGCTAACGGCGTTATGCGACATTCAATATAGCGCGGAGCGGAAGCGTCGTCTCCTGTAAAAAGATTTCCAAAGTTTCCCTGCCTGTCGATAAAAAGATCCTTGTTTGCGATGCCGACAAGGGCGGGGTTTATGGACGCTTCTCCGTGGGGATGATATTTCATGCATTGTCCCGAAACATTGGCGACTTTATGAAATTTGCCATCGTCCATTTCGAACAGAGTGTGAAGAATACGCCGCTGGACAGGTTTAAGCCCGTCTTCAAGATCAGGAATCGCGCGGTCTTTTATTACATAAGAAGCGTATTCCAGAAAATTACGATCGAAAAGATTCTTTATATAAGCCATTTATCTAACAGTAAACAAAAGAAGTGATCCCGTCAATATTCCTTAACCGCTTTATTTTTTGCGGCAATGCCGAATTTATAACCGACGCCCAACTGCATGCAATAACGTCTGTATTTAACATCCGTGCCGAGAAGCCCGGAGTCGTAAAAATCCATGGCAAAACGCGGATCAATTACAATCGCGCCCGGACCGGCTTTAATGCCGATCTGAAAACCGGCAAACCATAAAAACCGGGACGGTTCCGTTTTTTTCAGCAGTGACACATTAATCGCGGCGCCGCCATAAGGTTCCAGCATAAAAATAGCCGCCGGCTTAAAAACAAATTTTAAATAAATCGGAATCTCTATTAATAAATCGCGATCCCCCGCAGGAGCGGAATCAAGAACAACGGATTCCGATAAAAGCCGCGAGCCAAGCCCCAATGACAAAAAATTCACAAAATGGAATTCAACGCCGAATTTAAAGCCGAAATTCATCCAGCCGACAGTCATGTCGTCATCTTTATAAATATGCGGCGCCCACAAGGCGATAAACTCAAAAAAGAACCATTTATCGCGCCAATCAGAGAATTCGGAAGCGTCGGGTATCTCGGAAAGCATACCGCTGACAACATCGGAAATCAGCATATTTAAAGAACTATCAAGAGCGGTATAGACTATAGCCTGGCTTCCGATCAGCTCTCCTGTGGAATTGCTGATCACATCCAGTTTAAGAGTATAACTACCGTCATCCTGCTCGACCTGTTCTATAACCTCATCAAAATTATTATCACCTTTTGAGTCATAAAACCAGACAGCATCGCCTCTTTCCATGGAAAAGAACTCCCTCCGTCCAAAAGAATTCTTTATAAACGGTATAGGCATTTTGGGAACCGGGCTGTAGGCGCCTTCTTCATTGCTTAACTCATTATTTGCGGATTGATCCGCGCTTTTAGCCTCAATCGCACCTTTAAATATGTATTCGCTTGCGGATTTGTTCTTTACAACCGCGTTGTATTGCAAAACAACCTCGTATGTAAGCTGTTTATGAAAATACGCGCCGTCTCCTTCTCTTACTTCACCTTCTACCGGAGGTATAAATATTTTAATTTCACGTTGATTTTGACCAAAAAGAGAGACACCTGTAAGCAGAAACAGGAACAACATTGTATAATTTTTCATATCTCTAATAATTATAGTATTATAATGGAATTATTTCCACATGGGGTTATTTTTTCGGTTTAGTTATAATTCCGATTTTATACCCGACGCCAATATTTATTAATAAGCGGCTGTATTCTATTACATTGCCGGAATATCTTGTTAAGGCGGAATTGAATATATCCATGGCAAAACGGGGATCGATTGTTATCATACCGGGACCCGCTTTTATCCCCAATTCGACTCCCGCAACCCACGTTAAAAGGGAAGGTTTTGTCGTTTTTGTAAGGGAGAAGTTAAAGGCGATTCCGCCGTACGGTTCAACCATCATGTAAAGGAAAGGTTTAAAAACGAACTTCAGTTCAACAGGAATTTCCATGATAATATCCCGGTATTCGTCCGCAGGATTGTCTGATACAACTACCCAATCCTGAACAAAATTGACAGAAAGACCCAAAGCCATAAAGTTTAAAAACTGATAATCAAATGAAAACCTAAGTCCAAAATTAAGCCAGCTTGTAGATTGTGTTTCAGCGGTGTAAATTCGCGGCACCCATAAAAAACACGCGTCAAAGAAAAGGAATTTATCACGAAAATCATTCGTTTGATAAGTCGATGGAATTATAGAAAGTAAATTACGTACAACTGTGGAGATCAATTCAACAACATCATTGTTTAATTCTGAAAAAACAATGTTCTGCTCTCCGATTACCTGCTTTGTTCTGCTGTTATAAATTTCCAGTAAAAAAATAATTTCCTCGCCGTTATACTCAGGCATGGAAAGATTTATTTCCGTATCCGTATAATTATCATTGCCTGTTGAATCAAAAAATTTTAAATCATCAGAATCATGCCATGAAAAAAAATCACGTTTGTCTTTTGAATTTTGAATGGGCGGAACGGGGGTTTTCGGAACAGGACTCTTCCTTTTCATTAATCCGGGCTTTACAATGTAGGGACCCAAAGTTCCTCTAAGGGCAAAATCACTTTTTTTTAATGTACTCACAACCTCATAATATTGATCCGTTACCGCTTTTAATACATTGCCGTAGAAAAAATTGCGCATTTCGGGGCTTGCGCCTCCCTCCATCGCCTGGACGTGTATTTTAACATCCGCAAGTTCCTGCGCCTGTAAAAACGGAATTCTATAAAAGCAAAAACATAAAAACAATAGGATAATTATAAATACTTTTTTCATTTAAATTTTATTATAACCAGACAGTATCAAAGAGATCCGATTCATCCCCGCCGCCTGAATAAGTACCCCTGACTTCTATCACATAACGGGCTGATCTGTTGTTATACATTACTTTTACTTGATGCCTTCCCGCCGTATTCAATTTAATCTCCCCGTTGGTTAACGGAATAATATTCGGATAATCGCCTTCGTAATGTTCATGAAGTTCTATTCTTACACCTTCAGTTTTATACGGGATTTCTTTAACAACCCCGTCTCCGGCGTACATGATCTGTAAATCATTTGCCGGAACAAACCACTGTTGGGTTTCATATAAAATACGGGCGGGTACCAGCCACAGGAATTCAAGGTCTCCTGCGCCGCCGCCGCCGCCGCTTCCATCGACTATAGTTCCGACAGGCTGTTTGCAGCCCGCTAACGCTAATATTACGAGAATTACTAACATTACACCCAAGAAACGCTTCATAATACGCTTCAGCCTATCGGAAATACATTCAAAATCACGGAGCAGGTGGAACAAAAACACCATCAACTTGTATCTTACTAGGATCACCTATACCCAGTAATATAGAACCGCCAAGACCTGTACCGTTGTCAACGTAATTGTTTTCAAGACCCGGTTGAATAAACCATAAAATAGGGTTCTTATCGCCGCTGTGCGCTGTTGCGTCTGTAAACGCATATACGGGGATACTAAAGTTAAATGATATTATTCCTCCAATGTTTTCGGGTACTTTAATGGTAATATACGCCACATTATTAATAGGTTTTCCCTTACTGCCGGTAACAGCGGTAGGATCATTGTTATTTTTCATTTCAACCGTTAAAGTTTGAATACCTGTAGCATTAGTTTTTTTATCTCCGTCGACTATAGTACCGTATGCTATCGGTTCAGCGTATGTATAACCTGCAGGCACTGCGGCAACAATACCTTTAACATAATTTGCAATTGTATGAGAACCAATAGCCGCTCCTGCTCCGACTGCAGTTCCAAATGTAAATTTCCCGGCGTAATAACTATTGGTAACAGTACAGTCATCACAGCTTGCTACAGGCGTACCATCGCCGCAGCAAGTTTCCGTACAGGCACCGAGAGTACCAGGACAACCCTGAGATTCCTGAGTCTTCTTTGACGCCAACATAAATACAGGAAAACTCCCGCCATTAATAATTGTATTACTGAAATTTGTTCCATCACCGGGTGTTTTAGTGGTTGTATCGGTTATACCGGCAACATTAGCGGGAGTATCAAAATAACTTTTAACTGAAGCAAGAGTAGGGGGGGTGGTAACAGAGGGGGGATTAATCGCTCGTGTTAAAAAACTGGATGATGTAGATGTAAGCGGCGGAAGGTTAACAGCAGAAGCCATTGAAGCAATATCAAATTTTACTTTTGATGTTGTAGAGTTAATCATTGTACTTGGCGTACCAGGATATACACCGTTATTATCGGCTGCATCTACGAGTGTTCCAACTGCAAGAAGAACAGCGCCGTTAAGCGTCCTTTTTCCAACTAACAAAATGGCTGCTCCTATATCTGTAGTTGCTCCAGAACCAACAGTACCAGCAGAATTCAAAGCACCCTCTGCTCTGCTTTCTCCAAAATCAACAGAACCGTAATTAATACCGGCTGTTGGATCATTCCCGCGGAACGGAGAAAGCGCAGCGCCTTCACCTCGAGCCCATGATGTCCTTGCGATTTGTGTCGGTGCAGCACCTGCTGTCGGCGCATAGTAGAATACTACTTCATAAAAGTCATGGTTAATTCTGGCAAGAGCGTTGGTTAAAGCCCTATCCATATTCCTGCTTGGCGCTCCGCCATCAAGTCTAATAGTTATCGATTTGCCGTCAGCAGAATACTGGGCGAATTCTTCGTCTCCTCCAATCACACCTTGAGGTGTATCCAATGAATCGCAGGTAATTAATACCAGCGCGAGAAGTAAAGTTATTCCCGCTAAAATCAATTTTTTCATTTTAAGTCTCCGTTTCCTAGTGAATAATTTGAGGGCCATACGGTCCCCTTTGCCTTGTCCGATCCGGGCAAAGCGGGCGGTTCCTCAGTTTTATTAATTTAAAAACCGTCTTTTTGCATGTACTATAAATTATGGTTTCCGGCTTTTGTATTTGTCAAGGTAAAAAAAAACATATATTTAGAATTTTCATTAATTTTTCGAAAAAATGGCGTAAAACCGTGCGTTTACGCACGGTTTTATAGGTATCAGTCATTCTCGACAAGCTGTCGCGTATTTTTTTTGAGTTTTTTAACTATTTCATCTTGACATCTTTACAAAAAATGTTTTATTAGATAAAATGGTACTTGTAAATTAAAAATGCAGGATGGGGGATTTTTCATGAGAATTGGACGACTTAAAAACAGGGGACTTCATATGCTTTTTAAAGAGTTGGTAAAATGACAGATATTCCGTCTGTACAATGGGTACACTTAAAAGAAGGCAGAAAGCCGGAACAAGAACAAAGCGAAAGTGTTTGTAAAAAAATGTTTCGCAATATAAAAGGTATTATCTTCGATTTTGACGGAACGCTTTTTGACAACTCGCGTATCGCCTTCCATGTAATCGCTGACAACCCGATCGCGACGATTCGCGTCTGGAGAGAGCGGCTTGTAAGAAGCGGCTTTGCAGGGCGCGATTTTTTAACGGCGCAGAACTATTACAGAGCGTTTTTTACCGAGCTTGGAAAAGCGTGCCATCTTCCGGCTGAAAGGCTTCGCGCATGGTATTTTAATTTCTACATGCCGCGTTTAATCCGCGTATTAAGAAAATTCTACAAACCTAGACCCGGCCTGCACGAACTGCTTGCGCATATGGATACGCCAAACAGCCCGATAAAAGCCGCTATTTATTCTGATTACCCCGTACTTGAACAGCGAATGGAAGCTCTCGGACTCCCTCCGCTGGAGCATATAAATTTTTACGGTCCTGACACCTTCGGCGCTCAAAAACCCGCGGCAAGACCGTTTCTGCAAATAGCGAAAAATATGGGTGTATCACCCGAAGAAGTATTAGTCGTCGGAGACCGTGAAGAAACAGACGGTCTTGGCGCGTTAAATGCCGGTATGCGTTTCTTCTGTCTTGAGACCGGAAGAAAACGTTATTTTAGAATGGATCCTTACCGGCGCAAGCGCGACATGCCGCAGGGCACTACCCTGTTGATGTACGCAGGCAAGTGGGAAGGATTAATAAATCTATTGGAAGAGAGGCTATCATGAAAGGAAAAGTCAAGGGATGGTGGTTAATAAGATTAGCTTTAACCATCGTAGGGAGAAAAGGTTTTAGAGAAATGACAAGAGCTTCCAAAAACGGCAAAGAAGCTCTTGCGAAGAATCTGAGACAGACGCTAACTTTATCAAAGGATACGGTATACGGTAAAGAACATCATTTTGGTGAAATTATAAAAGCTAAAACACCGGATGAACTGTTTGAACTGTATCGAAAAAATGTTCACATCAACGATTACGAGGATCTGCGCGCTTATGTAGATCGCCACAAAAACGGAGAGCCAAGCGTTTTAATTCCCGGCAGACCGAAAATGTATTCAACTACAAGCGGAACAACCAAAGAGCCGAAATGGATTCCTGTAAGCGATATGTACTACAAACAAGTTTACAGAACAATGAACCAGATTTGGTTTTACGCGATGATGAAAAGCAGACCGCATTGTTATTCTCTGCGCAGTCTGTCTATCGTAGGAAAAGCGATCGAAGGAGCGGCGCCAGACGGAACAATGAGCGGTTCTATATCGGGCGTTATTCAGAGGGATGTCCCCATCTTCATGAAAGAAACTTATTCCGCGCCTCATGACGCGTTCTATGTCAACGATTACAAGTCAAGATATTACACTCTTATTCTTCTAGGGCTTGCTAAAGATATATCAATCATTATTACCGCGAATCCGAGCACCCTTGTAGAACTGCAGAACAATGTCAATGAAAATTTTGAAACTTACTGCGACGACATTGAGCACGGAACAATTAATAAAAAATTCGACGTATCCGAAGAAATCCTCACCGCTGTTAAGAGGAAACATTTAAAACCAAATCCGAAAAGAGCCGCAGAGCTTCGTAAAATGAAAGCGAAATACGGCACGATACTGCCGAAACATTACTGGCCTAATCTGCAGATTGTTACCTGCTGGTTCAGCGGCAACACAAAGATCTATTATGACAGAATCCGCGATTCGTATCCCGCGCAGTGTTTATTCCACGAGTTCGGCTATATTTCAACAGAATGTAAAGCCGGCGTAGTAATAAAGAGCAACTGCCGCGAAACGGTTGTTTTCGGACACAAAAATTACATCGAATTTATTCATGAATCGGAAATTGATAATCCCGCGCCGCGCATTTATCAGGCTTATGAAGTCGAAGAAGGAAAACGTTATATATTGCTTGTTACAACCTGCTCAGGATTATACCGCTATAACACAAACGATCTCGTGTTGATTACAGGGTTCGTCAACGACTTCCCGTGCATCGAATTTATCCAAAAGGTAAACGGTACAGTCAGCCTTACAGGCGAGAAACTTCATGAACAGCAGTTCATCGAAGCCGTGCGCGAAACTGAAAAGAAAACCGGAAAGATCGCTCCGTTCTTTGTAGGGTTCGCAGATCCTGTAAAATCGCGCTACAAGTTCTACCTTGAATTTGCGGATCAGCAGATTTCAATTACAGAAGCGGAAGAGTTTACAAAATATCTTGACAACTGCTTAATGGAGTACAATACTGAATACCGCGACAAACGCGTATCCAACCGTCTGAAAGAGCCTGAAACCGCCCTTCTCGGACCGGAAGCGTATGAACGCTTTAAAGAAATCTGCGTTAATCAGAAAGGGTACAGGGAAGCGCAATTCAAATTCAACCTTCTTATGCAGGATGAAATGCGCCACGCGTTGTTTAAAGAACTGGTAAAGAAATAATCGTAAACGGTTAATACAAAACGCATGAGGAAACTCATGCGTTTTTTTTTAGTCCCCTTCAGCCTGCCAGGGATTATCGGTTATTCCGGCGAGGCGCACCATAGCTTCGTGACATTCCTTTCGAGCCTTCAGAACGGCTTCTTTACGCCCGAGTTTTTCATCAAATAAAATAGGCTCTCCAATGCTGATTGTAATTAAAGGTAGTTTTTTATCTCCTTTAACAGCGCGCAAGAAATTAACAATCGTAAACGGGAAATGTGATTTGCGGTAAGAAATGGCAATCGGGATAATTGGCAGATTATAACGGTGCGCCATTGAAAAAACACCTTTTTTAAAAGGCCTAATCGGAACATAATAATCAAAACGGGTGCTTTCGGGATAAGCGTGTATCCATATTTTTTTCGCGTGAATTTCATCAAAAGCGTTGTTAAACGCCCTCATTGTATGAATGTCAGACGGAATAGGAATCCCTCCGGCGTGTTTTATCCAGCGCGCGTCGCGCCCTTTAAGATGTTCCTTCCAGATCGGAAAGAACATCCAGCGGATGCGTACAGCCAGCGCGACAAAGATAAAATCCCAGCGCTGGACATGGTTGGAAACTGTCATGGCTCCGTTTTTTAAAAGTTTCTTGTATTTCCTTAGATTTTTTCTGCCTTGAATCTTTAAACCGTAACGTAAAAAGCAAAGAAAAAAGGCGGCTGTATTAATCAAAAGATACGTCCAGAACCTATAAAGTTTAAATCCAAGCGACTTGTCAATAAACGGATAATTTTCGTCTACAATTACATCCCGCATCGGGTTCACATCTATCATGTGACCGTCGGGCTGTTCGGGGTAATTAATGCCTAAATCCGGCACATACGGCGCTTCCATTTAATCCTCCATAGTACTCCGGAAGTTTACCGAAGGTAAACTTCAAGCTAAATAAAAAATTATCTTTCGATGATTTTTTATTTAGCCAGCGTCTTCTATCAAATTTTTCATAATATATTCACGTCTTTCAGGCGTATTTTTACCCATGTAAAAATTAAGCACCTGCGGAACGGTTTTTAACGTACTGACGGAGACAGGCACAAGACGGATATCCTCTCCTATGAACTGCCCGAATTCTTTGGGGCTGATTTCCCCTAATCCTTTAAAGCGTGTTATTTCGCTGGAGGAGCCGAGCGCGGATGAAGCCTCGTCGCGCTCTTTTTCCGTGTAACAGTAACGGGTTTCTTTCTTCGTGCGGACGCGGAATAACGGCGTTTCCAGAATGTAAACATGGCCTGCTGTAATTAATTCTTCAAAATACGAGAGAAAAAATGTTAATAAAAGATTACGGATATGGAAACCGTCAAAATCCGCGTCTGTCGCGATAACGATCTTCGCGTAACGCAGTCCTTCGATGTCGTTGTCGATGCCCAGAGCCATCATCAGGTTAAAGAGTTCTTCGTTTTTGTAAATCGCGGCGCGTTTTTTTCCGTAGACATTTTCCACCTTGCCGCGCAGGGAAAAAATCGCCTGAGTCATTACATCGCGGCTTGAAACAATCGAACCTGACGCTGAATCGCCCTCTGTGAGGAAGATCATCGATTCTTCGCCGTCCTTGCCGTCGTCAAGATGGTATTTACAGTCTTTTAATTTTGGTATCTTTAAGGCGATTTTTTTAGCCGCGTCGCGCGCTTCTTTTTTAACGGCGTTAAGTTCCGTCCGAAGCGATTCGTTTGCGATTATTTTTTGTTCCAGTTTTTTACTGGCTTCGGGATTCTTATGCAGCCAGTCTTCAACGGCATTGCGCACTTCCTGCACAACCCATGCGCGAATATCCGAGTTTCCAAGTTTGTTTTTTGTCTGGCTTTCAAAAACCGGATTTTTAAGCTTGATGGCGACCGCCGCGGTTGTGCCTTCGCGCACGTCTTCCGAGCGGTAATCCTTTTTGTAGAATGTCTGTATTCCTTTTAAAAAGCCTTCTTTAAAAGCGGAAAGATGCGTACCGCCGTCGGATGTAAATTGACCGTTTACGAACGAAAAATACTCTTCGCCGTAATTGTTGGTGTGGGTAAATGCGATTTCCAACTGCCCATTCTGCGAGTGCTTACCCTTGTAATAACCTAGTGAGTAAAGGCAGTCTTCGCCGGTTTCTTCGGTAAGAAGATCGTATAATCCCCGGTTTGAAACGAATTTTTTATTATTAAAAGACAGGGTAAGACCCGCGTTAAGGTAGGCGTAATTTTGAACGCGCTTCTCTATAAACTCTGCGTTAAAAAGATAATCTTTAAAAATTTCAGGATCGGGAATAAACTCAACCATTGTTCCGTCTTTTATTTTTTCTTTTAACTTACCCTTGCGATCGCTTTTTAATTTTCCTCTTTCAAAGATCGCTTCGGCAAACTCGCCGTTTCGAATCGCGACTACCCTGAAATGAATGGAAAGCGCGTTAACAGCTTTTGTCCCGACTCCGTTTAATCCCACGGAAAACTGGAACACATCGTCATTGTACTTGGCGCCCGTATTAATAACTGAAACGCACTCGACAAGTTTGCCAAGAGGAATGCCGCGCCCGAAGTCGCGCACCTTTACAAGAGCTTTACCGGGTTTATCAATATCTTTAATAACAGTCTCGATGAGTTTGCCGTTACCCATAATAAATTCATCTATGCCATTATCAATAACTTCTTTTAATAAAACGTAAATACCGTCGTCGGGATTGGAACCGTCGCCAAGCCGCCCGATGTACATACCGGTGCGCAGTCTTATGTGCTCAAGAGATGACAGGGTTTTTATTTTTGATTCGTCATAAACAGCGTTAGCCGATACGGCATGTTTCGCGGCTGTCTTAGGCGCCGTTTTAACCGCCGGTTTTTTAACAGCCGCTTTCTTAGGCGCCGCCTTTTTCGCTACGGCTTTCTTTACAGGTTTCTTAGTCATAATACAACACTATGATTGGAATACATGAACCACGGATTAGCACTGATTAAGTTGATTAGCACGGATTAATTAGGAAGCCCTAGAGAAATCAGCGTTAATCAGTCTAATCCGTGTTAATCCGTGGTTCATGTGTATCAAGCCCCCCTCTTACAGTTGTTTTTCAAGTTCCTGGATATATCCTTCGCTTTCGCGGACGCTTTCCTCTAAATCGGCGATGCCTTTCTGGCAGTCTGCAATACGCAGTTTTTTTTCGTCGATTGATTTTTTATATTTTTCTATTTTTGCCATTTCTTCATCAATTAATAATGAAGCTTTAAGTTTTAAAACAGCTTTTTCATTTTCGATTAAGGCCTGATTAAGCCTTACCGCTCTGCTGATTATTTCAGCGTCTTCCGCGGTGACAATCGTATCTATAAAATACTTGCGATCCGGGGTAATGTCTTCGTCAATTCCAGAAGCCTGTAAACCGAATTTTCTGTAAAGAATGCCAAGACTTTCTTTTACCTGCGTTATATGGTTTTTTACCGATTGGATTTGCTTCTGCGGATTACCGTCGATTCCAAAGGAAGCTGTAATTATGCGCCTTTCGTCCCTAAGTATGGAAAGCACATCCTGAGCGGTTTTTATTACAGCGCGCAGATCGTCAATTTCGCCGCGAATAACAGCGACATCATCTTGTTCGTTTACGCTGTCGCGGTTGCCGTAGCGTTCGCCGATATTAAAGTAGAGCTGCTCCTGGCTTTCCTGCGCTTTGGAAAGGAATGATTTTAAAACAAGCCCCTGAGCGCTCTTCCCGATCCACGAAAAAACATTGCCGCCTTCTTTGTTGTCGAGCTCTCCTATGCGGGTTTCAAGCGACTCTCTTTTGGCTTTTAGCGCGTCGGCCTGTTCTCTAAAAAGAGATGTATAGTCGTCGTAAGCGCTGTTTTCCAAGAGGGCTTTGCCGAGTTTACGGTAAATGCCCGACATTTCCTTAGCCTGTTCTTTTTCTTCGATTTCCTTATTATTTATCGCTTCTTCAAGTTCTTTAAAACGCCTGTTTTTTTCCTCGATTTTACCGATGGCGATATTTGATTCAGCGATATCCAGAAGATAGTTTTTATATTGATTAATGTCTTCGAAACTTTCATTCATTTCTCTGGCGCGGGAATAAAGACTTTCGCCGAAATTCTCTAAAAGAGTATCCAGAGAAACTTTGCTTTCCTGGCTGTTTTTTTGCAGTTCATCAATACGTCTCTTTCTATCGTCCATATATATAATATAAGCAATTTTTCCCCAATAGTGAATAGGCTTATGCGGATAAATACCTTGATAAATGCCGGAAAATGGTGTATAAGTATGTATTAAGTCGAATTTAGAGAAAATAGGAGTAAATATGAATTTAAACGAGCTTAAACACGGAAAGTTAAAAAAATGGGTAGAAGATGCAGTCGCTCTTATGACCCCGGATTCTGTCGAAGTCTGCGACGGCAGTAAATCAGAATACGAAAGAATGCTGCAAATTACGGTAGACGGCGGGATCGGCGTTAAACTGAATCAGGAAAAAAGACCGGGCTGTTACTGGTTCCATTCTGATCCTTCGGACGTAGCGAGAGCGGAAAGCCGCACCTTTATTGCCAGTAAAAATAAAGATGACGCGGGCCCTACCAATAACTGGACTGACCCTGTCAAATTAAAAGAAGAAATGAGCGCTCAGTATAAGGGCTGTATGAAGGGCAGAACAATGTACGTTATCCCCTTCTCGATGGGTCCTGTCGGTTCCGATATCGCCAAGATCGGCGTAGAAATTACAGACAGCCCGTATGTCGTATTTAATATGCATATAATGACGAGAGTCGGAAGCAAGGTTCTGGACGTTCTTGGTTCCGACGGTTTCTTTGTTCCCTGTCTGCATTCAATCGCCAAACCGTTAAAACCCGGCGAAAAGGACACGGGCTGGCCGTGCGAACCGGATGTCAATAAAAAATATATTTCCCACTTCCCGGATACTTACGAAATCTGGTCATACGGTTCAGGCTACGGCGGAAATGCGCTTCTCGGTAAAAAATGCCTCGCACTTCGTATCGCATCCGTTCTGGCAAGGGACGAAGGCTGGCTAGCGGAGCATATGCTCATCCTTAAAATCACTAACCCGCAGGGCAAAGTAAAATACATCGCAGGCGCGCTTCCGTCGGCATGCGGAAAAACAAACCTCGCCATGTTGATCCCCACTCTTCCAGGCTGGAAAGTTGAGACGATCGGCGACGACATTGCATGGATGAAATTCGGCGCGGACGGACAGCTTTACGCGATTAATCCCGAAGCCGGATTCTTCGGCGTAGCGCCGGGAACCAGCGACGCGTCGAACAAGAGCGCGATGGATTCTATCAAGAAAAATACAATTTTTACAAACACAGGTATGACAGAAGACGGCGATATTTGGTGGGAACAAATCGGCTACGGCGCGCCCGGCGAAACAATCACAAACTGGAAGGGCGAAAAAGTTCCCGCTCCCAAAACTGACAAAGCGGTTGCAGGTCAGGAAGTTGCCCATGCCAATGCGCGTTTTACAGTGCCTGCGGCACAGTGCCCCGTAATCGCGGCGGAATGGGAAGATCCCAAAGGCGTACCAATCGCGGCATTCCTTTTCGGCGGCAGACGCCCGGCAACAATTCCATTGGTAAACCAAAGCAAAGACTGGATACACGGCGTATTCATGGGATCAATCACAGGCTCGGAAATTACAGCAGCAGCTCTCGATCTTAAAGCCGGCACTATCCGCCGCGACCCGTTTGCGATGCTGCCCTTCTGCGGCTACCACATGGGCGATTATTTCGCGCACTGGCTGAAACTTGGCAAGAAAGCGCAGGACGAAGGAAAGGGCGACAAGCTTCCAAAGATTTTCTTTGTTAACTGGTTCCGCAAAAGCGCGGAAGGCAAATTCATGTGGCCAGGTTACGGCGAAAACAGCCGCGTACTCGCGTGGATGTTCGATCGCTGCGACGGTGCGGACAACTGCATTGAAACGCCGATCGGCAACCTGCCCAAACCCGGCAGCATCGAGCCGCCCGCAGGCGTTAGCGCGGAAGTAATGGCGGAACTTACAAAAGTAGACGTTGAAGGCTGGAAGAAAGAAATCGCAGACGTTCGCGAAAACCACTATTCCAAATTCGGCGAGCATCTTCCAAAGGTACTTTACGAGCAGTTAGACAAAATGGAAAAAGGCTTGAATAGCTAACTTGGGGCTTGGTATACAGGAACCACGGATTTAGCGGATTAACACGGAACTCTTAAGGGGGCCGTGTTAATCCTGAGCTTGAATTTTACATCAGCTAATATAATAGGTTAATAACTCCCGACGGTTTCTCTGTGTAGCTCTCGGTTCAGCATTGACAGAATAAGCGCTGTTCCGACCGGCTGTTTGTACGGCACGGTAAAATTACCGCCCATGTAATTCACTGTAAAAATACGCTGTCTTTCACCAGACGGGTTAAGCGCTTCCAGTCTCACAGAAAGCGGATAGGGATTTTGAGGAATGTTATAGTTAAAAAGACCGAAAATTTCATTGTTTGCCAGTTGTTCAGGATTAGTTACCGTTATCTGCACCGGCGTATTTATAGAAATAGTTGTATTGGCGGCGGGGTTCTGCGATACAACGGTTTCGCCGGCTTCATTGGCGCTTTTTTCCTTTAAAATAAATTGAAAGTTAATTCCCGTTGTAGAAATCAGCTCAAGCGCTTTTGTAACGGAAAGTCCTGTAAGCTGCGGAACCGAAACGGTCAGGTTCTCCCTTCCCCTGCTTACAACAAATTCAAGTGTAGTGGGTCCCGATATATCCGCTCCGGGTTCGGGTTTTTGCGCAATAATTGTTCCGGGGTTTTCCGATGAAAATTCAAATACAATCGGCTCTCTTATCGTAAGAAGGGTAATGCCTCCTGCCGTCGCTTGAAGGGTCATTAAATCCATTCTGACTTCGTCAATATTGCGGCTGATAAAATTCTCAACCTTGTTGACAATCACGCCCTGACTCACAACAAGGCGTATTCTGCGCCCCGCTTTTACGATTGTCCCCGCGCGCGGCTCCTGCTCCAGAATAAAACCTTTATCTCTTGATGTTTGCGAATAACGCAGTTGAAGGCGCGGATAAAGTTCTTTTACCTGCAATTCAAGCAGGGCAGCAGTTAGTTCCTTTCCTATCACATCGGGAACCATTGTCTGCTCCTCACCGCGCACCGCGACAAAAAAAACAGAAACAGCGACAATACCCACTAAAATAATGAGAGCCGCGACTGAAATAATAAACATCCTTAGGTGGTTTGCCACATAGCCTTCTACCGAACTTAAATCCAAGCGCATATATTCCTCGTTATAATTGGGAACTTAAAAAATCCCTCGCCCCGTTTAAAAAGTCGCGCCAAAAAAGCGCTTTCTTTGTCTGGTACTGCAGTTTGGTTACAGCGAGGACTCCTTCCCCTGTTTGTATCAGTATACCACTGTTTTTATCTATTCCCAAGACCTTACCGGAGGGAAAACGCCCGCCGCCGGTTTCGGCGCCAGTGTAAATATCAGATTCCAATATAAATAATTCTTTCCCGTTATGGACAGTCCTGCAAAGAGGCCACGGGTTAAAAGCCCTTATTTTCGCGTCGATTTCCGAGGCGTTTTGGCTCCAGTCAATAATGCCGTCATCTTTGGTAAACAGCTTACAGTAAGCCGCTTCACTGTGATTTTGCGCTGACATTTTTGCAGTTCCGTCTGCGATTTTTTCAAGCGCGGCGGGCAGCATGACAGCGGCTTTTTGCGCGGCTATTTCTCCAAGCGAGGTTGAAGTTTCCCTTCCTGTTAACTGTATTTGCTCAACGGCAAGAATATCTCCGCAGTCCATTTCACCTGCCAGAGTTTGAATTGAAACTCCCGTTACAGAGTCGCGGTTTAAAATCGCCGCCTGAATAGGAGAAGGTCCTCTGTATTTTGGCAGGAGGCTTGGGTGAATATTTATCCCGCCCATTGGAAATAACGCTAAAAATTTGGGACCGAAAAAATGCCCGTAAGCAAATGAAACAAGCAGATCGCATTTTAACCCGGCGATCCGCTCTCTTGCGGCTGAATCAAGTTTTAAAGGTTTAAGGATCGGCGTTATGTTTAACCTTTGCGCGGCTTCCCCGATTTCTGTCGGTGCCGGCGCTGCGCTCCTTCCCTTTGGAGTGTCAGGATTTGTGAGAACGCCCGCAAGCTCAATTCCTTGAATATGACAAATTGCTTCCAGCGCCGGAACCGCAATAGAAGGACTGGCGGCAAACAGGATTCTCATTTCTTTGAATTCTTCTCATATTTTTCAATCAGTTTCACTCGTTTTTTTTCAGGAACATGGTCTAAAAATAAAACGCCTTCCAAATGATCGTATTCATGCTGAATAACCCGCGCCAGAAGACCGCCTGTTTCCAAAGTAAACGGCCTCCCTTTCACATTCCACGCCTGAATTTTTATCGATTCGGAACGGATAACATTCGCGTATATACCGGGAACAGAAAGACATCCTTCCTCGTATTTGGAAGTTGAATGAGATGTTTCTAAAATCGACGGATTAATAAAAACGCGCTCCTCGTCACCTTCGATATGAGTGACAAAAATTCGCTTCGAAAGCCCTATCTGAGGGCCTGCTACCCCTACGCCCTTGTCGCGTTTAAGGATTTCCAGCATTTGGCGCGCGGTATCAACAATATCATCGTCGATTTTGTCGATTTTTTTTGCTTTTTGCCTGAGCAAATCATCGCCCAGGGTAATTACATTCATAATACTAATATACAAAAAAAAATACCTCTCGCCAAGACGCGGAATATTAATTTTTATAAAAGGAAATACTAAAATTGACAAAAATACGCATAATATAATAAAATGATTAATGGCAATTTCAGATTATTTATTAACATCCGCAGTAACAGGATCACGAAAAAAAATCATTTATGTTGACGATGTTCAGTACTCAAGGCTTACAATAAAAAACAAACTCGGTGAATATTATGAAGTATACACGGTGGAATCCGCCGTTAAAATGTTTGAAGTTATAGATAAAATCGGACCGAACCTAATAATACTGGATATTAATATGCCGGAAATGGACGGCTTCGACATTATCGTTAAACTAAAATATGATAACCGCTATTCGATGATCCCGATAATTTTTTTAACAAGCCGCACCGATAAAGAAAGCGTTATGAAAGGTTTGAAACTGGGCGCCGCCGATTTTTTTACTAAACCCTTTGATACAAAAAAATTAATAGAAAGCATCGAAAAACATTTAAATTCAAATAATGAGAACAAAATCAAAACAGAAGAAAATAATGAAACCAGACCCAACATTTTAATTGTAGACGATATTACAATAATGTTAAGAACTATACATTTTTCTTTACATAATAAATATAATGTAACTCTTTTATCAAAATCCGAACTTGTCATGGAATATCTTCAAAATAACGAAACTGATTTAATATTGCTTGATTTATTAATGCCCGGTTTAACAGGTTACGATCTGATTCCCATGATTAGGGCATTGCCGGAATATTCGGATATTCCCATTTTGGTAATTTCCACCGAAGGTAAGAAAGATACCATAAACGAGGTATTAAAGCTCGGTGCAAACGACTTTATTACAAAGCCTTTTACACCTGAAGAATTAAATGTAAAAGTTGACAGACATCTGAGAATAGGGAAACACGCGAAGAGAATGAAGAATGAAATCGATTATTTTTTGAGTTAATGGCGGCTATTGACTAATACAGCCGTTTGTGGTTAAATTTAGCGCATGAGCGTGCTTTTAAGTCAGAAAATATCGGTCCTCTACGACCGTTTTAAAGACATCTATGTGACCTTTACCAAGGAAATTATCCAGGTTACAGGGCTTTTAACACAGCAAATACATTTAAAATGCGGAAACGACTTCTGGCCGTGCGTGGTCTATACATCTTCATTTGAAGGCGCAAAAGTCGTCGCCAATATTAAAACCGGTCTTTTAGCGAAGCTTCAAGCAACTAACAATTTTGTAAACCTGCGCTTGTGTTTTAAACCGCCGGGAGAATCAAATACAGTAACATTTTTTGTGGCAGCCCGTGTCATAGCGAACGCGCCGTACGGTAATTCGCCCGATGTAAATATGTTTTCCCTCCAGTTTTCCAACCGCCCGCCGGATGATTTTATCGAGATCATGGGACGCATTTTAGATGCGAATGTCAATTCTGTAAAACGCAAAGACGACAGAATTCCTTTAACTCCTGATAACATGAGAAGATTGAATATCCTTTCTACGGAAAGCGCGGTTTTTATTCAGGGTGTGCCGCGCAGATGCATATTAAGAGACCTTTCGTTTTCAGGATCGAAATTAATAATGATGGGCGTTCCCAAATTCCTTTTAGACAAGGAAGCCGCAATTCGCGTTGACTTTAATGATCCAAGAGAAATTTTTACAATCAAAGGAAAATTTGTGCGGGCGGAAAGCGTCGAAGGAAAAAAAGAAATGGTAGCGCTGGGTCTTAATTACGATGAAAAAACGATTCCGATGGGTTACAAGATACGTCTTAACGATATGTTAACAGCGTCACGCGCTTCTGACCGCGGCGCGGAACTAACGGAAGAAACCAAATCCTCCTAATGAAAAAAAGAATTGTTTTTTTACCTGTTCCCGATAGTTTTAAAAAACAATATAATAAATCCGGCGAAGCTTTCCCGATAAACCCAAACATTCCGATTCCGGTGGAAGTGGACGAAGAAAATCAGGAGTCCGCTTTATCAGAGTTAAACATGGATATGATTATCTCAGGTATGTTACGCGCCATCGAAGAAAAACAGGTAAAACAAAGATGGATAGATTATTACTCGGGGTTTATACTGTTCATGCGCCCCGACATTCTGGAAATATGCCAGGAAGAAATTAACAGGAAAAACTAATCCGGCAGGGCAAGCGCAAGGACTTCCTCAAAGCGTTCGACGGGGTGAAACTCGATTCCTTTTTTTACATGATCGGGTATTTCGTCTAAATCGCGTTCGTTTTGTTTTGGGAAAACTATGTGTTTCGCTTTGTTCCTGCGGGCGGCTATTGTTTTCTCCTTTAAACCGCCGATTGGCAACACCTGCTCTGTAAGTGAAAGCTCGCCTGTCATTACAAGACGGGGTGTGATGATTTTTTCCCGCATCAGCGACAAAAGCGCCACCGCCATCGTGATGCCGGCGGAAGGACCGTCTTTAGGCGTCGCGCCTTCGGGAATATGCAGATGAATGCGGTTTTTCTCGAACCACTCGGTATTAACGCCGTACTTTGTAACAGCCAGTTTACGCGCGACAGTCATAGCGATTTCGGCGCTTTCTTTCATTGTCTCGCCCATTTTGCCGGTTAGGGCGAACCCTTCTTTTCCGGGAACCGATATAGCTTCGATTACCAAAGTGTCGCCGCCCATGCTTGTCCATGCGAGACCAACAGACATACCCGCCTTATCAGCCGTTTTAATGTCATCTTCACGGAACAGAGGTTTTCCTAAATGTTTTTCCAGTAATTTTTTATCAATATTAAAAACCAGCGGCTTTTCTTCGGTTTTCTCAAGCGCGTCAACAATCTGCTTTGCGATCTTACGGTGAATTTTGTCAAGATTTTTTTCAAAGTTGCGAACACCCGCTTCGCGCGCATAGGCGTTTGCTATGTGTAAAAGACTGTCCTTTGTGTATTTTACCTGGTTTTTCTTTAGTCCGTTTTTTTCAAGGCTTTTAGGCAGAAGGTAACGCTTTGCGATTTCCA
>WQSF01000031.1 GCA_009788065.1 Treponema sp.
CTTAAATCCCTGTTGCGTACTTCCTGCATGTAAGCGGGGTTTCTCCAAATAAGTTCTCCCCAGCCGTCAAATTCAAGGTAACCCATGAAAATGCTTTTTTCATTGCCCATGCCGTCAACAAGGATTGTTGAAAGGCCGTGGGGGAAGTTAAGGCCGTATACGCGGACTTTTACTTCTCTGATAACGCCGACGTTCTTAATTACGCCGAAAGCGGGGGCGCCGTCTTCCTGTGACTCGAAGCGGCTTTTCTGGCTGGTGATGCCGTCGCTGCTGTCCATCTGTGTGATTTTACCATCGTCGCCGACTGTTGACATTTCATAAGCAGGAATGTCGAACGGCGGTTTAATTAACGCCCAAGAATTGAACGGTTCGATGGGGAAACGAACTCTTACGCCCATTACAGTTTCAAATTCTTTTGACGCGGCTTCTCTTGTAAAGCTTAAGGATACATTGGTTACTGTCCTTGAGGAAGACGCAAGAACTACTTCCCAGTTGCGGATAGCAAGGGAGGTATTCATGAAAGATTTCTGTTGGGTGGTGAAACTACCGCCTGCAACATGGGAAAAATCCATCATGGTCTGCTTGTTTTGGTTGGGCGTATCGCTATTATCATCCGGTCCAACACTGACATGAATATCCGCTGTTAGCACTGAGAAATCGACTAAAACGCCTTCTTCGGCAAACAGAGGAACCGCGATCATCGCAATTACGACTAGAATGAGCAACTTTTTCATGTAAAGCTCCTTTAAAACACTTCTTTCAAATTAATTTCGTTAATTCAATTTTATAAAATTTAATGCGTTTTGTCAACGACAAAACACAAAATTTTCATATTTTCCAAATTTCCCGTTTTTCCTGTATACCGGGAAATCCCTACCGGGCTATGACCGGCCGCTGAAGGAATTCATCGATGAAAATGGCGTTTCCTTCGATAAAGAAACGGACATCGTTTACATACGAAAAATTCCGCAAAATTCCGGCATATAAGGTCCGGAAATTATCTATTGTTTTTCCCCCTTCAACTGGCGGAAGGGCGGCATCAGCCGAAAAATCGGCATAAATGACTCCATTCCGGTATAATAGGGACTTCAACCTGGTTTCCCGAGGGAAAAGAGGCAGCAATCCCGGGGCAACCGGCCCTAAAAGCGTTTCCTCCGTATAACGGATTATATCACTTTCCCGTGATTTGGAACGCTTTAACATCCGGTCTTCAACAACCAAAACCCCGTCATTCACAGTATAGAATACAAAAGTCCTTCGCGCAAGCCCTAAAACGAAAAATTCGGTTAAAGCCGCAACGGCTAAAATTCCGATTAAAAGCAGACGGCGTTTAAACTTTGAGGATAGAAAACCGGCTGTTTGTTTATAAATCTCGCTTACTTTATTTTCCATTAACGTTCAAAAATTCCAATGAAATTAGTTATCCCATTGTACAGCGAATTTGTAAGCTTTTGCAAGCCGTCTTCGCTTGTCATAAGGAGCGCGTCTTGACGGTTGGAGACAAAGCCGAGTTCGACAAGAACCGCAGGCATCCTTGAGTTCCTGACTACAAACCAGTCGTTCGCCTTTCTGCCCCTGGAAATTAATGACGAGCCGAATGTATCGCCAAAACCCTGCAAAATTAAATCTGCAAGCAGGATGCTTTCTGTGGTATATTCCTCGTTTAACAGATGGTTTAATATCGCGTTGATGTCCGAAGTGTAATTGTGTTTATTTGTATCCAGAAGAGAGCGGCGCTGGCCAGATGTGATATGCCAGACTTCGTAGCCCTTCGCGTTTGTGTTCATGGCGGCGTTCGCGTGTATCGAAATAAAAATGACAGCTTCGTTATCCCTTACGGATACAGCGTTCGCTATGTCCGCACGCTGATCGAGAGAAAGATAAAAATCGGTTTCACGCGTCATTAAAATGCGTTTATCGGGATAGGTTTTATTAAGCATATCCCTTAAAGCAAGACCTGTTTTTAAGACAATGTCTTTTTCATTAACTTTAACAGTTTTTCCGTTAATATTGATGTTTCCCACAGCGCCCGGGTCTTTTCCGCCGTGGCCTGGATCTATAACAATTACGGCGACGCGGAAGCGTGACATGTCATTTTCGTAAAGCCGTGTAAAAGTATTTTTTAGAGTGACAACAAAGTTTTCGGGGAAGATTAAATATCCGTTGTTGTTATACGGCAGAGGCACGTTGAAAAGCTCGCGGTTATCAAAAACCAGATACCCGGTTTCCCCTTCCCGCGTCGCGACAGAAAACGCTCCCTGATGATCGCCCATGTTGAAGAAACCGTCGCGGAACAGAGGGTCCCAGCGGAACTGTACAGTTTCATTAGGTGAAATGGTTTTTAATGTGTCGATTGTTTCATCAAGGGTAAGCGCAGAGAGCGGAGCATGTAAAATGATTGTTAGAATAAAGAGAAATGTAAGTGTTTTTGCTCTGTTTTTCACATTTCCCCCTGCGACGGTTTACGCCGTTTTAACGGCGTAAATTATCAATGTAATAGACTGCTCCCTGATAAGAGCCACGGATCAGGGCTGTCCAGAATGACCTGCCCAGTCTTATTTCATTTTCGGCATTTTCCGGGTCCGCCTGCAACGAAGTTTCCCGTATCGGGAGAGATAAACCAGTTAAAAGCCGTACGGCATCGAGGGTTTCTTTGACGGTTCTGCCCATGTAATCGGTTAACCCTGAAGATTCGAACGCAGGAAATTTAACTACGGAGTACACGGGATTTACGGAAGGAAAAGAGGCGCTTGTACCAAAAACTCCGTGTAATTCTGTGTCCTTTGCGGTTTCTTCTTTTTCCCGGAATGTTGCCGGGAGTTGCGCAAGATCTTCTCGTAATTCGTCTGTTAATTGGAAAGCGTCGGGAGGAAAGACGGTGTTTGCGCAAAGAAAGGCGTCAGTCCGGGTATCGGAAGGATCAAGCCTTATTAAGATTGAACGTGCGGCGTTTTCCGCGGATTTTACTGCGGTTTCTCTGTCAGGCGCGGATGCGATGATATTGCCGCATTTTGTTACATTATTTTCCGGGAATGAAACTTTGTCTCCTTCTTTAATACGCATAAAAAGATTATTAATAAAGCCTGTTTCTTCCTTTTTACTCTGCGTTTCTGCGAGAATTTCACCGCCAACAATCTGTTTCACCGTACCCGGTATCGAGATAAAAGCCCTTTCCGCGCATGTCCATTTTTTTAAAGGGATGAGTCCTTCAGGGGTTTTACCCATCGCCGCGAGAATTGCCGCTTTTATCGGCAGCGCGCCCGATGAATACGGATATGTCCAGCCTGACATGTAGCCGCCCGAGAGACGCGCGGCGATTTCTCCGATCATCGGGCCTTTTGCTGTCAGTTTAATGTCGCCTTTTGCGGCGCCGATATTTTCATTTTCCGCAAGTCCGAGAGCGCGGATACCCGCGCAAAAAACTTCCAGAATAGCGTCACTGTGTTTTGTTTCAATAACGGTGGGCATTGTATGACCCATTTCGATGAAGTAGGGCGGAAAGAAAATATGCCTGTCCGCTAATCCGCAGATTGTAATTTCGCCGTGATAAACAATCGCGTCTACGGAGAACTCAGGACCGTCCATGTAATTTTCCACAATCGCTCTGCCCGAGCGCGAGAAATTGATCGCCGTTTTCGCGGCTTCATGGAACTCCTTCATGCTGTCAACTCTGCGGCAGCCGCGGCTTCCCATGTTGTCAACAGGCTTTATCACAGCAGGAAAAGACAGAATGTTTGTATCTATAAAATTCCCCCCTCCGTGTCCTCCGTGCCCTCCGTGGTTAAATTCTTCTTTCGATACAACAAAAAAATCGGGAGACGGAAGAGAAGCCTTTTTAAAACATTCCCTCATCCTTGATTTATCCGAAGCGTTAAGCGCGGCTTCGTAAGGAATGCCGGGAAGACCGAGTTTTTCCGCAGTCCACGCGACGCTTGCGGAGAAATCCGTTCCCGCTGTCATTATCCCAAGGCGGTTTGTTTTACCGAGAATTGACCGCGCGAATGTTTCGATGCCTTCCTTGTCTTTTAAATCGATTTGTTCAAATTGATCCGCCTGAGATACACAGGGAGCGGAAGAACTGCCGTCCAACGCGATTGTGAAAAAGCCCAGCTCTTTTGCGATATTGATCGCAGGCCCCTGCATAACGCCAGCGCCCAAAATGATGATTGTTTCTTTCATATTATTCTTCCTTACTCATCGCATAAACTTCGAAAGTGTCGCCTAGTCCGAATAGTTTGCTGATAATTAAAAGTACAAGGTAAAGCGGATTTTTTTTGCTTTTGGCGAATCTGCCGATCACCGGGAATCTTTCGGGGTGATGGCCGGAAACGACTATTTTTTTTACTTTAAAGTTTGTAAGAGAAAGAACTTTTTTTACAATTTTAGGAGACCAGATTGTAAAATGATCAGAGGGGCTTTCTGTCAGGAATTTTTTTAAATTGGACGAGCCTGTGATACCCGAGAATGAAGGCGTGGAAAAAGCCAAAACCCCGCCGGGTTTAAGGATTCTTTTTATTTCGTTTAGAATGATTTTACATTCTGTGAAATGTTCGATTACATACCAAAGAGTTACAATCGTATAATGCTGAGAATCGCTCAGCGTGGAATAACTGAAAGGAAAAAGGCCCTGTTCCGCTTCGATACCAAGTTTCTGCTGTACATAATCGACCGCATCCTTTGCGGGGTCTATTCCGAAGACCGAGAAACTTTCGTCGCGCGCGGCGTCAAGGAAAGGCCCGTACGCGCAGCCGATGTCAAGGAGATTTGGTTTGGAATTTTTTTCACACGGACTGCGCAAAGATTCACGGACGGCGCGGGGGAGAATTTTAACAATTCTTTTTAAGCGCTGTTTTCCGGCTTGTTTGATGTTATCAAAATCTTCTAAATATGTTTTTCCGTATTGTTTTTTATAGGATTCAAAAAAATATTCTTTTTCGTATTCGATAGGAGGCGGATTTAATCTGTCCATAAAAATAAGACCGCCTCTTGAACAGCGTCTGTATGTACGATCGCTGAAACGGGCTATTACATATGTGTTTTCCGAGTTGCAGACAGGACAGTATCTGTTGACTGTCGGCGTAAAATTATTTATTAGTCCGGCTAATGTTTCATTTTCAAAATTAAAACCACGGAGTTTCACGGAGTTTGCGCTTTGTTTTCTTTCTATTTCTCCGTGTAACTCTGTGAACTCTGCGATAAAATTCTTCTGTGTAAAAGTTTTAAATCCTGCGGCTTTGGCAAGTTTTTTATGATACGCACTTGGGTGATCAAGAAGAACATTAACGCCTGCGAACAACGCTTCATACGCTGTTATGCCATAATGTGTAATTACTAAATCGTATTCATGAAGGCGCTGTGCAAGATTTGGAATATTGTCCATAACGTTTACATTTTCAGGTATTTCTATGGATGATGCTAACGCCCCCCTTAGCAATGTGATATTCATCGGGAATTTATTATTCATTGCGCCGAGAGCGCGCGCTGTCTTTAACCCGAGACCTGCGGAATCTTCCTGCCCGAAGGAGATAAGGATTTTTAAAGAAGAGGAAACAACGGAGTTCACGGAGTTAATAGGACGATAATCTTTTCTTACTCCGTGTGACTCTGTGTACTCCGTGTTTAAATTCTTAATTAATAGTTTTGGTGATGTGATATTAGCCGCGTGTTTAACAAAGTTTTCCGGGATAAGCATATCAATTAAAAAATCAAAACCGTCCCTGCATTTGCCGCCTTCGTCAATGCCGATGACAGGCGCGATTTTTTTCCATCTTGCAAGTTCGTCACGCGGTGTCTGAAAACGGTCAAGAATGATAAATTCGATTTTAGGTAAGGAAAATGTGTCTGTTATCAGCCATGCTTTATTAAAATCCATTCTTTCCAAAAGCCTGCTGATATTATCGTTTTGTTTATAAATATAAAGCAGGGTATTACGTCCCAATGCGCGTAATTCCCGCGTTAAATTAGCGCATCGCGTTAAGTGTCCGCCGCCGTATCCCTTCTCGCAGCAGGGAACTATTAATATATTATTCATAGTTTTTCTCGCAGAGACGCGGATGTAGAAGCATTGAGTGATTTATATACGCTGATTATTTTTTTTCCGTTATATTTATCCGGTTCGTTTTTTAAGGCAATGTATAAAGTTAATGCGTTATCAAAATCCTCCTGCGTGTCAACTGTCAGCCTTATATCGGGGAAATTCCAGCGATCCGGCGCTTGCGGACGGTGAATTTTAAATAATTCAGGGTGATTGTATAAAAATGGGCATACATGCTCGCGTTCCTGAAGCAAAGCGGCTTCGTCAGAAGCGCGAAGGAGCGCGGATGCCGAGATTGATTCTACGCCCGCGCCGTAGGGGAGGTTTAAATAGCCTGAATAATCCGCGTTTAACGAAACAGCTTCGCTGTTTATCGCTTCAGCGGCATCGGCGAAGACAAAAGGATTGTCGCCTGTCGCCCTTATTACCCGGTCGATGGAATATTTTTTGATTACCATGCAATAACGTTCAAGAACATCGTCTTTGGGGCCTGCGAAAATTTCAAAACCGGATTCTTTTGCAAGAGGCGCAAAAACAGAGAAAGAATCTTCCGTACACGCAAGGATTTTTAAACCGCAGGAAATATTACCGAGAGCTTCCATTACGCGAAATATTACAGGTTTTCCGTCCATGTCAAGCATTGCTTTTCCGGGAAGCCTTGATGAATCAAGGCGCGCCTGTAATACGAGTGCCGTCAATTTATTCTCCCTGTTTTTCCCACCGGTTAATTACCGTACGCGCGTCCATCTTCCATCTGAATTTGTTTTTAACAATCCATTTTCGACATTCTTTGAATTCCTCCCAGTCCGAAGCGAGGTCTTCTCCGGCTCTAGCAAGGAAACGCGGGAAGCAGTAAAACGGCAAATGCGCGTAATCGCTTCTGAATACGGGAGCGAGGTTTTTAAGGTAAAACCGTTTATAATCATGATCAATAGTTGCGTTTTCTGAAGGTAATTCGCTGTTATACGAAAGTTTTAATTGAAGGCTGAGCGCGATTTCCTCGCCCCAAAGATGGCTTCTAAAACCGAAATCCATTAACTGCCAAAAACTGTTTTTAATTGTTATGTCAAATCCGCCGGTTTGGACAAACCGCGTTTTATCGTAAATTCCGACCGCGTCGAAAGGATAAAGGCTCAATTCTCCCTCGACATGAGGTTCAAGAAAAGCGGATTTCATTTTCTTGCGCTGAGTCATGGGAGTCGCAAGGGTCGGCATTATTTCGTAACTTGCGTTCATTATTACAGGAACCGTGCATAACCTTTTAAAACCGGCTTTTACATCAGTTTCATTCGCCTCATTTGCCGTTATTATCAGGCGTTCCGCCATTCTTCTTGCAGTTCCGCCCGCGATGAATTTCATGTCGCTTCTGATTACAAAGAAAAGCGGATTTTCAATTTCACAGGCGGCAAGATTGATCTGCTCGCCCATGTTTAATTCTTTTTCCGGCAGAATAAAACGGACAAAGGGGAAACGCCCCGAGAGTTCCTCAATATCATAATGAGGAGCGCATGATTCAATCGAGATGATGTTGTCGAATCCTGTTTTTTCAAGATCGGTAAAAAAAGATCGGCGCTGGTGCTGTCCTGTCCTGTTAAGAACAACGGCGGAAATTCCTGTGGAGGCGATTCGTTCTTTGCCTCCGACAGCGGTATATTGCGCTATTTTCTGATTAAAAATTATAGGTATAGTATTCATCGCAGTTTTCGCATATCTGTGTATAACACTTTTTGCATTGTTCTATGTAATATTTATTGCCGTTTTGCCAGATATTTTCTAAAGAATCGGCAAATACATTTCCAAGAATCCTTTTGCTTGCGCCTTTAAAAACGTCAGTGTCTTCTTTACAAAGCGGAACATCGCCGTTTAAAAGAATCGGAAGATCTCTCATTATGTGCCAGCAGGGCTGGCGTATTACAGGTGAAATGTCCGAAGCCTGTTTTTTTTCAATGCTTCCGCAGAAATCGTCGTATTTTTGAATGATAATATTTTTTTCGCCGCTGGGAGAAGCTTCTTTCCAGTAACGGTAGAATTTTTCGGTGTCGTCTTCTGCGTCTTTAATGCGGACTGCCTGTACATAACAGTCTTTCGGGAAAAGTGATAATAGTTTTTTAGCGCAAGCTTCCGCCTCGGCAAAACCTGAGCCGCGAAGCTGCGCGTATCTTTTTGAATCTGCCGCGTCCAGCGATACAATCCATGAAAGACGCGCAAGATTATTTCTTCCGGCTCCTGCGCTCTGCAGCGCCTGCGCGCATTTTTCCAGCTCTTCTTCTTTCCAGCCCAGTCCTGACGTTTCGATGATAAGCGAAAATTCGTTACGCGCTAAAACAGCTTCTATTAATTTGATTTTATCGGGATGGAGGCTGAGTTCTCCCCAAAGCGAAAGATCGATTACAGCGTCGCCTGAGAACGCCGCAATTTTATCCAAAAGAGATGCAAATTTACCGCTGTCCATAAAATCTTTACTGCCCTGCGCGTCTGCAAACAAGGGGTAGGGGCATATTGAACATTTTTGCGGACAGCCTCCGTAAACTTGAACAGGGTAAAAAGCGGGCAGGGTTCTTAATATACCGCTTGTGTTTTCTATTATTTTTTCGATGTCTGAAGAATCGGGGATTTTATTACCCGCGGCCTCCAGAAAATTCTGAAGGAGAATAAAATTTCGTTTTGAATCCGCGCATAAGCTGATCCTGTGACAGCGAAGATCGACTGCCGAAATTTCGGCTTCGATGTCAAAGGCGTTAATGTCTTTTTGAATAACTGAGAAAAGGAAATCTCTTTCTATTGGACCGTCGTCGTCTCCTAATATTTTAGCAAGGATGCCCGCCGTTCCCGGCGACAGGGTTTCAGGCGCAAGACCGAAAGGCCATCCGTCCGCATAGGAATATTCGGCGGCGTATTTTATATGCCTCTGCGCGATCAATCCCGCGAGGGACGGATCTAGAAAGGGGCAGTCGGCGAAAGCAAAGTAAATACAGTCAAAGTCAGCCTGAAGTTCCGATATTTTTTCCAGAAGGCTTCTTTTTGTCCAATTCCTTTGATCGATTTCAACTCCGTTAAGGAAAGAAAAATCTCCTTCGCAAGCCAAAAAAACCGTTTTTTTAACTCCGGGAAACCTGTTTGCCTGTTCAAAAGCCAATTCAACGGCGTTTTTACCGTTAAAAAGCGGCTGGAAAGCCTGGCTTGGAAGATTTCCGGCGTATAAGACCAGTAAATTATTCATACTTTCTCATTATCGGCGGTTAATCGGCTTATTGTAAAGATGGTTCATTGGTTGCCGAGCAATTTTATTCTGGCGAAAATATAATCAAGTCTGTTTTGATTTAACACGGCGCGGCGGTAGGGTTTCCCGGGAATACTTTCGATTTGGTAGCCGCCGCGTGTGACGAATTTCTTGCTCTTTCCTTCGGTAAACCAGTAAACAAGGGCGATATCTTCATTTGTCATTTCAATCGCCGTTAAGCCTTTTTTGCCGATGGTACAACCGGAATTGAAAAGACAGGGGACAGGCAGTTCGTCGCCGTAAAGGCTTTGGCTGTGCACGTCGCGCTTTTCTTTTCGTTTAAGTTTGCTTAGTTCCCTGCGGAGGGCTGTTATTTCGTTTTCTATACGCTGTCTGTCATCGCCTGTGGAAGCGGGGTAGTCTCTGCAAAGACGCTCGATCTCGAATTTAATATAATCAAACCTGCCGAGAGATTCAAAAAGAGCGCGGTGGGTATGCCCGATGATGGACAGGCAGTTGTTTTTCATGGAAAAGGCGTACGCCTTTTTTTCGATTTGAAAACGTTTATACGGACTGCGCGAGTCCGTTATATTTTTTATCCCGAAGGGTTTAAGAAAAAGTTTGATTAAAACGCCGAAAATCCTGTTAAAGGTAACGTAAAATTTTGATAATTGATGTCCGTGAAAAACATAGGCGCCGACGATCCCTGTTTCAATTTTAATAACATTATGAATAGTAAACGGGTAAGACATATGCCGCTTTAAAATGAGAAGTTCGTCATGGTTGCCGATTATTTTGAACAGGCGGTTTTCTTTGGTAAAAAGATTGAAAACCCTGTAAAGGCCTGCCCAATTTTCCCTTATTTGATCGAGGTTAAACCTTTGAAGTTCTTCGATATCGCCGTTTAAAACAAGTATCCATCCGTGTTTTAGATAATAATCCTCCAGAATACGGGTAAGCAACTCACCGTTATGGTAAAGGTCGTCCCTCGTGCCTGTTCCCATGTGGAGATCGCTCATTATAAGGACTTTACCGCCGCCTGAGATGTCCAAAACGGAAGTTTCAGGCAGGGTTTCTTCTGTAAGGCGTTTTAAAAAGATTTTTTCGGGCATTTATTGTGTTTCATTCTATGATGTTAATTTTTAAATTGTCAAGGATTTACCGTTTGGCGTGTAAAAATTTAATAATTATTTAACAATGATGTCCACTAAAAAATAAAAATTGGGCCTTCAGGGACTTGAACCCCGGACCTACGGATTATGAGTCCGCAGCTCTAACCGACTGAGCTAAAGGCCCCTGACACTAATTAATCATGTCAAATTTGACTTCTCACACGGTAATAAATGAGGAAAAAAATGTCAAGTAGAGACGCAGAAGCCGGTTAAGAATCAGGAAACATGTGTTTCTGCAATATTTTAAGCAGTTCCTGTTTTTCTACCGGTTTTCCGAGATGGCCGTTCATTCCTGCCGCGAAGCATTTATCGACATCATCAGTAGAGACATTTGCCGTCATGGCAATGATCGGTATTTCCCGTCCCCAGCCGTCCATGGCGCGAATTTTTTTCGCGGTTTCATAGCCGTCCAGTTTTGGCATACTGATGTCTGTGATGAATAAGTTGTACTTTTGGGGATTATCTTCGAACATTACAAGCGCGTCTATGCCATTTCTGGCAAAATCTATTGTTAATCCGGTTCCTTCCAGCATTTTTCGCAATATTACCCTGTTTATCTCGATATCTTCCGCGACTAATATTCGCTTTTCGGTAAACATCCGTCCACTATACCAAGATTGGTAAAATCTGTATATAATAAAAATAAGATATGTGGAACCCTATTGTTCCTTTAAGGGGAATATTTTACGACCTGGGTTTTTTCGCGAAAACGTTGAAAGGGGTCGGTTTTTTTATCCGCCATTCTCAGGCTTCCTTTAAAATCCTTATAATGCAGATTCTCTTTACCTTCGTACACGCCCTGGGGATAACCACGCTTCTCGCTCTTGCGATTGGCGCCGCCGTCAATATAATCGGAGTCCCTTTTTTGACCATGCTGAACCAGCAGCAGCTCATGTACACATTGCTGATCGTTATAATCACAAGAGAATTGGGGCCGCTTCTGATCGCGTTCATTGTTATCGCCCGTTCGGCGACCGCTATCGCGACGGAAATTGCCGGAATGGTGATTTCTCACGAGGTTGAGGCTTATATTTCCGTCGGGGTAAACCCGATCGAACACCTTGCCGTCCCGCGTTTTTTAGGCGTTACTATTTCTCTTGTGCTTCTTAATGTTTATTTTTCGATATTCGGGCTTGCGGGTTCGTATATCGTAGCGCAGCTTTTCAGTTCAACATCGATGGAATATTACTTTACAAGCCTGCTTCAATACCTGACCATCCAGGATATTCTCATGTCAATAATTAAAAGTATTGCGTTCGGCGCTATTATTTCGATTGTTGCGATTATTAAAGGGTTTTCGGTTGAAAGGGCGACTACAGAAGTCCCTGTCGCCGGATTAAAAGCTGTATCAAGCGCGTTTGCGCTTTGTATCGTAGTTAATGTCCTTTTATCGGCATTATACTACGTTGTGTTATGATAAACGATGGAAAGCATACTTGAATTTAAGGAAGCTACGTTTTCAGCGCAGGACAGGAGTATAATTCAAGGGATTTCCGTCGAGTTTATGGAGGGTAAAACCACCGCTATTGTAGGACCTTCGGGCGGAGGGAAAAGCACTGTTTTGAAGATGGCGGCAGGGCTTCTTCTGCCGAATAACGGGGAGGTTTTATACAGGGGAAAAAATATCGCGCATATGAACCGCGCCGAAAATCTTGATTTCCGAAGGGAAAGTTCGTTTGTTTTTCAAGATTCTGCGCTTTGGGCGAATCAGGATTTATTTCAAATTCTTGAATTGCCTTTGAAAGTGCATTATCCGAAAATGGACAGAAAAGAGAGAGCGCAGCGTATAAAGGAAGTGACCGAGACTGTAGGTTACCGTAAAGATTTGGATATAAGGCCTTCCAGGCTCTCTATGGGTGAGCAGAAATTAATCGCGTTTGCAAGAGCGCTTTTATGCAACCCCGAATTGATGTACCTTGACGAGTGGACAGAATCTCTGGACGAGACTGCCGCTGACAGGCTTATAAATATTGTAAGGCATAAGCAAAAAGAAGATAAAACGATACTTTTTGTGTGCCATGACATGCGAATCATAAGAATTTTGGCTGAATATGTAATTGTTATTGTCGACGGAAAAATCGCCGTTCACGCTACAAAGGAACAGGTTGTAAATGATCCGGAATTAAGTAATTATTTAAGGATGGGGATGGCTTTGTGAAGTTTTCTATCAGGTTTGCTGACCAAATTGTAGGTACTCTTGTTATTCTTGCCCTGGCAATACTTATCTTTGTTGTTTTTATGCTTGGTAAAAATCAAAGGTGGTTTACGCAGGATTACCAGTACAAAACCTATTTTTCTTCGGCTTCTGGAATCAGCCCCAATATGGACATTAAATATAAAGGTTTTACAATCGGCCATGTAAAAAAAATATCTCTTGCGGAAGATGACAGGGTAGAAATTATTTTTTCCATTTTTGAAGAGTACGCGCAGAGGGTAACGGAAGGATCTCTTGTGGAAATGCAGAGCAGTCCCATACCCGGTTTCGGAAACGCGTTTGTGTTTCATCCCGGAAAAGGAATTGAATTAATTCCAGAAGGAAGCATTATTCCGGAAGTAAATTCGCAGGAAGCCAAACGGATTATAGCAAACGGAATGTCTACGGTCGCCAAAGCCGACGACAGCATTACGTATGTTTTAAACCAGTTGACTTCGATTCTGGAAACAATTAACAGAGCTTTTTCCGGTCCCGCGAATTCCGCCGATGTTCCTCTGGAACAGATCGTCACCAATATTGTCGGGGTAACCGACGATGCAAGAAGCGTTACGTTTGCGTTAGCCGAAGATTTAAGCCCGTTAATTAAAAATCTGGAAGCGATTACGCATATGATTACGGATCAGGACAGCGCGATAAATCAGATTTTAAACGCCAACGGTCCGTTTTACACAAATGTTGAAAAGGCAATCGGATCTCTTGCAAGTATAATCGAGAATCTTAACAGAACCGCCGAATTTCTTCCGGATCAGCTTCCGCAGATCGGCGTTTTAATCAGCGAATTGAATATGACGATAAGATCTGTCCAGGATGTGTTAACAGCGATTGCGAATAACCCGCTTTTAAGAGGCGGAATACCGGAACATTCAGAGACAGGGCCTGCGGGCGGCGGAGCGAGAAATCATGATTTCTAATTTAGTAAAAATTAAAAAGGTTTTCAGCGTTTTTAATTTATTAATGCTTCTTGTTATCTGCTCATGTTCGACTTCTCCTAAAAGTACAGGCGATGTTTATAACTTGCGCGCATACGCGGAAAAAGGGTTGGAAGCGGCAAATAAAGAAACGGTCCGTGGGAATTATAAAAACGCCCATTCATTATTGATTGAATATAAACGGATGGCTATTCTTTCAGACGATCTTTCGTTAATTACGCGCGTCTGTCTGAGTATGGGAAACGTTCTTTATTCGCTTGGAGAAATTGAAGAAGCGTTTGGCGAATGGGACAAGGCGGCTTTAGAGGCTCAAAAATCGAATAACAGCGAACTGTTATCCGCAAGTAAAATATTCAGGGCGAAAGGAAGCCTTCTGTCAGGCAGAACAGGCGCGCAGGCTGTATTGGACGAAGTTAACAGGGAAAGCGTGAATATAAAAAAGGACGCTCTTCTTGTTTCTTTTTCCTGGCAGGTTAAAGGTTTGGCGCTCCGCGCTCTTGGCTCATACGCGGAAGCTGAGAACGCGCTAAAACAAAGCCTTGCTATTCATGAGAAGAAAAAGACACTTGAAAATGCTTCATATGACTGGTACACTATTGCTTCGATACGATCCCTTGCAGGGAACACTTCCGGGGCGCTTGAAGCCCTGGACGCCGCGATAGTTTTGGACCGGCGCATCGAAAATTCATGGGGACTTGCCGCAAGTTACCGCGCTATGGGCGATGTATACCGTAAAGCCGGAAGAGAAAAGGAAGCGCTTGAAGCTTATGCAAGAGCAAGAGGTATTTATACGGCTCTCAGAAATGACGATGAGATTATGGAAATTGAAAAAAAAATGAGGAATTAAAATGAGTAAAACTTTGATGAATACATATCACAGACTGCCTGTAACTTTCGCAAGCGGCGAAGGTTCGTGGCTTTTTGATATAAACGGAAAAAAATATCTGGATTTCACGTCAGGTGTCGCTGTAAACATTTTAGGACACAATTACCCGCCGCTTGTAAGAGCTGTTTCACAGCAGGCCGCGAAATATCTTCATGTGTGCAATTATTATCTTAGCGATACAAGTACGGCGTTCGCGGACGCGCTTGTAGAAGCCTGCGCTCCAGCAGGAATGAAAAATGTATTTCTCTGTAATTCGGGCGCTGAGGCAAACGAAGGCGCGTGTAAGCTTGCGCGAAAATATTCGCTTTTAAAATACGGACCCGGAAGGCATACGATCGTTACCCTTAAGGGAAGTTTTCACGGAAGGACAATTACTACGTTATCTGCAACAGGACAGGAAAAATTTCATAAGGATTTTGGACCTTTCACGGAAGGGTTTGTACATATTGCCGGAGGCGATATTGAAGCTTTGGAAAGAGCGCTGGACGCGAAAACAGTCGCAGGTTTTTTGGTTGAAGCTATTCAGGGCGAAAGCGGCATTGTTCCGCAGGATAACGGTTTTTTGGCGGCCGCTGCAAAGTTATGCGAAGAAAGAGACATTCTTTTAATGTTCGATGAAATTCAATGCGGTATCGGAAGAACGGGGACTTTCCTCGCGCTCGAACAGTACATGGATACTGAAGGCAATCCGCTTAAGGCTGACATTGTAACCCTTGCTAAAGGTTTAGCCGGAGGAATCCCGGCAGGAGCCGTGCTTGCAGGTAATAAAGCCTGTAATGTTTTTGCCGAAGGGGATCACGGAAGCACATTCGGAGGAAATCCTGTTGCCGCGGCGGCAGGGCTTGTCGCGCTTAAAACGGTAAATGATACAGCATTTCTTTCTGAAATATCGCGAAAAGGCGAAATAATCAAAAGCGCATTAATGCAAAACCAAAAAATTAAAGAAGTGCGCGGCAGGGGATTGATGATCGGTTTTGATATTGACGCCGCCGCGTGGATGATATTAAAAGCCGGTATAGCAAGAGCGGATCTTTCAAAAGATCAATGCGGACTTCTTATACTCAGCGCGGGCTCCAATACCCTGCGAATGCTTCCGCCTTACATAATCAGCGACAGTGAGATAGAGCAGGGGCTTTCGATAGTATCAGAGCTGTTAGACGCAAATTTATAATTATTCGGTTAAATAATCGATCTTTCCATCTCCGAGAGCTTTTAAAACGCGTCTTTTTATATCGCCTGAATCTTTACCGAGGAATTCTGAAATACGGCTGCGCATATCACGCCTCGCCGAATTCTGACCGTATGGACAGGTACAGGCGTTTTTTAATATGTTTTGCTCGGAAGCGCAGGAGATGATCTGCTTTTCTTCAAGAAGCGCCAGGGGGCGGATAAGGCTTACAGGGTATTTACGGTAATTAAGAAGGATCGGCATTGCAAGTAACGTTCCTTTGGAACAAAGATTCATAAAAAACGTTTCGATAATGTCATCAAGATGATGTCCGAGAGCGATCTTATTAAAATTATTTTCCACGGCGTATTTTAAAAGTTCTGTCCGCCTTTGCGTGGAACACCAGTAGCAGTTCATTTTTTCGCCTTCTTTAAGCCTGCCGATTACAGGAACATACAAATCGGTAAACGGGATACCCCATTCTTCAAGTCTTTTACTAAGCGCCGGTTTTTTACAACAAGCGCAAAAATCTGTGCTTATATGCAAGCCTGAAAGTTCATAATTGATCTTTAACGCAGGTTTTATCGCCGATAGCGCCCACGACAAAACGCTGGAATCTTTGCCGCCTGAGACGGCGATTAAAATACGATCGCCATCGTTTATAAGCGATCTTTCAAGCGCGGCTTTAACCGTGAGTTTTTTTACAATTTCGCTTGCGCCGGTTTTTCTGAAAAATCTGTTCATTATATCTCCGCTCTCACTTTGATGTAATATCGCGTAACACAAGACTTGCAAGTAAAAACCCTGCGCTTGCGGTTACAGTTACAATACTGCCAAAATTACGCGAACCGCCGCTTTTAACCGGCTTCTCGCCGCTGTAAACAACGGTAAAATCGCCGTTAAAGCCGCGCTTGCGAAGTCCCTGTCTTACAAGCCGCGCTAAAGGACAAACATCGGTTTTCCAAATTGAATCTGCGCGTATTTGTAAAGGGTCCGTTTTTAACGCCATTCCCATCGAAGAAAAAAGCGTAACATTTTTGGCGAGGGTTAATTCTATTAAATCCAGTTTATGCTCAAGGGAATCAATAGCGTCGATTACATAATCAGCTTTTTCTATATTAAATCGCATTGCGTTTTCTCTGCAAAAAAGTTCATCCCAGACTGTTATGTCACATTCAGGATTAATTTCCAACAGGCGTTTTTTTAATGCAGACGCTTTAGGTTGTCCCAGAGTTAGCGAAGTCGCTTCCGCCTGTCTGTTTACATTCGAGGCGCAGACAACATCGTTATCGATTATTCCGATTTTCCCGATACCTGAGCGGACAAGAGCTTCCGCAGTCCAGCTTCCAACTCCGCCGAGTCCGAAAACAAGCGCAGAAGTTTTTGAAAGTTTTTTTAGGTTTTCATCACCTACAAGCATATTAATTCTATCGAAATATTTTTCGCAGAGACGCAGACTTTCAGCCGACGGTTCGGCAAAGGACGCGGAGGAAGAGGAGGAAGAAGAAAAACTTCTCTTTTCTTCCTTTGCGTTCTCTGCGTTCTTTGTGCCTTGGCGAGAGCTCTTCTCTTTATCCCTCTCTTCTTCGGAGAAAATACACCCGCAGTATTTTTGCATATAGAAGTTTTTATTTCTGGCAATGGATTGACCTTCACGAAACAGCGGACGAAAATCCCTGTATAAGAATTCAATGTTATACTTTGCGGCATATTCTCCGCCGATGCGTTTTATCGCTTCATGATCCTGATATGGGCTGATTAATAATGTTGTTGAGAATGAATCAAATCCTTCCTTCGCCGCATACGAGGCTGTTTTTTCAAGACGCATTCTATAACATTTTTCACAGCGGACAGGAGGAAGATCAAACCCATGGTCTGTTTGCGTTAAAAATTCTTTTAAACCGTATTCGCCGTTTTTTAATAATTCAAGATTCTCATTTTTAGAAAAATTTATAATACAGTCAAGGCGTTGTTTATATTCCTGTAATCCATGAATATTGGGATTAAACCAAAAAAGTTTAAAGTTAATATTTTCACTTCTTAAGCTGTTAACACATGCGACAGAACACGGCGCGCAGCAGCAATGGAGGAGTAAACTCATAGCATACTCACAGGATCAACGTCAATTTCCAAATACGTTCTTGAATCTTTGCCTTTCTCGTATCTTGCAATAACTTCCCTCGCCATTGCATGAATCGATCCAAGCGACGAGTTGCGAAAAATAATCTGCCTGCGGTAATTGTTATTAATCATGCCGATTGGACATTCCGCCGGCCCTAACATATCCGCGTCTTTAGGCAGTAATTTTTCGGAAATTTCCGCCAGTCTTTTTATAGCGATATCTGCGCGCTTAAGGTCTTTGGAGCGGATAACAAAACGGATTAACCGCGAAAAGGGAGGAAAGCCGAGCGCCTTACGCTGTTTTAATTCGGCGTTAAAAAAACCCGACACATCCAAAGCGCATGAATGTCTGATAACAGGGTCTTCCATACGGAGGGTTTGCACGATTACCTTGCTGTCCGGGAAAAATCTGCCTGCACGTCCGGCTACCTGGACTATAAGAGAGAATGTTCTTTCCGACGCGCGAAAATCGGGAAGATGCAAGCCGGTATCTGCAAAGACAACTCCTACAAGCCGCACTCCGGGGAAATTTAATCCTTTTGCCACCATCTGAGTTCCAAGAAGTATGTCTATCACTCCGTTTTTAAAAAGAGTTAAAGTTTCTTCAAGGCTGGCGCCTGAAGAGCCGCTTTTTTTTAACGCAGTGTCAGCGTCTATACGTTTCAGATGCAAGTCAGGAAATGAGCGCCTGACTTCTTCTTCGATCATTTCTGTGCCGAATCCGCGGTAGCCTGCTTCAACACAGCCGCATTCGGGGCAGACAGAGGGCGGCGCTTGTGAGTAACCGCAGTAGTGGCAGATACATTTATTTCTGCTCTTGTGCCATGTCAGAGATACGGAACATCGTTTGCAGACAAGTTCCCATCCGCACTGCGGACAATGATAAAAATGCGCGAAACCTCTGCGGTTCATGAATAGAATTGTCTGCCTTCCCATCTGATGTGTTAATTTTATTTCTTCTTTTAATTCTTTTGACAGACAGCCTTCTGTTTTCGCAAGACTTACCGCTTTTATTTCAGGCATTCCTCCGCCTGAAAGACGGCGTGAAAGATCAAGTCTTTTAATTTTGCCTTCCTGCATAAAATTCCAGGCTTCTGCGGACGGAGTGGCGGAACCCATTACAAGGCGCGCGTTTTCCGTGCCGCACCTTTTAATTGCGATTTGGCGCGCATGGTAGCGCGGAGTGTTTCCTGATTTATATGATCCGTCATGCTCTTCGTCAATTATAATTAAACCAAGATTTTGCACAGGCGCGAAAACCGCGCTCCTTGGACCTATTACAATCGGCGCTTCTCCGCGTTTAATTCTGACCCATTCGCTTAGCCGTTCTGACGGACTCATTCCCGAATGTAAAGTCGCGGCAAGCGAGCCGAAACGGTTATTAATTACCTGTTTTGTCTGGTGTGTAAGAGAAATTTCAGGCACAAGGTAAATTACTGATTTTCCCGCTTTCAACATAAAATGCGCGGCGCGTAAAAACACTTCTGTCTTGCCCGAACCTGTAATTCCGTAAAGGTAAAACATTTTTTGATCGGCAGAAGAATTTTCATCGATCTCTGTATTGGTTATTGCGCTTAACGCGGCTGCCTGTTCATCAGAAATGGAAAGCGAAGTTTCATTATCTTCAACGGTATCGCCAAGCGAGGGGACTATCATCTTCCTCCCGGAAGGAATCATCGCGCAAAGAGCTTGTCCTGTACTGCAAAGGTAATAGCCCGCCATCCATTTTGCAAGCTCAATATCTTTTGTGTCAAATAAAAGCTGCGCATCGACTACACGGCGTATTTTTTTTACATTTTCAATATTCATGCCTTCAGGCGGATTTTCACTTTCGCCGATTATAAACCCGAGGCAGTCCCTTCTTCCAAAAGGAACCATTGCGCGTTTACCGACCGCGGCATCGCCCTTGTCGTCCGCGAGGTAGGTAAAAGATTGATCTGCGGGAATATCAAAAATTAAATCAAAGAATTTGCAAGCCAAATATATCTCCGTTATTATTTATCAATTCCGGATTTAAGAAGTTTTAAATCTTCCCACACAGGACGTCTGTATTCATCGTTGCGTAAAACCGCGGCAGGATGATAAGTGACAACCACAGGAATTTTTATACCGTTATTTTCCAGCTCCAAAAATTTTGCGCGGAGTTTTCCTGTAGACTCGCTGGTTTGAAGAACGGCTTGTGCTGCAATTCTTCCGACAATCAGTATAAATTTTGGTTTTACAAGCGTTATCTGACGGCTTAAAAAACCGGCGCAGGCTGAGGTTTCTTCTGGAAACGGATCGCGGTTACCGGGCGGTCTGCATTTGACAACATTCGCGATATAACAGTTGGTTGAACGCGAAAGTCCGATAGCGTCAAGCATTTTATCAAGAAGCTGTCCCGCTTTCCCGACGAACGGACGGCCCTGTTTATCTTCATCTTCACCGGGACCTTCCCCGATTACCATGACTAACGGCTGAGCCGCTCCTTCTCCGGGAGCCGCGTTAAGCCTTTTTTCGCAAAGAGAGCAGTTTCTGCACACTCTAATTTCTCTTGCAATCTGTTCAAGCGAATCGGCGCCGCCTTGCGAAGGAGGGACGGGATCATCTTCAAATTGATAATTTGTCTTTTCGCTCTTATAGCCCGATCCAAGAAAATCCGTTGTAATATCGAGAAAATCGGCTATTTTTTGCTTTTGAGCGGCGACCATAAATGTATTCTAATACAATTAACGGTGTCAGTCACCTGTATTACTAAGGTTTGACACTATACTAAATATAGCGTATGGTAGGTTGACAGATACGCTATATATATGGCACTATATATAGCGTAAGAATATAGAAATTCAGGGTAAGGTACACTATATGCGTTGCCCCCATTGCGGGACCATAGAAGATAAGGTGATTGAATCGCGTTCTCTGGCAAATGGAGACTCTGTGAGGCGGCGCAGGGAGTGCGTCAGTTGCGGTTACAGATTTACAAGCTACGAGAAAATCGATGAAAGGCAGTTTATGGTGGTAAAAAAAGACTCCAGAAGGGAGCCTTTTGACCGTATGAAACTGGAAAAAGGGGTCGTAAGGGCGCTTGAAAAAAGACCTGTATCCCAAATGCAGATAGAGAACCTTGTAAACGAGATAGAAGATGAAACAGCCATTCTCAGCAAAGGCAGCCGTGAGATTTCCACGACAATTATTGGAGATTTAGTTTTAAAAAAATTAAGCGAACTGGATAAGGTCGCGTATATCCGTTTTGCCTCGGTTTACAGGCATTTTAATAATTTGGACGAATTCATTGAAGAAATAAAGCATGTTGGAGANGANCGTCCATTGACTTGAGGTTTTTTGCCGATCTTGGGTAGGGGTCCGATNAGGAAAGATCGACAGTAAGGGGTTAGGCGACTATGGCGCTTAACCCCTTTTTTTGGTATGATTTGTTCGGGAGAAGCGAATGAAGATAGGACTGGATACATTTGCCTGTAACGGAGGCAAGTCCGGAATCGGTATGTATTTAATTCAAATGCTTAAACGCATTAAGCCTTCTCAGGAAGCGCTTTTTGAGCTGTTTGGATGGGAATACGACCGTTACGCCTACAATGATGTAGCGCCTAACTTTGAATTTTTACCTAAATGTTCGATTCACGGAAGAACCGCGAATTCGATATGGCATATATATAAATATCCTAAATTTGCCTTACAGAGAAAGTTCGACGCGTGTTTTTTTCCTGCCGCCCACAGAAACCTGCCGTATAAATCGCCGTGTCCGACAATCGGAGCGGTTCATGATATGGCGGCTTACTGGGGAAGCCGTAAAACAAGAGTGCAGTTAGGCGCGGTTCTTAGAATGATCCTTCCGAATTCTCTGCGCCGTCTGGATAGAATAATAGCCGTAAGCGAGTTTGTAAAACAGGAACTTATAGAGCGGGTTCATGTAAAAGAAAGCAGGATAGACGTTGTACCTAACGGAATAGATCACGACGCTTTTTATCCGAGGCAGAGAAACGAAGAAAGCGTTGTTTTAATCCAGCCTTTCAGTTTCCGCCGTCCTTATGTGTTGTGCGTTTCCAGAATCGATCATCCTATAAAAAATCATGTCAGATTAATTAAAGCGTTTAACATTTTTAAAGAGAAAACTAAATATCCGCACAGGCTTGTCCTCGCAGGCGGCGACAGTAAGAACGCGAATGTAGTTAAAGAAGCCGCCGCTTCTTCGGAATGGCGCAGCGATATTTTTTTTACAGGGCATTTTCCGCCGAAGAGTCTTCCTGAACTTTACGCCGGCGCCGATTTTGTGGTTAATCCTTCCATGTACGAAGGTTTTGGAATGGGCGTTGTCGAAGCGATGGCTTGCGGAGTGCCGGTATTGTGCGCCCGCGCGGCGTCTCTTCCCGAAGCCGGCGATCATGCCGCACTTTATTTTGATCCTCTGGATGCGGAAGACATGGCTGACCGCATGATCACAGTAAGCACAGACAGCGCAATTTACAATGAATGCCGCACGCTTGGTCTTGAGAGAGCTCAAGCTTTTTCATGGGACAAATGCGCGGAACGCACATTGCAAATTATTTACGAAACAGCCGGGAAATAAGATTTATGTATGCATTTTGTAATGCATACTTCCGTGCATTTTCCGCAGGCGGTGCATTTTGCGTAATCAATAACGGCGATGTTATCTGCAAGCGTGATTGCGCCTGCCGTACATTCGCGCACGCATTTGCCGCAGGCGATACAGCCAGAATCGCATTTTTTTCTTGTAACAGCGCCTTTTTCAATGTTTTTACACGCGACAAATACCGGTATTTTCACGCTTTCTACCGAAATTAATTTGTTGGGACAGGCTTTTACACATAGACCACAGCCGGTGCAAAGATGAGGTATAATCCTTGCGAGGTTTGATTCAATGCAGATTGCTTCTGACGGACAGACTTTTTGGCAGTCGCCGTAGCCGAGGCAGCCGAACGCGCAGGCGCTTTCTCCTCCAAAAAGAGGTTTAGCCGCCGCGCAGGATTGGATGCCTTTGTATTCCATTTTTTTTCTTTGCGCGTCACAGTCGCCTGAACACTTAACTATTGCCGTTTTCTTTTCTATGCTTCCCGCGTCTACGCCGAGAATGGAGCTTATTTTCGCAAGAACGTCAGCGCCTCCCGGCGAGCAAAGATTTGCGGAGACGCTTTTATCAGAGAGGAGAGCAGAAGCATAACCCGAACAGCCGGGATAACCGCACGCGCCGCAGTTTACCCCCGGCAGAGCTTCCTCAAGTTTTGCGACACGCTCATCTGTTTTTACATGCATTAATTTTGACGCTATGCAAAGAACAGCGGCGCAGATAACGCCGATTGTTGTTACCGAAAAAACCGCAGTATAAATAAAGCTCATAATGTACAATCCTTTATCCGAATAGATTTTCTATAACGCCCGAAAATCCAAAAAACGACATTGAAAGTATCGCTACAGACAGCAACGTTAAAGGAAGCCCTTTAAAGGATTTAGGCGGATCAGCGTTCTCGGTGTATTCTCGGATACCTGAAAAAATCACCATCGCAAGCAGGAATCCAAGCCCGGCGCCAAGAGCGTTTACTAAAGATTCGATAAACTTGTATTCTTTGGAAATGTTAACGATTGTAACACCAAGAAGCCCGCAGTTAACGGTAATGAGAGGCAGATAAACGCCTAACGCCTTATAAAGAGATGGTATGTATTTTTTCAACACAATTTCCACAAACTGGACTAGAGCGCCAATCATTAGAATGAAAACTATTATCTGCATATAACCCATGCCGTTTTTATCCAACAGATAAATCTGCACAGGCCATGTAACCGCTGTGGCAAGAACCATTACAAACGTAACGGCAACCCCCATTCCGACTGCGTTTTTAAAAACTTTTGACACTCCCAAAAATGGGCAGATTCCGAGGAACTGGCACAGAACATAATTATTTACAAGAACCGTGCTCATTAAAATGACAACTAACGCTTTTATATCCATTATGCCGCGCCTCCCTCACCAGAAAGTTTATTACAGGCGGCTGCGGAAGGGCATCCGGCGCAGCCGAACTCTTTTTTCTTGATCGCCTTACCCTTTGACACTTTGTTTACAATAGCGATAAGAATGCCAAACGCGGCAAATCCTCCCGGCGCAAGGGTTAGAATCGGCACGTTAAAATCGATTAAAACAGGTATTTCTATTCCAAACCATTTTCCGCTTCCTATTATCTCGCGGATTGAAGCCATTGCAACTAACGCAAGAGTGAAACCCGCTCCCATTCCGATTGCGTCAAGCGCGGAATCCAACACCCCGTTCTTTTTCGCGAATATTTCCGCGCGCGCGAAGATAATGCAGTTAACGGTAATGAGGGGAAGGAAAATGCCAAGCGCCATGTACAACGGATATGCGTACGCTTCGATAATCATTTTAACAACTGTTACAAACCCGGCGATAAAAACAATGTAACAGGGGATGCGCACTTTATCCGGGATTACGTTTTTTAATACCGATATTAACATATTTGAGCAAAGTAAAACAAAGGTAGTTGCAACTCCCATACCAAGAGCGCTTGACACCTGAGTAGAAACCGCAAGCATCGGGCAGATGCCAAGCACCGATACCAGAACAGGGTTTTCTTTTATTAAACCTTTAAGAAGAATTGGAAGTCTCTTCATTATTCTTCCTCCTCGATAAGATCAAGATAACTTTTTACAATCTCGAATGCGGTAAATGCGTCTCTTATGCCGTTTTTCAAAGCGTTAGATGTAATTGTCGCTCCTGAAATTGCCGCAACACCTTCAATTCCGTTTCTGTCGCGCCCCCAATACTGACCTGCGTGCGCCTCTTCAAAAATCGGAGTGCCTAAACCCTGCGTTTCATTTTGATAAAGAACAGCTGTTTTAATAACTAATCCGTCGGGGCTTATTCCGCAGATCATTACGATGTCTTCAGGCGAGTAGCCGTGAGTTGAAATTGTAAAAATAAAACCCGTGTTGTGAGTCGCTTTGTAAACTTCTAAAATTCTTTTAGGAAGACCTTCGACAGTTAAAAGTTCAAAACCTTCAGCTTGAGGAATGATGCTTCTTCTTGCGTTTAT
>WQSF01000032.1 GCA_009788065.1 Treponema sp.
AATNACGGAATACTTATTACATGGGATAAACCTTTACACCTTGGAGACGCCGGTCTTCAATATATGATTTACCGAAGAGCGTATAACAGTAATACATGGGAAGTATTCGGACCTACAGGCGCACTGTTCCATGTTGATAGGCCTGCAGCAGGTATCCCGTATGAATACGCTATCGGTATAAATTACCATGCAAGTAACGGCGATATTTACGGCCCTTCACAGCCTCATGCTTCCCCACGTTTTATGCAAAGTGAAATGAAGAGGACAGACAGCAAAGGCAGATTATATATCCAGGGATATATACAGGATTTTGTTAAAGTTCAAGGCGTTAGCCGTCATGCGATACAGGTAGGAAACCATTTTGCGGAAGATGTAACTGTAAATATTCCTTCAGGTTATAACTGGGGTTTTGACGGTTACACAGTCTACCTGATGAACAAAGAGTATAACAGCGGCAACTGGACAGAACTTTTTGATACTGCCGCAAGCAATTCCGGCGACACACAGGTTATCCGTGTTGTAAATAATGACAATAATATTTTAAAAATACAGAGGGACTACAGGCATTACTTTAAAGTACGCAGTTATATAATGAACGGCGGAACAAAAATTTATTGCCCTGATCCGTCTTATACATGGTCTAACGGTGCGGAGAATGATTACGTCAAGTGGGGAGCGCGTCAGATAAGCGCGGATGAATTCGCAGTGATTACATCTTTAAGTCTTGGAACAGGAATGAACAAGAGGGGTGAGAATAATGTAACTCTTTCAGAATCCAATGTCGGATATAACAGAGATATTAAATACAATAATTCCAGACCGCATGTTGTTACAGTTAACGGAACATTACATGGTTATTGCGGCGCAACTGCGAAAACGCCTATCCAGTACGGAGCTTACTGTAATGGAGCATTTGGAGAGTTGTCAGGCGCGAAAGACCAGCTCAGTACGCTTACAATTACCGGTCCTTCAGATGTTAACGGAATGTATTCAGGTACTGTAAAAATTCTACGGCTTGGTTCAGGCAGCGGCGTTGGTCCGTATAAAGTAACTTACAATGGGTTAACTGATCACGGTGTTGAAGCAAAACATTACCGTAATTGTTTTACTTTTAATCAAACAGTGAATAACTACAAGGATACCGGTTACTTGAACTGGAATCCAAGTTCAGGATGGAATTAAGTCATGAACAACAAACCCCGGCGCTTGCGCTGTTTAAAAAGTGTTTTACTCATAACGCTGGGGATTTTGGTCTTTGCTTCATGCACTGCTCCATCTCCATTATACGGTTCGTGGGCGGATAATAAAGGTAACTCGTTTACCTTTGTTGATGATGGTACATTTAGCGCGAGAATATACAGCGCCGGCATACTTAAAAATTATGACGGAGATTACACTTTGCTGATGAATGTTATTACATTGGATTGCAAAAGTGAAGAATTGCGCATTGTTACAGAATGGGATATTAGGGGGAATATTTTATATCTTGATTGGACGTCGGCAGAAGGTCAGTCTATGTCATTGTCGCTGTACAAGATATCGAATTAATGGAAGGTTATGTAGTGAGGTTGGCTGTATTGACAATTACCGCGGTTTTCATATTTTTTGGAACCCCTGTATTTGCCCAATCGTCCGATGGACAGTTAGATGATCCTTATTATGATCCGGACATCGAAATAATTGACGGATCAAATAATGATACGAAAAAATTGTATGTGACATTTAGTTATGGAGCAACTTTTTCGTGGCTTACGCGGATAATAGATCAGACTTCGCGGAATCGAAGCAATTTTGTTTTAAAGGATTTTTTTCCGGGTGTGTATTTTACAACCGAGCTGCAAAACCCAAAGCGTATTACTCCGGAAATCAGGCTTGCGGCATATTATCCTTTAGTTTCTACTTTTAATGATATGCCGCAAAAACCGAAGCTTCCTTTGCATTACGCTGTAGATTTTTTTGCAGGAGCACGGTTTGGATTTAAGTGGAGTTTTTTTAGTTTAGCTCCGGGGCTTGGACTGCATTTTCTTTTTCTTAACAGCGAGCGCTGGAATTATATAAACTTGGGCGTTGGCGCCGTTATCGGAGTTGAATTTGCCATTAGTCCAAAGTTAAGTTTACTGCTTAACGGAATGGCGTCTTTTGATAACGGCAATCTTGGCGGAAACCGGCTGATGGAGCCGTTTAATATTACGTACCAGTATCAGGCTAATATCGGCGTGCGGTACAGTAAAAAGAAGCGAAATACTTCGGTATTATTTATACCGAAAAAAGAAAGGGTTTATGAAACGTTCGATCGTTAATACCAGGAGGATTGAAATGAAGAAAAGATTTTTAACTGCCGGAGCGGCGGCTATCACAATAATCGCGGTTATGACCGTAGCGGTGTTTTTTTCGTCATGTGAAGATCCGCTTTTATATTCGCCTTATATTCCCGGAAATGAAGAAACAATTACAGGAAACAGCGCGCCTTCCAATGTAACCGCGAGTCATGGCGATAAACGCAGTATAACTGTTTCATGGGCGCCTGTGCATAATGCGGAATATTACTACATTTACAAAGCGGACAGTCCGCTTGATGCGTTTGAACGCTGCGCCGAGACCCAATCCGTTTCTTATACATTTTCTGTAGCGCCGGGTAGCACCATTTATTACCGTGTCAGCGCTTTTTTAAATAACGGCAGCGGCGAGACAGGTAAAAGTAATTATGTTATTGGAACGAGTCTTGCTCAACCGATTATAAGCGACATTACCGATATTTCCGAGGATAAGGCGGAAGTTACATGGTATATGGAAAATGTAAAAGACAGCACATATAAAGAAAATTTATTATATATCATTTATTGTTTTAACGGTAATTCAGAGATTGCGCAGTTATTGTTTGAGGCTTCTTCTCTTTCAGAAAATCGCGCTGTTTTTACGGGGCTTAACGCTAACACAAAATATGAATATCAGGTTGAAGCGTATTTACGCACCAATCAGGACGCAAGCGAAAAAAGCGATAAAATGGACGCGGCAACCGCGCGCCGTTTCAGACCCGGACCTCCTTTACATTTAATTGCTTCGCATGGAACATCTGCAAATGAAATTAAACTTACATTTACACTTCCCGACATGGTAGATATCGCTTTAGGCGAAAATATGTATGATCCAAAACCTTTATATTTTACTGTTTCCAAACGTCTGTACAGTGATAACCACAGTAATGAATATCAGACTGTATGCGCTTATTACGGGACAAACCCCGCTAACGCTGTCGGTAAAACAGGCGGAAAAACATTCAGTGAAAATAAATATTCACCCGGCGAAATTATTACATGGACAGACAGCGGCGCCAGCGTAAGACGCGGTATCGAATATGAATACCGAGTTCAATCTTATGTAGATAATACAAGTAAAATAATCACCTCCGACTCTTCGCGTTCAACAACAACAGGCTGGGCGATGAGCGGCGGCGAAGTATCTTACGGCACAACAGTTTACAATTTAAATTATGAAGGAACTCTTTATAATTCCGCTGAGTTGCCTGTCAGCTTTAATTTTGATCCTAAAAACATTCCCTATGAATATACTGTTAGGATTATTGTTGAACCTATCGGAGACGGCGATCCGCTTGAACCGTCCGGCAATTTTACAGTTGAAAGGAAGTATTATGATTATGATGAGGTAAAAGATTATTTGATTAAAATGGAGGATCTTACCGTAAAAAGTTCTTCTGCTAATCTAGGGCGCGGCACATATTCTGTCGAAATGACAGTCGGTATTCCTTTTGAACAATCGCCTATTTCTGTTTTTAAAGCTCTTGGCAAAAAAGATATTTCTGAAAATACCAAACCCATTGTTGTTAATAATTTTTCTGTTCAGGACGGATATAAAGATAAATTTGTCCTTATCTGGGATAATTATCCTAATATAAAATATCTTATTCAGGAATCCGATAACGGAACATCCTGGCCGGCGGATACAGTGGGAATTGTAATTAACTCTAATCCGTCTGACGATGAAGACGCTGAACCTACTGCAAGTTTTTCTTATGAAGTTAAAGGACAGTCACATGGTATTACAAAATATTTCAGAATAAGACCGGCTCGTACTATCGGCGGCGATAAATGGGGGCAATGGGTATATACTTCAAAATCTTCCGAAACGCTTGGAGTGCCGGTGTTATCGGTATTACAGGAATCGTCATACAGCAATATTACTCCGATATGGACTGATACTCAAAAAGCCGACACTTATCGCATTAAATACAGATATACCGCAGACGGCGTAAGCGCTCCGTATAAAACCGCGGCGGAAAAAAATTCAAATGAACTTTCGCTTGACGCGAATAATGATTTTAGATTTACATTCAAACCTGATGGATATAACGATGTGTCTAAAGCCGGAAATGAAATACAAATTCTTGTAGAAGCCTTAAACAAAGGTTTGCAGGAAAAAACAGGCGGCAGTGAAATAATGACATCATCAAATGAAGATATTAAAACCAAACTTGTCGGTCCCGCGAATCTTGATCCTAAAGCAGCGAAAGCGGTTTCTACGCAGGAAATTGATATTTCATGGAACAGTATTCCCGGCGCGGGCGGTTATTATGTATTCAGGCGCCAGTTCAATATGAATAACACAACGGAAGACGGGACAGAGTCCGTTGTATATTATATCCCCTCTTTAACAAGCGATATTAAAGTAACCGGAAAAAATTTGACAATGGACGCGTCAAATTCCAAAGCAGACACTCAAACGGTTAAAGCTGCGGCTTCTTTCGCGAATTCACGCTACACATTAAAAGATATTTATATGTCCGATAATGAATATGACAACGCGTATAGAAATCACGCGCAGGCATATCGTGATCAACAAAACAATATGGTACAGGGTTTCTCATACCGGTATTTTATTGTTCCCGTGATTAGCAGAGCCGGTGCTGTCGATCCTTTGAATGTGATTGAATTTTCTTATAATAGAGACGGCTCGAACAAGCACACTTCTATTATTTCTTATAAAATTGATGAAAACGGATCAGGCATAATAACTTATTCAGGCGCCGCCGAACTTGAGCAGGAAGGTTTCTTAATCGGCTTTGGGCAGAATGTTACCGCTACTAAGGGAACCTTTGTGACATCGGGTAATATAAATGATGGTATACAGATTTCATGGAACCCGCCGCCCCGTCTTTCTACTGTTTCCGGTTTTGTTCCAAAATATACGGTATACCGCAGAACATCAGGCAGCAGTTCATGGTCTCCTGTTATAAGCGTAGATAGTAACGTTTATATTGATACTCCAAGCCGCGGCGTTGCGTATGAATATCTTGTCGGTATCAGTAACGCTGGTAACGGCAGCGCTTCACAGCCGCAGTCTTACGCCCGGTTTATCGATTTTTGTTCAAAACAGCGCAGTCAAAGAAACAGTCCGGATATGCTCGGCTATATGCTTGATCTGGTAAAAATGGAAAGTGTCAGCCGGAACGAGCAGACTGTAGGAAGCAATTTTGCCGAAGAAGTAAAATGGTACAGCAATGATATCAGTAATTCTTACAATACCGGTAATTTTACATGGAGCATAGACGGCTACGATGTGTTTGTTATGAACAGAAATATTAACGCTAATTGGCATCATATCGTTAATGTTACAAATATTCCAAACCAGATTAATCAAAGCATTAAAGTAACCAATGTACAGGGTGAAGGTACATTACAAGGCGGCTTGTTAAAAGTTATGCGCGATTATAAACATTTCTTTAAAGTGCGCAGTTATGTCTTAAAAGACGGTGAGAAAATTTATGGACCCGATCCCTCATGGACATATCAATACAGATGGGGGACAAATTCCGCCGCTCATATTACCGCTTCGGCTCAAATGGAGAACGACTACGTAAAATGGGGCGCTCGGCAGATTACCGCAGATGAATTTATCAAAATAAGCACGTTGTATATGGCAAGAGGATTGGACAGGGCTAACGGAACCGCGTGGAATACCGGATACTTTGGCACCAGATGGGGAAGCGCGAGCGGTACTTACGGAGGTTCAGGACGCACCGGCGCTAGTTCAAATTTCGGCGTTACCAGTTGGGATCTCACTTTTGAAAATTATAAAGATGATTATTGGACAAGAGCCGGAGACTGCATGACATTTATTACTATTAACGGAGTGTTGTGGGCAGGTACAGACGCGACGAATCAATATCCGCATACGTACGGAGATAAAGGTTGGATTAATATTATTGGTCCGTGGGATACTCCTAACTTGTACAGCGGAAGAATAATCGTAGGAACTCAGGGTGATACCGATCTTAAATGGAACGGAAATTTAAGCGGTTCTACCATTAGAAGCAGAATAGCGGTGGAATACCCGTCAGGGACTGCGCGGCAAAATATTCCGTACAGGGGAGAAGATACGCCGTTGCCGTTCAAGGGACAGAGCAATAATCGTCATGAACAAGACGCATGGAAATAAATTATGTTGAAATTATCTCTGCGCAGCGCATCAGTTATCATTCTTCTCATGTTCTTTGCCTCCTGCGCGGATATGTTTCAAGATAAAATTCCCTATTCAGGGAGCGAGCCTTCTTCTCTTGACGATCTGTTCAGAACCGCCGAGAAAATTGAGAAACTCCAGTCTCCTGAACAGTTTTATATCGCTCCTTATTTTTCATCTTCGGAAATCCGCCTGACATGGACTGCTGTTTACGGCGCGGCGTACTACATGGTTGAGCGTTCTGTCGCTGAGCCGATTCCCGAATCTAATCCGCTTAGCTGGGCGGACCCGGATGAAAATGATTATGAGCCTTTGGAGCGTTTTGTTTATAACATTTCTTATACGGATCAAATTTTAAGAAACCCGTCGCTGGATTCAACTGAATATAATAATAAATATTTTTACCGTATTTCCGCTTATAACACAGCGATGAAATATGAAGAAAGCGAACCGACTGTGCCGCAATCCGCAATGTTATTCCGCGCGCCTGTTAATACAAGAGCTACAGGCGGCTCTTCTGTAGAACACATTGAATTTCGATGGGAAAGATCGGAAGGTGCCGAATCTTATGAAGTTTGGCGCAGCGATTTTCCCAACGGAGCTTCCGCCACTTTATTGGCTATTGTTTTGGGAAACCAACACTGGTATCAGAATAAAGTCAGCGTAGACGAGCAGGGTAAAGATTTTTATTACATTGTAAGCGGGAAAAACAGGTTTGGAAATACAAGCCTTCAAACAAGACCTGCGTATGGATATGCCCGTGTTTTCGGCGCTCCCGATAAACCTGAAGAAGTAAGGCTTCAATCCAACTCAGGAAGAGGGCACTCAACAAGCGAGATAAAAATTGAATGGGATCCCGCCGATGAACCGGAAGCGTATTACGCGGTGTTCCGTTTCAGTTCTGTCGATTCATCTCTTACAAGGCTGACCGAAAAAACTGAAGCTACAAAATGGGACGATAAAGTCGGTTTAAAACCGGGCATTTATTATTATTACCGTGTTCAGGCGATTGTTGATGACATCGCCTCCGGTAAAGCATTAAAAAGCCAAATTTCCGATAACGATCCTGAAGCATTTATTTTAAGCGCTCCCGATACAGTGGTTGCGGAAAAAAACTCTGATAATTCTGTTACCATAAAATGGCTGCCTCCTATTGGAAATGAAAACGATCGCACGCAATACACATACAAAATTTATTCTGATTCCAGTATGACGGGAAATTTTACATCACAGATTGCAAGCGGGATCAGTCCGATTACCGATGCGCAGGGATTTATATCAGAACGTATTGCAAGCGTTCCGCCGGGTCATACTTTCTTCAGAGTATCCACCGTTGCTGTAAAAGGTCTAATAATAGAAAGCGAAAAAAGCATGGTTGTTTCTCCCGCTCCCTCGGCGGCGGTTATTGTAGATGTAAGCACGCGGGAGTTTATTCAAAACACTTCCGCGAATTCCAGCGGAATATATCCTGTGCGCATAACATGGAAAAAACCGGAAGGCGATACACCCATGTTTTATAATATACAGAGATCAACAAGAGCCGGAGCAGGCTATTCCAAAATCAATGAAGTTTCATTGGGTGCGTATGGTCCATGGATTCCAAATGTTTACTCTTACGACAGCTCTACAGAAATCTATACCTACATGGACAGAAACGATTCTGCAAGGGTCGCAAGAAAATATTATTACCGCGTTATGAGCCTTAACCAGCTTGAGCAGGGGAATTTCCCTTCTGATGAAAAACCCGGCTGGGGCGCGTTAACTCATGAACAGTGGATTGCCGAATTTAATAAAACTTATTCTTCAGCAATTTATAAATTAACCCTTATGCATAAATCATCCGATATGGATAAACTCGGCACGGAAACAAAATACGGCACAATCAGCGGTCAAATATATTACAACGCTAGAGTAGCCGGGCTTGGAGGGGATATTACCGTTCAGCAGACTAATTATGCAGATTTCTATATCGAAAACGATCCTGCAAACGGCGTGTATTTTACCTTGAACGGTAATTCAGGCAGTGAGGCGAATATGAGCGGCAACGGTAAAATGAAGAATGAAACAATTACTGCTACCGGAATGTATCCGGGGCAGATATATCATGGAAATGTTCAACTTACAGGCGGAAGAGTATCCGGCGGAACATACGGCGTTACCCCGGACGGTTTCCCGCGTAAAGAATTAGCGGCAACTGTGTATGGATATGCAGCCGGAAAATAAGTTTAATCTGTATGTTTAATTTTTTTAGGCGTTTATGCTCAACGTCAGTTATTATTTTTCTTGTGTTATCTCCTGTATTCGCCGATGAAGTCAATTCGGATAAAGCGGCGTTAATTTTAGACGCGAGCCGCCATGCTTTTATTCAGAACGAAGCGGCGAATTCAAACGAAGTATATCCGGTACGCATAACATGGAAGAAGCCGGATAACGATACTCCCGCGTTCTACCATATACAGCGCTCTACAAGAACCGGAACCGGTTTTACCCAAATTAACGAAACTGCCTTGCCCGCAAACGGTCCTTTTACCGATGTTTATTCATATAACGAAGCCGCCGGAATTTATTCTTATATCGACAGAAATAAAACGGCGTCGGCAGGTATAAAATACTATTACCGCGTACTGAGCCTTAACAGGCAGGGGCAAGGTAATATTCCGTCAAGTGAGAGAATCGGATGGGGCGCGTTAACGCATGAACGTTTTTTTTACGAATTTAACAAATCCTATGCTTCAGCGATTTATAAGCTAACTTATATGCATAAGAGAGGAAATTTAAGGAAACTCGGCGAAGAAACGAACTACGGCGCAATAAGCGGTCAAATTTACTATAAAGCCCGTGTTGTCGGGCTCCACGGAGACATTACGGTTACGACAACAAATTACGCCGATTATTACATAGAAAATGATCCCGCAAAAGGCCCGTATTTTATCTTAAACGGCGATTCAGGCAGTATGGCGAATATGGCTACAAACGGAAGCATGAAACCTGTAACAATAACCTGCTCCGGGATGTACCCGGGAACGGTATACCATGGAAATGTTGAAATTAAAAACAGCGTTGTAGCCGGCGGTACTTACGGCGTGACACCGGACGGTTTCCCGCGTAAGGAACTATCCTGGACATTGGGATATTTTAACCAGATACCATTACCGGCTTACTTACAAGAATAATTCACCTTTTTAGCTATTTTTAGTTTTATTTAACCATTTTGTACAATTTTCTCAGGTGACTGACACCATTTATATAATATTATTAAATTATGTTGTATATTAATAAGGTGACTGTCACCTTAAAACTCGTCATAATCTATACAAAAATTTAAAAAAATTCAGAATTTGTATTGATCTTGTTTATGAATTTAATCATAATATTTATAGACTATTAAATTTATAAAAAATTTGAAATTTATAGGAGATATATAAACATGAAAAATGATCTAATTAGTCGTCTTTTTCCGTTATTTGTAGCGTTTTTATTTCTTTTCATTTTCGCAGGGTGCGGCGAGGAACCTACAGAGGAAGACAAAACAGTCAGCAGTATTACACTTTTTAACATTCCCGAATATATTGTAGTTGATAATCCGGTGCGTAGTGAGACTCATCCTTACTACCACGAAAATACTAATAAAAAATCCGAGCCTTTCAGCGTCTACATAAATGTTTCAAACAATATGGATCACACGGATAAGGAAGGAAATCTTCTTTTACCGGAAGCAAAAGGATACGCCCAATTCAAGGATGCTGTTTTTGATGAAACTACCAGGACTTATTCAATAACCGTAAATTTTATGGATCCTAACCCCGGTTTTGGTATGCCTCCTTATAATTGGAGAGATAAACAATGGAAAGGAACCGCGAATTATTTTTCCGTTTCAATAAGCCCTTATGACATTACCGAGTTCGGACTCGACGAAGTGTGGGTAAGGGGAGGCCTTACCCTCAACAAAGGAAAAGAATCTTATGACTGGACCAAATTAATCGATTTTCGTAATACAAACACAATCGATTATACCTATCAAGCGGATGAATTATATAAATTGATTGTTAGCGCGGATAGGAATATAAAATCGGGAACCCGTCCTTATCATTACGGTTATCCGCACGGCGGTGATACAGAAGTCGCATGTCCCGGTCATGAGGATAACGGCTGTAATAAATATTCAACACTCGGTAAACCGTGTACTCACAATACAACACATGCGGAATATTACTGCTATCCTCACTTCCCGGACTACAAACAATTCAGCTATGACGATTATTATAAAAACGGTAAATATACCGGAGCATATGTGCTTAATTAGCGTAAAAATTACCTGTCAGGTAAAGAAATATTTTAAGGAGAAGAAGATGAAAAAGAATTTGGTGTTATGCGCGTTTCTAATCGTTGCAGCTCTTGTGTTCTTCGGGTGTAAAGATCCTGAAGTGAATCTTTTAGAGCAAGGTCCGTCTACAATTGGATGGATTGTTGAAAAAATTGAAAATATTGAGATACAAAGTATCGATGAAGGATTTTCTTACAGCTTTGACGCGACTAAGCCTCCTGCAAAAGAATATTTCTTGTATTACATCGAAGGCCGTTATGATGATAATAAAAATTACAGAGACTATATAGTTAGTAACGGTACCCGGGTAAGTATTGACAGAACCGCAAGAAAAGGTACGGTTACAGGACTTAAAGCAGCAACAACTTACAGCGTTGTTATTACAGCAACACATGACGATATTGCCAATGATTTAATTTCTGAGGTAAAGCATGTTTCTGTCGGTTATACAAGCTGGATAAAAGGATTTGATGATTTAGTGATTACATCAGGGAATTACGGTAAAATATCTTATTCATTCAGCGAGACAGAACCTGTCGCCGATAAGTACACTATTTATTTTAGAGACAGCGATAGCATATCTGGTTACGAATTGATAAATAACGGTTTATATGAAGAAATTGAATATACCGCCGGTACGCTTGAAGCTGATTTTACTCCATATACGAATTACAGTTTTATTGTTGTCGCTGAATACAACGGAATTGATAATGATTTAAAATCAGATGTTATAATATATTTTACCGAATTCGATTGGGATAAAGGATTGGATGATTTTGTAATATTCAATGGAGATAATCATGATGAGTTACTATATAGTTTCACCCATACTGTTCCTCAGGCGCATAGTTATACTCTGTATTATCTCGAAGAAGAGACCCATGATGCTGATAAAATAATTAATGAAGGAAGTCATATTAAGATAACGGATATGAATTCTTTATCCGGGGAAATATCAATATTAAAGCTTAAACACATGCATAGTTTTGTTCTTGTCGCCGAACATGATATATTAGGTATCCATAAGTCTACGGTAATTCACAGCGCTACTAAATATACTAACTGGATTAAAGAAATTGAAAACTTTATTATAGACAAATCTACTTTTTTCCAATTTGGATATTCATTTGCTGAAACAAATCCTGCCGCGGATACTTATACTTTGTATTATTATGAAGGCTCAACAGATAATGCGTCTGTAATAATTAATGACGGTACGTCTGTGAAGGTTGGTAACACATTAACCGGAACTGTAAAAGGTCTTAAGGGACAAAAAGATTACAGCATTGTAGTTGTTGCAAAACATGAAGATCTGAATGATTTAATCTCATCTGTGGGAACTGTTAAATTTGATTGGGAAGGTTATGCAAATTTTAATGCATACGCAAGTGATAATGAAATAATTTATTCATTTAATGATACAGAACCTGCGGCGGACAGCTATACTTTGTATTATTATAAAGGCAGAACACCTGATCCGTCATGGATAATGGAACACGGTATTTCTAAAACAGTAGAACCTACATCATCAGGAAAAATATCTGATGAATTAGAAGAGACACTGTACAGTGTTATGCTTGTTGCCGAATATGAAGGGTTTGCTCCTCTGATTTCTGATATTAAATATCCTAATTTATATAAAGGAGAAATAAATTTAAGTGTAACGGCAGGTGTAAATGCTAACGGTGAATTAACCTACAAATTCAGCCATTCTAATCCTCAGGCGGATAGTTATAAATTGTATTATTTACAAGGTACAGCTAATGATGCTGATACAGTGATAAATACCGGCACCGGAATAACAGTTCAACCGACTCAAGACGGAGTTATCCAGGGAAAACAAAAAGGAGGGCAATACCGGTTTGTCCTTGTCGCTGAATCTGATTTGTTTGGCGAAGTCGCATCATCTGTAGCAAGCGCCAATATCCAGTGGGTAACAACCGCCGCTCAGTTAAATACAAACTTTGTTCATTCTTATGTCGCCGCTGAAGCTGTGATGAGTTACTCCTTTGATCATACAACTCCTCCCGCGGACAGTTATTGGATTTACTATCTTAATAATAATACCAGCGCCAATTCTGCATCTGTAGTAAGTAATACTGCTACTGTTAAAGTTGAAGTAACTCCGACACAGACAGGAAAAATTAAACTCGGCTCGGGAAATAACAGGGTTATACTTGTCGCCAGATACGATGGGCTCTCTGATTTAGTAGACGGAACGGCGGCTACTGTTAATTTCGCATGGACAACAACATTACCTGCGGCAAGCTTTAACACGCCTACAGTCAGCGCAACTGAATTTGGTCAGGTAACATATACTCTTACCGCTACAAATCCGCCTGCGGATAGTTACACAATGTATTATTTAAAATCTTCCAGCAGCGTGACTGTTGCAAATATTAAAGCCAATGCGGCGACGGTGCAAAGATCTGTGACACCGGGAACAGAAACCATATCCATTCTTGACGGCGGAACATACTATGTTTTTGTTGAAGCAAAAAAAGAAGGGCTTGCAGATACACAGTCAACAGTACGTAATTTTAATACAATAACGGCGGCGGAAACTGTAATCACACAAATAAATAACTTACCTGTTGTCAGTCAGCGCAGTCATGTAGCATTGGTTACGGCTGCTCGCACGGCATTCAGCGGATTGCTTGACGGGATGAAACCCTATGTAAGCAATGTAGATAAACTCATCGCCGCTGAACAGAGAATCATCGAACTTGAAAAGGTAGTTTTCCGCGCGGCAATAGATAGTACCAAGGACTTTGACGGATTTACAAACGGTGCGTTTAACGCTGCGACAGGCTTTGCGTTATCCGCAAGTGTTTCTAACGGGTTTGGAGATGTTTCAGGAGATCAACTTTCTATTGACAGTGTTTCAGCCGAATATACCTTTAAAGGCCTTAATGTTGTTAACGGAAAATTGACCGATTCATTGTTGAATGAAACAGTAGGATCTGTTGCCGTTAATAAAACCGGCGATCTTTATATCCTTAATTTTGGTTCAAAACTCGGACAAGCGACTGGCAAACTAACCGTCAAAAACGGCAGCAATACGACAGAAGTTTCATTCGAAACCCGTGACATCGAACGCCGCCTTTATGACATCGCGGAAAATCGCGCGAAGGATTACGGCGCGGTAGAAATGTTCAGTTATGGAAACGCGATTTCGGATATGGGTAGTTTAGGTCCAAATATTCGCGCGCGCGGCAATACAATCGTTAACTATGCTAATGGCAATGGCATAAGCTCCTACTTCACAACATTCTCAAGAGGAGACGGCGGTTTATCAGGCTCGACAGACGCTACTCAATTACGTGAAATGTATTATGACGGAGCATATCTATACGGCAGGAGTCAGGGCGGAGCTACTAACATGGTAGATGGAACTAATGTAGATACCGCTCAGGTTGTTCCTGCAAGCGGTAGAGGATGGGATACTACCAATTCAGTCGCCAGCGGTCATACAAGTAAATGGACGCCCTTTGTCAACAAATTCAAAACAAATCCGTTTGGATATATTCCATACAATGTACAAGGCGCGTTTACAGGCTATTATCAATATCAATATATTAACTCCGGTAGTACAGGTACCGGAGATAATTCCACAAGCGGACGCACCGATTCTCCAACCGGTATTCTCGAGCTTAACTCAGCGCGCGGAAGATTGGCTCATGCAGTCGTAAACGGAACATCACAATTCCAATTTACATTTAACATGGATGGACCAAAAACAGATAACGGTGTGAATATCGAATGGGCAGGAAACGTAACAACAACCGCATACGGAAGATCTTATGTAACATTTGTGATTGACTCCGATATGAAGTTCGTTAAGTACCATGCTTATGACAGGTATACAGTGACGACATTAAGCACATCATCAAACACTTACGCGACGATGTATTTCATGTATCACAAGAACAACATTGATTTTAATACGCACAAGACTTACCGCGGGCATCGTACAAGGGTGAATGATAACAATTACTGTGATTGTACGGATTGCAGTGATCATATCACCAGCGGTACAAACGCAGTCATAGCTAACAGCGCTTATCAAATTAACCTCGGCTGGACTGAAAGCGCAAATGAGACAAGCAAAGTCGTCGTCCCGAAACCATAATCTTGGCTAACAGCAAAAAGAAGCGTCCCGTGCGGGGCGCTTCTTTGTTAGTTTTTTGTATGACCGGCGAAAATGAATAGGATTTATTTTAAAAAATGAAAAAGATTGCTGTCTTGGCGGTATCTATTATTATTTTATTATCATTAACTTTAACGCTTTACTCTCAGTCAAGCGCGGAGCAAAAAGGTTGGGAAAAAGAAATAAAAGATCTATGGATGTTTATAGGGTATAGCAACTTTATGCCCTATTCATTCAGCGCGACAGTCCCCCCTGCCGATTCGTATGTACTTTATTGTTATGAGGGTGACACAAAAGATTTCGATTCAATATTAGAAGGTATTCCCATACCTGTCGAGCCAAAGACAAAAGCGTATCCCGGAAAGGTTGATAATCAAAAATATGGCTTAAAAACAAATGTTGTATACAGTTGTGTTGTCGTTGCAAAACGCGCAGGGCTTGTGGATTCTGTTTCCAATGTAAAAAGAGCGTATGCCGACTATACCGGCGAATACAACAAAATGGTTATTACGGATTTACCTGCGGATTTTTATCCGGGCGGTAATAATTTTGCTTTTGTATCAACCATGATGTCTTCTACTTCCATGATCGGTTTGGCTGTCAACAGAAATGTAATTTCTGTGGCGTACAGAGGCGATGACGGTGTTTTCAGATTTTGCGAAGCGACTAACTATACAGAACCGAATTTTAAATGGTATGACGCCGCAAGACCGTTAAAAGACACGACAAGCCGGCTTGTTACTTTATCGACAGGAGAGACCATAAAAGACGGCGTACATTATATTACCGCTTCTAATATATTAAACGGAAACCGGCAGAGTTTTACAGGTTCATTAATAGATATTGAATGGAATCAATTTTTACGTAATCCGTTTTAATTACGGTTTATGAATATTTATTTAAGGAGATTGAAAATGAAAAGATTTATGTTTTTTGCGATTACGATTTTTATTATTTTACCGCTTGTCTTTACAGGCTGTAAAGATGAACCTGAAGTTGAGTTGGAAAGTATGACTTTTGTGGATGATCCTCTCGGTGCCACCAAAGAATTTATTATTTATGAAAATCTTGAATTTAAAGTGACTTTTGTCGCTAGTTCAGAATTTTTAGAAACTTTTCCTTTTATGGAAATCGGAGATTATGTTACCGGTAAAGTAACGGGAACAACCCAAACATGGAAAGATGATGTTATCGAAGGGATAGCTTCACAAATGACATCAAATAATGAAGAGCTTGCGATGATACTCAATGAACTTGGATCAATGGATTTTAAAATTGAATATATTAAACAGAGCGGTAATATAGTCGCTCTTAAAGTCGCGTTTCCCGGAGAAGGTGAATTAGATCAAATTTCAGATCTTTTAATGGGCGGCGATTATTATAAAAAATTATGATTAAAACCTAACCGCTGTCTGAAAAAGGCAGCGGTTTTAATGTTATTTGCTCTTAATACGATAACCGAGACTTACCCTTAACGAGGGTGTGCCTGTAAGTCCCGCCATTGACGGGTCTTTAATATTTGTCGGTTCCTGTTTTACAACTTCAAGGGCGCCCATTTCGTAGCTTGTAGGCAGGCGGAAGCCGAAGAGCAGTTCGCCTCTCATGAATAAAGAGCCGGTAAAATAAAAATCAGCGCCTAACCCGACATTTATCCACAAAGAGTTCCATGCGGAAAGAGGATAGGGATTGTCGTCTTTGTCTCTGTCTGCTTTTAATTCTCCGTCTTCACGGTTATACATTAAATCGCCTTCCGGTTGTCTTTTTTGGACTAATGCAAAATGGTATTCAAGTCCGATCATCGGAAACAATTTTATTTTTTTACTGACATTAAGCGGATATTTTCCCATCACCGATAAAGCAAAACTTTGTTCTTTTCCAATGCCTTTATCTTCTGTTAAATAAACATTGCCGGGATATTTTACGCTTTCAGAATATTTATTATTTGCGGCTTGATAAAGAACGGATATTTCCGCATATGTCACATCGAAGAATAAAAAACCTCCGTAATTTATTCTGTCCATGTTTTGTATGGACTCTACATATTTTCCGGTATTATCATCACCGGCAAGGGTATACCTTGTAAATGTGTATCCGATCAATCCGCCGCCGCCGGCGCTAATCGAGAAATCCGCAGCGAATACCGCTATTGGTAAGATTACCAGTAAAATTAATAAAAAAATGTTTTTCATAAAATATTTCCTTTTTTATTTATACATTAAAATTTTAAATGGATCAATAGGCTGTACATTTTTGTTTGTATAATATATAATAAGAAAGAATTATAAAATAGCAGTAACCTTGAAAACCTGCTATAAAAAAACAAGGAGCAAAAAATGCATCAGCTAAAATCCTTTAAGTATCTTGATGTAGTCGCGTCTTTTTTTGTCGGTATACTCATTATCAGCAATATCGCCTCTTCTGCAAAAATTGTTGATTTGGGTATTTCTATTTTTTCAATTCCGCTTGTCTTTGACGGCGGCACGATTTTATTTCCATTTGTATACATTCTTGGCGATGTGCTTACAGAGGTGTACGGTTTTAAAACAACGCGGCGAATTATTTGGACAGGTTTCGCGGCGATGGCGCTTACCGCATGTGTTTTCTTTTTACTTGGTTTAATGCCTGCGGAAGCGTTATGGGAAACGGAAACAGGCGGCGATGCAGCGTACTCCGCTATCCTGGGCGGAATGAGTTACGGCGGTATTGTTCTTGCAAGTCTCGCGGCGTATCTTGCCGGAGAATTTTCCAATGCAATGATACTTTCAAAATTAAAAATTAAAACCAAAGGGCGGTTTCTTTGGATGCGAACTATCGGCTCTTCACTTGTTGGTCAGCTTCTGGATACTGTAATATTTGTATTTATCGCAACACTTACAGGCGTTTTTATTTGGGAAATATTTTGGTCGCTTATACTGACAAACTATATATTAAAATGCAGTATAGAAGCGCTTGTGACTCCTTTTACATACAAGATGTGCGCTTTTTTAAAGAAAAAAGAAGGGATAGATAATATTTAATATCTATGCAGTCTTGACATATAACGTTTTTATCATTTATTATTATAGTATATACTTTAAGGAGTAAAAGAATGAAAAAGACGTTGATTATTTTATTTATTTTGTTTGCTTTTATGGCAACAACTCTCTCGGCGTGGAGTCCTGAAGATCTTACGAAATTTCCGCCGTGTATGGAAGCTGATGATTGGATTTTAAACCTTGGCGTTGGAATACACGGAAGAATATTTAACTACTTTGGCAATGGTTATTGGTGTATTCCGCCTCTTCGGTTGTCTTTTGACAGGAATGCCGCGTTAGGCGATAAAGGTCTTCCGTTTTTCTTTGGCGGTCTTGTAGGTTATGAATTATGGGGTTATAAAGGCAATTATTGGAATTATTATTATGTTTATCATAAAATACCGGTCGGTTTTCGCGCCGGTTATCATTTTAATTGGGGAGTAGATAAACTTGATACATATGCCGTTGCTACTGCAGGATATAAAATTTCTATTCGTACTCACGAACGTTATGGTACAGAATATTATTCAAGTAGTCTCATAGATGATTTGTTTTTAGGTTTTAGTCTTGGAGCCAGATGGTTTGTCAATAAAGGTTTTGGTTTCTGGGCTGAAATTGGTACCGGTACATATCTCTTTAACTTCGATATAGGTTTATCGTTTAAATTCTAGTTTACAGACAGCGCGCACTTACGGCGCTGTTATCGGACATCCGGCGCTATAAAGCGCCGGATGCTGTAAATTGTTACATATAATTTTTTTAATTGTGTTATCCGCATAAAATTTCGTATAATCTTTCCAGGTCATCCATAGAATAATAATCAATAAGTATACGTCCTTTGCTGAGATCACCGTCAATTATCACCTTAGTTCCCATCATACTTATGAATTTATCCTGCATGGCTTCTATTTCGATTGGACGTTTCGGGCTTTTTGTGTCTGTCTTTTTGGATTTTCCGCCGGATTTTTCTGTGTTTAACGCCGCCGCTTTTTTTTCTGTTTCTCTTACCGAAATTTCATTTGAAAGTAATTCCCTGTACAGTTTTTCTCTTTCTTTTATTTCGGTTACAGATAAAAGCGCTCTTGCGTGGCCGGAACTGATCTTTCCTTCTTCAACGCTTTTTTGAATTTCTATCGGAAGTTTTAAAAGGCGAAGCGCGTTAGCGACTGTGGAGCGGTTCTTTCCCATGCGCGCCGCAAGTTCGTCCTGGGAAAGATTCGAAAAATCCATCAGATTTTTATACGCTGCGGCTTCTTCAATCGGATTTAAATCGCTGCGCTGAATATTTTCGATTAACGATATTTCAAGGCGTTTTTGATCGGTATAATCACGGATAATAACCGGAACTGCGGAAAGTCCCGCGATTCTTGCGGCTCGCGTTCTGCGCTCTCCGGCGATTATAATGTATGTACCGTCGCCTGTGTTAGCCGCAATAATCGGCTGAATAATTCCGTAGTTCTTTATTGATTCTGCAAGTTCATTAAGTTCATCTTCGTTAAAACTTTTACGCGGNTGTCCCGGGTTTGGAACAAGTTTATCTACCGGTAATTGAATAATATCCTGATTTTTATTTTTTAGCGAAGTTGGCACGGCGGAAATTTCTGCGGAATCATTCGGCGCCGGTGAATCTGAAACGCCGGTTTTAGCCGCGTTTTTCCCGAAGATTCTTTTTTGATCGTTGTCGTCATTATTATCCAACAAGGCATCAAGACCTCTTCCAAGACCGATTCTGCGCGCCATCTATTTTCCTCCACGTTTGCCGGTTTCGCGGCGGATAAATTCATTTGCAAGAGCTTGATATGCTCTTGCGCCGGGACATTGCGGATCGTAAAGAGAAATAGGCATACCGCATGACGGCGCTTCAGAAAGGCGGATATTTCTTGGAATTATCGTGTTAAAAACTTTATCTTTATAATGAGCGCTCACCTGTTTTATTACATCATTTGCAAGCCGGGTTCTTGGATCGTACATGGTAAAAAAAATGCCGCCGATTTTTATCGAAGGATTCAATCCTTTTTGAACTTCCTTTGTTGTGTCTAAAAGCTGTATCAATCCTTCCATCGCGAAGTATTCACACTGCATCGGGATTAGGATCGAATCGGCTGCCGCCAAACCGTTCATTGTAAGCTGTCCAAGAGACGGGGGGCAGTCAATTAAAATATAATCGTAGCTGTCTTTTATCGGAGCAAGCGCTTTTTTTAAAAAATAATTTCGTTCTTTTTGATCGATTAACTCAACCGCGGCGCCGGACAGATCCTTGTCGGCGGGAATCACGCTAAGATTTTTTATCTCTGTTTTTCTTATAGCCTGTTCCGCTGTAATTTCGTCCGAAAGCAGTTCATAAATTCCGGGCTTTGGAGGAGAGGCTCCGATGCCGCTTGTAAGGTTTCCCTGAGCGTCAAAATCGACCAGAAGCGCGGATTTTCCGGCTTCCGCAAGGTACGCCCCGATATTTATAGCCGAGGTTGTCTTTCCTACGCCGCCTTTTTGATTTACAAAGACGCAAATTGATCCCATGGGTATAATGTAACAGTTTATGCCGATAATATCAACAATGAAACCTTTTATCTTCATTGCTTTAATGTTTCTTACGGCAGGATTTTTTACCGCGCGTGTTGATGCCGCGCCTCTTGAAAGCGGTTATTCGCTTGCCCCCAAAAAAAACGCGCCGCCGGAAGAAAAAGCGTATGCCTATCAAAATGCGCGGATTAAAGTTCTCGAAGCGGCAATAAAGTATATAGGTGTTCCGTACCGCCACGGAGGTATCTCAGCNAATGGTCTTGATTGTTCGGGTTTTATAGGTATTTGTTTTAAAGACGCTCTTGGAATCGCTTTGCCAAGATCGGTGTCCGCTCTTTATTCATGGGTCGAAAAAATTCCTTACGAAAAAGCGCAGCCGGGCGATTTTCTTTTTTTTAAAACCGGTAAAAACGAAAACATAACTCACGTCGCTTTGTATTTGGGAGAGAACTGGTTTATTCATAGCGCTTCCGCCGGATCAAAAACAGGGGTTATTTATTCAAACCTCGGCGAAGATTATTGGATGGAGGTATATGCCGGCGCAGGCAGGGCATTTCCTGAAACGTTTGGTACGCTAGACAGAAATTGATTAAATTAACATAATATCTATATGCGCAATAAATTAAAAGCTAAAATATGTTACGCAAGCGGGGATATTTACGGCGGCGGTGCTTTTATGATTTTCAGCCTGCTGTTCATGAATTTTCTTGTTCTTGTTGAAGGGCTTCCTGTTGTCGCAACTACAATCATTATTTTTATCGGTAGATTGTGGGACGCTGTAACCGATCCGATAATGGGCAGAATATCCGATAGAACCCGTTCCAAATTCGGAAGGCGAAGAATTTATTTTTTAATTGGAATAATCCCTGTTTACCTGTCTTTTGTTATGTTGTTTTTTTCTTTCGGTATCCAGAATATAACGGCAAAAATAATTTATTATATTATTTCTTATATGTTTTTCGGAACGGTTTTCAGCATAGTAATGGTTCCTTACAACGCCATTTTATCTGATATGACATCTGACTATAATGAACGCACCGCTTTTACTACCATCAGAATGATTTTTTCAGGCGCCGCCGCTTTGATAAGCGCTGTCATACCAAGCATTATAATCAAGTCGATAGGAAACGAACATAACGGACCTGAGCAGATTCCCGGCTATATTGTAATGGCGTTAATTTTCGGCGCGGTTTTCGGGCTTTGCTGGCTTGTTGTTTTTTGGGGTACAAAAGAAAGGGAAGTTCTTCCCGCAGCGGAAAAAGTTTCGTTTGCTTCGTGGCTGTCTATTTTTTCCAACAAGGCGTATAAGAATTTTTTGGGTATTTTTCTTCCATTTCAAATCGGAGTGGATTTAATTCTTGCGCTTTTTATTTTTTATATCGACATTGTAGTTCTTCAATATCAAAATTACGAACTTGTTGTAGGCACTCTTCTTGTTTGTTCAATGCTGTTAATGGTTGCGCAAGGAAAACTTGCCGAAAAAAAAGGAAAAGCGTTTCCGCTTTATATCGGTATTCCTGTTTGGATTTTAACGACAATCGTGTTCATCTGGATCGATTCAAGCGTCCCTGTTATTGCGCTTTGCATAATGGCTGCGTTAATCGCAGTCGGTTCATCGGCAGGAAATCTTTCAACATGGTCAATGCTCACAGATATTTACGATATTGATGAGATTTGCACAGGTAAACGCCGCGAAGGACTTTACGCCGGAATGACTACATTCCTTCGTAAATTTGCGAGCGGTATTGCAGTCCTCCTGATAGGTTTCGGGCTTCAGGCGATGGGTTTTGATCAAAATGAATATTCCATATTAAAAGCAAGCGCAAGCAATTTTGATCCCGCAAGTTACGCGCAGAGCAATATCGTTATGGGTATAAAATGGATGTTTATTTTAATTCCATTGCTGCTTCTGATAATCTGTCTTTTCTTTGCAGTAAAAAATAAGGTGAGCAAGAGGTGTTTTGACGCTGTTTTGAAAGGTATAAACGAGTTTAGAACCAGCGGCAGTATATCTGCTCTGGGTGCGCAGGAAACAGAAGATATTCTCATTGTTACGGGACTGGAAAAAGACAAACTCTGGGGCGCGTGATAAAAGACGGCAAAAAAATATAAGAAAAAATGTAAATTTTCCTACCAGGCAAGATCGTTTTTTCTTATATTATATATATGCCAAACATTAAAAAATTAAATAAAAAACTCAGCAGGATTTTTAATGGAAAAGTGTGCGCAATGCTGCACGGCGGTGTTCTGTATTTAACAGGAGAACTTGATAACTGGAATGATATTGTCAAAGCCGGTAAAATGTCTGTTAGTCCGAAAGAATATTCAGTTGTAAACGACATTCACTTTACAGGCGAGAATATTCCATCCATGAGAAAACCGGCTATTGCGTCAAACTCGCTCGAAGGTGAAAGTCCTGATGTGTTGATAATCGGAGGCGGCGTAACCGGCTGCGCGATCGCAAGAGAGCTTATGCGTTATAAACTCGATGTTCTTCTCGTAGAAAAGGAACATGATGTGGCGCTTCATGCTTCGGGGCGCAACGGCGGAATTGTTCTCCCGGAATTTATTATTAGTGACGGCGAGTTAAAGAAAAAATATAATGACATCGGCAGTCAAATTTATCCTTCTGTATGCGAAGAACTTGACGTGCCTTATAAACGTACAGGACAGTATATTTGTTTTACATGCAATTTAATGAAACCTGTCGCGCTGGCTTTCATCGCTCAATGTAAATTACAAGGAATCGCTGTTGAGTATATTAATCGAAAGAAACTATTAAAAAAGGAACCGTATTTAAGCCGTAATATAAAGTACGCGCTTTTCTTCCCGACAGCGGGTGTTGTATATCCGTATGGTTTAACTGCCGCGTACGCTGAAAATGCCTCTGATAACGGCGCTAAAATAAGTTTAGATACCGTAGTGCTTGATATCGAAGTGTGGAAGGGTTGTATTATGAACGTTCTGACAAATCGCGGCAGAATTTATCCCAAGATGGTTATAAACGCCGCAGGCGCTTTCGCTGAAGATATTGCGCGTCTCGCGCAGGACAGATTTTTCTCTTTACATACAAGCCGCAGCACGAATATGATTTTTGATAAAAATTCGTCGTGTCTTGTTAAATCGATTGTTTCTCCGTATGAGACGATGCGTATGAATAGCGGAGGCGTTTTATGTACAGACGAAGGCAATCTGCTTACCGGTTATGATTCGATAGAAACATACAAGAAGGAAGATTTTTCAACAGACACAAACAGCATTATTACCCTTTTGGCAAAACAACAAAAACTTGTGCCGTCATTAAGCAAGCAGGATATAATCGCCTCCTTCGCGGGAATCAGCGCCGCGACTTATGAAGGCGATTTTATTGTTTCATTCGGAAAATTCACAGAGAATATAATCCACGCCGCCGGTCTTGAAACGCCGGGATTAACAGCCGCGCCTGCGATTGCCAAAGAAATCTCCGCAATGGCGGCTGCATATCTGGAAGCTGACATCAACGAAGAATTCAATCCTCTCCGCAGGATGGTCATTAACAATGAAAGCTTCTCCGGCATTTCCGGCTCCGATACAGTTCCCGGCGCTGCCGTCCCTGATTATACCCCTTTATCATTGTAATTGGTAAACAGATACTATTGACGTACCGGAAACAGAAGTATCTACAGTAGATGTCGCAATAACGTAAAGAGTTGTAATTGTCTCATTAGCTGCAATGGTAAGAAGCCCGTTTGAGCTGATGGTTGATGCAACAGAGCCTGTACCAGCCGCGTTAGAGCTGACTTTCCATGTTACCGAGCTGCTTGGGTTATTGTTTCCTCTGACTATCGCAGTGAATTGCTGAGTGTTGCC
>WQSF01000033.1 GCA_009788065.1 Treponema sp.
GATTATACACAGGAACATATCAACAGGTTGACTTCGGCTATGAATACCGGAGGCGCTGCTGAGCAGTTTGAAATGGGGCTGTGTTATTATCTTGGCGATGGTGTTGAACAGGATTATGATGCGGCTTTTCTGTGGTTCTCAAAAGCGGCGGAACAAAACTACGCGAAAGCGCAGCTTTATTTAGGGGAATGTTACGACTCAGGTTACGGCGTTAAACAGGATCGCAAGCAGGCAGGGCAGTTGTTTTTAAAAGCGGCGCAGCAGGGCTTGGCGGAAGCGCAATTCAGAGTAACAAGCTGTTTTATGGGAACTTTCAACGGCTTTGAGTATAATCCTGAACGATATAACTATTGGAAAGATAAAGCCGCAGAACAGGGTTATGGATCAAAGGAATCCCAGAGAGACGGCGATAAAAAGCGCGCCATGCAGAATGCAGCCTATTGGAAAAAACGTGATAGATTACTGGAAGAGCTAAACTTAAAAACTATTAAAGATTTGGAAAATCTGATAAAACCCGCGGTAAAGGACGCCACAAAATTAATTTTAACAAGAAAAGACACAATACCTGCAAACAGTCATTTGTTGTCTCATTTCCGCGGGCAGCCGTATTTTGAAAAAGGCGAAAAGTGGCCTTCGATTAGAGAAGGAGATCAATTTGAACTGATATTTCAAATTTTTAACACAGGGAATATCAATATGCCTTCCAATATAAAACTTTTGCAATTCTATTATGATTATGAAAATTCTCCGATTTCATATAAAACATATACAGAAGATAATGTTCGTATTGGTTATAAACACGGAAACGGCTGGCTTGTTAAAATATATGAAAACCTGGATTTTGAAAATAGCATTATTATACAAGCACCGGAAGGTGTTGCGCCGGACCCGGAAGTTTATTGCGAAATAGAATATAAAGCGGTAAAATCCTTGCCTTGTTGGGAGTATTCAGAAGAAAATGATAAGTTAATAGAAATGCTTTGCGGAAAACTTGACGGGGAAAGTAAAAAGAAAAACTTTGACAGCTATAATTTTGTCGCGGAAAAACTTAATTGCGATCAAGATTTAATAACAAAGTTAGGCGGTTATCCCAACTGGCTTCAAGGTGACGGTACTCCCGAAGACAAAGATTTCCAGCTTTTATTCCAGCTTGATTCAGAAGACGAAGCCGGATTGCATTGGGTGGACTGCGGCTTGGTTTATGTTTTTTATAACCCCAAAACCAAAGAGACTGTTTTTGAAATACAATATTGCTAAAGAATATTAAAATAATATAGAATAATATAAATTGTACATGGAGGGTCGTTGAAATGAAAAAAATTGATATAATTGACGAAATTATAGATATATTAAACGAAGACAACAGCTCAATGATTGCCCGTCCTGCAGGTAAAGACGATATATCTCTATGCCAAAAAATGCTGACAGATATTGGTTTGGAACCGTTGCCGCAAGGATATATTGATTTTCTTAAAAAGAACAATGGACTAGCGTGGAATGGAATTATATTTTACAGCACGGATCAAGTCAGTTGTATTGATGATCCAAATGGTTTTAAAATAATGGATTTAGTCACAACGAATGACGAATTTAACGACAGATTTGAATTAGATGAAAAAGTTTTATTGGGAATCGCGGATGACGATTATTACACATACAACATAGAAACCAGGAAATACGAAGTTCTGGAATTTTCAAGCCGTGAATTAATGGAAGAATTTGACAGTTTCGCGGATTTATTCCGCTTTACAGTCGGCGGCAGATTAGGTTTATTTGACGGCAATGGAGGAAAAGATGAGTGAATTTAAAAAATGCTCTCAAGGGCATGTGTACGAATCGGGATTGGAAGAATGTCCGTATTGCAACGGCAAGAATGTAGATGATGAATTGGAGAAACTGCCTAAAAAACCTGAAATTAATAAAGATATTTTAAAGGATATGGCGGATTGTTATATGAGAGGTCCAAGTGATTTTTAAAGGAGGCGAGTGATGAATGATTTTAAAAAATGCTCTAAAGGACATGTCTACGAATCAAAATTGGCGGAATGTCCGTATTGTAACGGCAAAGAATTAGATGATGATTTAAAAAATTTGCCGCATAAGGAAATTGATCCAATTGAAGCAGCCATGTGTTACGATATGGGTCCTAGCGATTTAAAAAGCGATTTTGATTCTTATGACGACGACGACGATGACGAAGATGATGATGATAAAGACAAAGATGTTAAATATCCTTCGCCTATCCCTCCGCCGTGTTATGCGCCACGGGCTGAAAAATTTAGAAAGTAGAGAGGACAATGATGAGAGGTAAAACCGTTCTGTCTGATATTCCGTCACTGCCAAAAACCGCTGTTCTTGAGCTTACATACAAGTGCAATCACAAATGCCTGTATTGCTCCTGTCCGTGGGAACTTCCGGCGGGTCCGGATGGTAGAAACTTCCAGGAAGTTGATTTAAATGGTTACCCGAAATTTGAAAAAGGCGAAGAGCTAAATTTATCCGAATGGAAAAAAGCCATGGATATTCTGGAACAAAACGGCGTTCAAAGCCTTTCGTTGTCCGGCGGTGAGACGCTTTTAAAACCTGAACTGCCTGAAATTATCGCTTATATCCGCGAAAAAAATGTTTTTAATAAAGGCAGATACATCGTAGTAATTTCCAACGGTCTTGCGATGAACGAAGAATATCTTTCTCTTTTTAAAAAGTACAAAGTTCATCTTTCACTTTCCCTGCCGGGAATTAACACATTTGAAAAACACACAGGCGTTGATAACGCGCTCGGTGTGCTTCATTGGTTTAAACGCGCCGAACAGGAGGGAGTGCAGACAACAGCTAATGTTACAGTAACTAATATTAATTATCATGAGTTACGCGAAACTCTCTCTTACGCTCTTATCGCCGGAGCGGACACTCTGCTTTTAAACCGTTTTTTAATCGGCGGAAGAGGCGTATGTTATCAGGATGAATTATCACTGACCCATGATCAAATCAGGGGAATGTTGGACACTGCCGAGGAGGTTCTTGCAAAGGCAGGAAGGTATGGCGGTGCCGGAACTGAAATTCCTTTTTGCGTTCTTAAAAAATACGAACACTTGTACGAACATTTAAACATTGGATTTTTATGCGCTGCCGCAAAAAGATTTTTTGTCGTAGACCCTTCGGGAAGTATAAGAGCCTGCAACCATTCGCCGCGAAAAGTAGGCCATATTTTTAACCAGCCGTTAATACACGATGTTGATTATTGGAATATATTCGCGGCAAGTAATTACATCCCTGAAGTATGCAGTCACTGTATGGATATATCAATATGCGACTGCGGATGCAGGGAAGCCGCCAACATAACAACAGGACATACAAATGGTATCGATCCCTGCATGAAAGGTTATGAGAAAGAAATGTCGGAACGTGTAGAAACGGTTGAGTACGATTATTACAATGATTTTGACCGTAAATTTGACGATGATTTCCGCGAACTTTTTACAGAACGGTTAAGAGAAAACGAAAATTTCGGCCGTGAATTATGGTCTTCTATGGCAAACGTCAGTTGGTATCACGAAGATGACCCTGACGAAACATGTTGCCACCGGTCTTTCCGCAGCGCAGGTTCGCTAATCGCTGTTATGGAAGGAAAGGATAAATATACAAAATGGTATTGCTCAGGCCCATACGAAACAGTAAGCGAATACATCGCGAAAAAAATGGCGTCAAAAGGATGGCGTTACGCGCCAGACAGTTTAAGTTCTGACATTTAAAATTGAGCGGCTGCAAAAATCATTCATCAGGTAAATCATTTAACGAATGATAAAATAATTTTCTGATTTCCGATACTAAATAAAAAGACCCGGCCGCTAAAATTGGAAGCGCGGAACCGGCTTTTTTACTGCGCTTTTGCGCGTCTCTGTGGGGATTCTTTGCGAATATCATTGCCTGTCTGACAGCTTCCTGCGTATCTTTCACAAGCGTGATCTTTTCCTGTCCTGCGATCTGCGTAAATATTTTATAAACATTCTCGGGATCGCTAACCTTAAAATTCCCGGGTGTTGTGATAAATATCTTTTCAAAATGCGGATGAGCGATACGCGCCATCGCCGCTGCGTCTTTGTCCGCGGCGCATCCAAAAATTAAAACGCCGCCGCGGTTATTTCCGTTCGCGCTTTTGCAGTAAAGCGATGAAAAAGTTTCAACGCATAAATCGAGGCTCTCCTGAGTATGCGCTCCGTCAATAATAAAAACCGGTTCTTCGCAAATTTTTTCAAAACGCGCTGGTATTTTTAAATTTTTAAGTCCTTGCCTGACAGCCTCAATCCAATCGCTTCTTCGTGTTTTTCCGTATTCTCTGTGTACTATTTTATCCATAAAAATTTTAAGCGCAAAAGCCGCAAGAGCGGCGTTCTCCGCCTGTATTTTGCCGGGTACAGGGACATGTAATCCAATAATTTCACATGGAGGGTACATCGGCTCGCTGAGGTTATGCAGAGCAATGTTAAAGGTTGTGTTTTGTGTTGTTATTTTTATATTTGATTGTTTGGCTATATCAGGCAGATAAAACAGAGAGCAGTTTTTTTCACCGGCTGTTTTTTGGAAGACTTCCAAAACCTGCTTTAGTGTTTCGTCTGTTTGTTTTGCGATTACTATCGGTTTACCCTGTTTTATTATCCCGGCTTTTTCGCCTGCGACAGCTTCAATTGTGTTTCCAAGAAAAGAAGTGTGTTCAAGTTCAATTAAGGTAATTACGCTTACAACAGGATCAAGAATATTTGTTGAATCCAGCCTGCCGCCCATACCGGTTTCCACAACCATTGCATCACATTTTGCTTCTCTTGCGCACAGGAAAAACAAAAGTGTTAACAGTTCCCAGAATGTCGGCTCGCATCCGTCAGGAGCGGCAGGATCAAAAAGCGCCGCTGTTGACTCTTGAGATTTTACGGCAGCCGGAAGAAGTTCCTCTATTACGCGCCTAAGTTCATCGCCTGCGGAACAGTAAATCTCTTCTTTAAAGTATGAATCTCCCAGGCAAATCCGTTCGCGTATATCGATAACATGAGGCGACATATAACGCGCGACGCGAAAACCGGCGCTTGTAAGCATACTTGCCAGCATGCCTGTGACAGAGCCTTTGCCTTTTGATCCTGCGACATGAATGGAAGGAGCGCATTTTTCCGGGTGCCCGGAAAAATGCGCCAAGGTTTCCATTCTATCAATGCGAAAACTTTTTGGTTTTTGTCCGCGTTCAAGGTTAATGTATGACGAAAGCCATTCAAAAACCTGCGCAGACGACGTAAAGCGGTTATTCAATTTAATTCGTATGTTTTTCCGTATTTCACGATTTCAACATTCGGGTAGCCGTTTTCTTCCAGATATTTTTTCAGGAAGTTCTGCGACTTTTTCTCGCCGTGAACAAGGAAAATACCCTTTAATTTTGATGTGTCTACGGCCTGCAGCCATTCAAGCATTTCATGGTAATCAGCGTGGGCGCTGAAAGCGTTGATCTCCTCAACCTGCGCTTTAACTTTGTACCAGTCGCCGTGAATTTTTACTTCGCTTTCGCGGTTACGAATGCGCCGTCCCAAAGTATTTTCCGCCATGTAACCGACAGTCATTATTGTTGTATTCGGATCTTCTATATTGTGCATAAGGTGATGCTGGATGCGTCCCGCTTCGCACATACCGTCCGCGGAAATTATTATTAACGGACCTTTATGATCGTTTAACGCTTTTGATTCCTGAACGCTTGTCGTAAAATGAAGGCTGTTAAAACCAAACGGATTTTTATGGTGTTTTATAAACGCTTCCTTTATTTCCTCGCTGTAACATTCAGGATGCACCTGGAAAATAGTTGTCGCGTTAGTCGCCATCGGAGAATCGACAAAGATCGGCACTTCGGGAATTACGCCGTCGTCAACAAGAAGGTGGAAATAGTAAACAAGCTCCTGCGTGCGTTCAATCGCGAAAGAAGGAATTAAAATTTTACCTTTTTTTTCGATAGTGCGTTTTGCCATTGTTGCAAGTTTGTCGATAGCCTCGGTGGTGGAGTCGTGCCTGCGGTCGCCGTATGTGCTTTCAAGGATGATGTAATCAGGCGTTGTTTCCGGTATCGCCGGGTTACGGATGATCGGTTTGCCTTTGCGTCCCAAATCGCCTGTTGCAAGAATGTTTAATTCCTCGCCGCCTTTTTTGATTTTTATCGAAGCGATGGCTGAACCGAGAATATGTCCCGCATCATAGAATTCAAGGCTTATGCCGTCATCGATATACATCGGTCTGTTATATGAAACTCCGATTGTCTGACTGACAGCTTTGATCGCGTCCTGTTCGCTGAATAACGGCGTCCAGTCGAATTTCTCGCCCTTCTTTTGCGCCTGGCTTTTTAAATATTTTGCGTCACGCGCCTGGATATTTGCGGAGTCCATCATTATAAGACTTGCGATATCCCTTGATGCCGGAGTGGCGTAAATATTCCCGTTATATCCGCGCTGGGTAAGCAATGGCAACAGACCGCAGTGATCAAGATGTCCGTGCGTTAAAATGACACTGTTGATACGATCCGCCGCGATGCCGAATTCTCTGTTTTTTCGATCCGCTTCGGCTCTGGAGCCTTGAAAAGCGCCGCAATCGATCAGATAACTCTGCCCGTCAATCTCAAGTACATGCTTGGAACCTGTAACTTCTTCGGCTGCGCCGAGTGAATAAAATCCTGCGTACATAAGAGGATTGTACCATAGATGTGTAAATTTGTCTCTATATTGACATTAAACATTATTTTGTATTGAATTAATTAACACACAGGAGTATCAATATGATGGAATATCTTTTCTGGCTGGGTATAGCGGGCGCTGTTATTGCGCTTGGATTTGCGTTAGTACAAGGTATTAAGGTAATTAAATATCCCAAAGGCAATGAAACCATGGAATCAATCGCCGGCGCTATACGAACAGGAGCCGGCGCTTATTTAAAGCGTCAGTACACAACCGTTACATGGTTTTTTTGTATAATGTTTGTTGTTTTAGGAGCGCTTGCGTTCATTCCGCAAATATTCGGCGCAAAGGGTTTTGTCAGTCCCTTTGTTCCTTTCGCGTTTATAATCGGCGGTTTCTTTACAGGCCTTTCCGGTTTTATAGGTATGAAAATCGCGACCCTTGCCAATTCGCGCACTACGAACGCGGCTCAACACGGACTTAACAGAGGGCTTAGAGTGGCGTTTTCATCGGGGACTGTAATGGGTTTTACGGTTGCCGGTCTCGGTCTTTTAGACGTTACGGCATGGTATCTGGTTCTTGTTCATGTCTTCCACGCTGAAACTGCGGATATTGCGCAAACTATGATCTGTTTTGGAATGGGCGTCGCTTCAATGGCGATGTTCGCGCGTGTCGGCGGCGGTATTTTTACAAAGGCTGCGGATGTAGGAGCGGATCTTGTCGGCAAAGTTGAAGCCGGTATCCCTGAGGATGATCCGAGAAATCCTGCGACTATTGCAGATAACGTAGGCGATAATGTCGGTGATGTCGCCGGAATGGGCGCCGATCTTTATGAATCTTACAGCAACGCGATTGTCGCGACGTTCGCGCTTGGTTTTGCGGCCGGATATGAATCAGCCGGTCTCCTTTTGCCTATTCTGATGGCTGTTATCGGTATCATTACTTCCATTATTGGCACATTTTTTGTGCGCACAAAGGAGAGTGCGACTCAGAAAAATTTGTTACGTTCATTGCACATGGGAACATGGCTTTCCGCAGGGCTTTCCGCCGCCGCCGCTTTGCCACTTACTCATTTTGTTGCAGGTCTTGAAGGCGGAGTAATGGCGCAGAACGCGTGGGGAATTTTCTTTGCGATTATTATTGGAATTATTTCAGGTGTTATACTTGGTTTCTTTACCGAGTATTACACTTCCGATCATTACAAGCCGACGCGCGAACTTGCCGAGTCAAGCGAAACGGGTACAGCAACGATGATGATTGGCGGTTTATCGCTTGGTTTAAAATCTGCGACATGGCCTGTTCTTACAATTGCGATTTCAGTTATGGGATGCTTCCTTATCAACGACGGTATGGCAAGTTTTAACAGAGGTCTTTACGGTATCGGTATTGCCGCCGTTGGAATGCTGGCAACGCTTGGTATAACTCTCGCGACTGACGCTTTCGGTCCTGTTGCAGATAACGCAGGTGGTATCGCCGAAATGGCGAAACTTCCAAAAGAAGTCCGCGAAAGAACAGATGCTCTTGATTCGCTTGGAAATACAACCGCGGCTACCGGAAAAGGTTTTGCGATTGGATCGACGGCGTTTACAGCCCTCGCTCTTTTGGTGTCTTATAAGAATGTCGCTGAAATTACAATTTTAAACGCCGCGATTACAGATCCGTCTAAAATGAGAATGTTAAAAGACGGCGAATTATTTTTGGATGTTATAAAAAATCCTGTTGTTTTAGTCGGATTGTTCTTCGGAGCCGCGCTTACATTTATGTTTGCCGCGCTTACAGTAAAAGCGGTACACCGCGCGGCGCAGAATGTTGTTAAAGAAGTCAGAAGGCAATTTAAAGAAATTCCCGGTTTAATGGAAGGCACCGCAAAACCCGATTACGCGAAGTGCGTTGATCTTTGCACAAGAGGCGCTCAGAAAGAAATGATCTGGCCGTCATTGCTTGCGATAATTTCTCCGATTGCGGTCGGTTTAGTTTGCGGACCTGCGGGCGTTGTCGGATTCTTAACAGGTTTAATTGTATCCGGCTTCGCGATGGCTGTGTTCATGCTGACGGCGGGCGGCGCGTGGGATAACGCAAAGAAATACATTGAAGGCGGAAAACACGGCGGCAAAGGCAGCGACTGCCATAAATCAGCCGTTATCGGCGATACTATAGGCGATCCTTTAAAAGATACTACAGGTCCGTCTTTTAATCTTTTAATTACTCTCGCGGCGACTGTCGCAATTGTGTTTATCGGGGTAACGGTAGCATTCTCTCTTTTGTAAAATTTTGTCACTATCTTAATTAACAGATCTCTCGTATAATTAAATTATATGAGAAATCTGTTATTTATTTTTCTTTTATCGCTTCCTTTTGTTTTTATTTCAGCTCAGGACAGCGGAGAATCAGAATCTGACACAACAGTTCAGATAACGGAAAATGTTCCTGAGAGCGCGGAAACTGTTTCAGAAAGCGCCGATACCGACGCTGTAACATCCGCAAGCTGGATTAAAACCGTTCGTTTTGAATACATGTGGAGCGAATCCATCGGGAAGTTGAGTTTTTTGCAGAGGCTTGGGATTGCTCTTGCGATAATTGCCGTACAGATTCTTGTAATATGGCTTATTTGGTTCCTGTTTAAGCGAATTAATAACAAGCTTGAGAATAATGCCGGAAAAGATAAAATTAAACCTTTATATTTTCATAAATATAAAGTTCTTTCTTCCAATCAGGTAATTGAAGTTATAGAAGTTTTTTTGCGGATTTTTAAATATATTGTAACCGCTATAATTCTTCTTCTTACAATCCCGTTTGTTTTTAGTTTCTTTCATACTACAAAGAATTTTGCGACAATGCTGTTAGGATATATTTTAAGTCCGATAAGAGATATTGTTATCGGCGTTGTAATGTATATTCCAAATCTTATAAAAGTAATTATATTTGTTATTGTTACGCGCTACATTTTAAAAGGTTTAAAATATTTTGCAAATCAGCTTGAGAAGGGTAAATTAAAGTTCTCGGGGTTTTATCCTGATTGGGCGGCGCCTACTTACAGGATATTACAGGTGCTGTTATGGGCGTTTACAGTCGCAATTATTTATCCGTATCTGCCCGGTTCTGATTCAAGGGCGTTTCAGGGGGTTTCCGTTTTTGTCGGTATAATTTTTTCTTTGGGTTCCACAAGCGCAATCGGAAACCTTGTCGCAGGGCTTGTAATTACTTACATGCGTCCGTTTAAAATCGGAGATCGTGTAAAAATCATTGATACAACAGGTTTTGTTGTAGAAAAAAACCATATGGTTGTAAGAGTAAAAACGCATAAAAATGAATATGTAACATTTCCGAATCTGACAATTTTAAATTCCAATATTGTAAACTACAATACGTCTTCCGATGAAGACGAAGAAGGTTTGATAATTTATACGGAAGTAACCTTTGGCTATTCAACGCCGTGGCAGACGGTTCATGATGTTTTAATCAACGCGGCTTTAGCGACTGATTATGTTCAAAAAAAACCTAAACCGTTTGTGCTTCAGACAAAACTGGATGATTTTTACGCATGTTATCAGATTAACTGTTATACGAAAGATGTAAGCAAAATTCCCAGTATATACACCATGCTGTACGAAAACATTCAAAACGGTTTTAAAGAAAGCGGAATAGACATGACCTCCGCGCACTACAGGGTGATATACAAAGAAAAATAAAAATATTTTTATCGCGAACTCGCGCTTCGATATTGTTGTATAAGTTAATGACAGTTTATGCGGTTCGCGGCGTAAATTATGAGTTGAATTTATATAAAATATCTGCTATAATTGTAATATGATTTATGTAAAGAACTGCTTCTTTCTTTTATTATTAGTTTTTATATTTACTGCTTGTCAAAGTTCGCAGGTTCAGGATGTGCCGGTTACTCCGTCTGACGGTGACATCGCGCAGATGCGTCCGGGGAATATCAACACGGAAGAACTTACAGTGGCTTTTTCTACACACGAAATGGAATTGGATTTTAGAAAATCTTATTTTGCAAGCGAAGCGCAGATTTTTACCGCGTTATATGAAGGGCTTTTTTCCTACCATCCGCTTTCGCTGGAACCGGTTCCGGCATTGGCTGAAAAGTGGGAACTGTCTGAAGATAAAATGCAATGGACTTTTACAATAAGACGAAACGCGCGTTTTTCAAACGGTGATCCTGTTCGCGCGGATGATTTTAAAGCGGCGTGGCTTTCCCTTCTTGATCCCAAACGCGAATCTCCGTATTCAAGTTTTTTTGACGTAATAAAAGGAGCGCGCGAATACAGAAACGGTTCGGAAAAGAATTCCGATAATGTTGGAATTACCGCCGAAGATCAAAGAACGCTTGTAATTAAATTAAGTTCACCCGCGTCGTTCTTCCCCGCTATGCTCTGCCACCATTCATTCAGCCCGATTCATTCATCAATGATTAATAAATCAAATTGGAGTCCGCAAAAAGAAGAAAAAAACTGGACGCCTCCTGTAACAAACGGTCCGTACCGAATTACGTCTATGAATGATGAAATTATCGAGATGCAAAAAACGCACCATTATTGGGATTATCAAAGAGTTGCGCTTAATAAAATAATTATTAAATTTACCGCGAACGCGGATCAGGCGTCTCATCTTTGGAACTCAGGCGAAGCCCGTTGGATTTCAGGCGATGTTAATGTCGAAGCTTTAACCGATCGTTCCGGGATTCAGGTGAATGTAATGTTTGCTACACATTATTATTTTATCCGCAGTTCTGAAAAACCGTGGAACGATCACAGAGTGCGCCGCGCAATGGCTCTCGCGTTACCGTGGGAAGAGATACGCAGTAATTACTACCTGCCCGCCGAAACTTTAATTTTCCCTGTGATCGGGTATCCCGAAGTCGAAGGAATATCAGAAACAAATTATGAAGAAGCGGAAAAATTAATGACCGAAGCGGGATATGCCGCCGGTGTGCAAACGCCGGAGCTTGTTATTCGCCTAACGCCTTCGCGCGACGCGGAGCGTGTCGGTTCGTTAATGGCAAGGGCGTGGAAAGAAAAACTCAAAATAAACGTTCGTGTAGAAGTTATTCCCTACGATCGATATTTCCAATCCATGAAGGAAGACAATTTTACCATTGGTTCGACAACTTGGATCGGAGATTTTGCCGATCCTTACGCGTTTCTGCAAATGTGGAGGCGCGATTCAAACTTGAACGATTCGCGTCTTGATGACGCTGATTATGAAGCGTTAATCGAAAGATCAATGGTAGAAGAAGGAGCGACCCGTCTTGCGACGCTCGCGGAAGCAGAAAAACTTTTGCTGGACAGGGGAGCCGTACTGCCGATTTTTTATAACCCCGCGTTGAATATTATTGACACAGGCGAAATGGACGGATGGTTTCCAAACGCCTTAGATATACATCCGTTTAAATATATGTCTTTTAAAGCGTTTCGCCCTCTTCCAGGCGTAGCATTGGTAAAATAATGATCAGAATCGGCATTGGGTACGATCTCCACAGATTGGAAGTTAAACGAAAATTTATTCTTGCCGGTATAGAGATACCGTATCCGAAAGGCGAAGAAGGCCATTCAGACGGCGATGTTCTTGCGCATGCAGTCTGCGACGCGCTTCTAGGCGCCAGCGCTCTCGGCGACATAGGCGAATTGTTTCCGCCTTCTTCGCTTAAATGGAAAGGCGCCGATTCAATGAAACTTTTACAAGATGTATATTCGCGTGTAAAACAATCAGGATGGAAACTTGTCAATCTTGACTGCGTTATAGTCTGTGAAAAACCTAAAATACTTCCTTATAGGGAAGTTATACGTCAATCGCTTGCGGATGTTTTAGAAGTTACGATAGAACGTGTTTTTATAAAAGGTAAAACTTCTGAGGGACTGGGTCCCATCGGAAAAGGAAAAGCGATCGAAGTATTCGCCCAGTGTTTATTAGAGAGTTAAATTTAATTATTCATGAAAAGTATAAATTGGAATTTAATATTTAAATCTCTGGAAAAATGGCGAGAGGAACTTGGCGCGGAAGATCCTTCCGTGAGTACCGTGGCGGAAAATTATCGCCGTGAAACGCCGGTTAACAGGCCGTGGGCGGTGCTTGTTTCTACAATTATTAGTTTACGTACAAAAGACGAGGTTACTCTTGTATCATCGGAGCGCCTTCTTAAAAAAGCCAAAAATCCCGCCGAGTTGGCTGCGCTGAAGGAAGATCAAATCGCAAAATTGATTTATCCAGCCGGTTTTTATCATAATAAAGCGGCTTCGCTTAAAAAAATCGCCTGTATTTTACTTGAACAGTATAATGGGAAAGTGCCTTCGTCTATGGACGAACTTTTAGCTCTCCCCGGTGTCGGAAGGAAAACAGCGAATCTTGTTCTTACAGAAGCGTTTGATCTAGAGGGATTATGCGTAGATATTCACGTACACCGCATCTCGAACAGGTGCGGCTGGTTAAAAACTAATAACCCTGAAGAGACAGAAATGACATTAAGAAAAATCCTTCCCAAAAAATACTGGAAAAGAATAAATTATCTGCTTGTTCTTTACGGACAAAAACTCTGCCGTCCTGTCAGTCCGTTTTGTTCCCGCTGTGTGATAAAGAATTGCTGTTCAAGGAAAAATATTGACCGGTTCAGATAAGAGTTGGATAAGATTCAAATTAGAGTTAGATTAGATAAGAGTCAGAAAGAAAATTGATAAAATGCGGAATTGGGAATGAGAAAAAATTTCTCATCCCGCTTCCTCCCAATAATTTACCGCGATTTTGCTGCTTTTGAAATACTTTTAAGCGCCTTAGCAAGTGTTTTGTTGTTTGCGGCTTTTTCAAGATCATAATCCATCTGCGCCAACAGCCAAAATTCAGGTTTTGTACTGAAATATTTCGCAAGGCGTACCGCTATTGATGTAGTTATTCTGCTTTTGTCAAGGCTGATAAGCCTTAAAGCAGTCTGACTGCATCTGATTTCTTTGGAAAGCCTGTTGCAATTAAGCTCATACTTTTCAATGTATTCCAAAAGTAATGATCCTGGTGATTGTTTTGTTTTTGCCATGATAACTCCTTAGTAACAATATAATAAAAAAACAATAGTTAGTCGAGGGCTTTTTATTATATTTTATAAAATTTCTTCCTTATGCCAAATTAGTTTTTTATTAATTTTATCTGATAATATATAATGTTCCTTAATATCGGCTAATTTTATCGTGTTTAATGCAATATTATAATTTCCGTTAATATCACCAGCGCAATGAGCGTCAGCCGTTATTAATACCGGAATATTATATTCGCTGATTATGCGTAAAAACGATAACGACGGATAAACGTCGGATATTTTTTTTCTATTGATTCCGCCTGTATTTACTTCGATAATAATACCTGCTTTGCCAGCAGCAAGCGCAACTTCTTTTTGGCGGACGGCTTCTTCTTCATCTGTCCAATAATTTTTACCATGACAGTTCTTTTTTAAAAGATCGGGATGTCCCAAAATATCAAAGCCGCCCGCTTCGATCATTTCCAACTGAGCGTCATAATAACAATGCATTAATGCTTTTGCGTCTCCGTTAAAACCTTCGTTTAAACCGTTTTCAAACTCTTCTTTGGAACCGTCTACCGTAAAAAATCGCGCGCCTGACGCTTTGGCGTTGAAATCTGCCGGGAAAAGATAATGTACGCTTCCGATTATATAATCCAGATTTAATTCTGTTATATCAGCGTCCAAAGGAGAGCGTCTTCCTTTAATGTAATCGGCTTCGTAACCGAGAAAGACTTTTAATTTATCATGCCATCTTTCCCTGGCGGCAAGAACTTCGGATACATATTCCGCGACTTTTTCATCTTTCAGATTCCAGTCGCTTTGCGCACCGATTTGCCTGTCGATTGGCGCGTGGGCGCTGAATCCGATAGAATCCAGTTTTTTTTCATAAGCGGCACGGCACATTGTTTCTACATCATCTCTTCCGTCGCAAAATATGGTATGTGTATGCAGACTGCAAAATTTCTGAGAGTTCATGTTGTACTCCTATAAATCCATAATTAACGCGCCGCTTTTTTTATCGTGCCGGCCGTCTGAGTTTTCCGAAGAAAAATAACCTTTCGCGATGCTTAAAGGCTGTATTTCATTTATGCGGCTTCTGTCGCCTGTGACAAGAACAAGCCCCTGCGACGAGCATCCGTATCTGCCGAAGCGGTTTTCCGGCAGAGGGAAAGCGTCGGAGATAATACGCGCTTCGTCTTTTTTATACTGCGGATTCGCTTTGCCAGTAAATAAATAACTAAAGACGAGCCTCTCCTTGGGAAGTTTTGCTGCTTTGGAAAGATCGCGCAGTTGTTTCGGAGCGCCGGATGTTTCAAAACCGAAATGGCACCATCTTTTTTTTGTGTCGATCCAATCGCGCCCTTTTATAATTTTTGTATAACCGTTAACAAAAGGGCAGGGCGCTGTATGCGTACAGGGCGAGACAGGAGTGTGTCCCATTTCTAAAAAGGCATCGCGCAGAAAAGAAATAAATTTTCCCGACTGTGGAACACCTGGTTCTACTGTCAGAATTGAAGCGTTTTTTACCGCTTCGTTATGCATCAGCTTTGCCGCGTTTACAGACATTTTGCGAAGCCCGTCTGTGTCGTTATGAGAAAGATTGTCGTAAATTTCATTAAAAATATTAACCGCGCAAACCAGAGACGCCTGTTTTCTTTTTTGCTGTGGTTTTGGCTGGCGTATATCAATATCTTCTTTTACAGTGTTTATTTTCCATGCGCATGATGATTCCTTGTTTGACGCGGTAAGAGAAGCGAAAAAATTTCTACCAGCTTCAAGGGCAGGGCCGCATCGATCTATACAGTTGAATTCCAATTGAAAGTTTCTAAGTTCAGGGCGCGAAATCCAAAGCGCCGATGCAAAAGTGAGCGGACCGCAGCCTATGTCTGTTATCGTGTCGCCTGAATTCAAACCAAGATCTAAAACAGGCAAAAGGAGGCAGAGACGGAAGAGATTCCACGGCATAAAATAATGTAAATATGCTGAAAGAAAATTGGGACGCGCCAAATAGGAGAGCGATCTGCTTCCGCGTTTGTTTGTAAGAAGGCGTGAAAGTTCCGCGACATCCGAAGGAAGTTTTCTTCTGAATCGCTCCGGTATTGGAAAGGTTTTGTTAATTATTTCAGGAATGTTATGCAGTAAATCATCAGTCTTGTTTGTGTTAATTTGCGCTAATCCGTGTTTCATGTTTTAATGTACTAACTATCTTATAACTGTCGATACCGGAACAATTGTATAACCTGAACGAATCAGCGCGTCCAGCAGAGCTTCTATTCTTTGGAAAAGGTATTCGTCTCTGCCGCCGGGAAGAAGTCCGAGACGGATCGGAACAACTGCGCCCGTAACTCTTTTTTCCACAATTTGCTCGATCATTTGCGAAGGCTGAATCTGGCGTAAATTGAGTCTTAGCGTATCTTCTCTGGACATCCAATCGCCTGGATCTATGCTTCTGTTTACAGTGATATATCCCGTAGCCGCCGCCGCCGCGTTTACCTGCGCCGAACTTCGGTAATACGGAGGATGCCAAAGCACTGATAATTCTTTTCCTGTGGCTTTATGGAATTCATCTTCATTACGCGCAAGACCGCGGGTTATAAATTCATTTGTAATGCGGTAACGCGAATCCGAAAGATCGATAGGAGTGTAAAAAAGGGAAGCGGTTTCATGTCCGGCTTCGGCAATGACCGCCGCAGCCGCCGGGTTTCGGCGGATAAATTCGCCGTTTAAAAAGAATGTCGCCCTTATGTTAAGCCGGCTTAACGCGGACAGAACCTGCGATAAACCGGTATCGTCATCGTATAGATCAAAACAGAGCGCAATCGGCGTTTGTCGTCCTAGCGTGTAGGATTGATTAACAGTATGGTTTGAAACTAAAGAGACAGTTCCTGTGGAATTCATGTTGCGTATCATCAGAAGATTTTTATAGTGTCCCGTTACCTGCGGTTCAAGGAAAACACGGTATCGATCCGAATACAGTATCGCCGGTTTTATTTGAATGCCGGGTACCGCGTTCCAAAAATTTCTCCCGTCGCATGTAAACCATTCCGTTCCTATTCTTGCCGCAATACGCGAAGATCCTCTTACACCGTCTTCAAAGCCAAATTCGTCCGCTGTGGAAAGACATATCCTTCTTCGCGGATATGAAGAACTGGAAATATTTATTTCTTCGATAAATCTGCCGCTTCCCGCGATTATCTGCCTGTTGTTGATCCACGCGCAGGAATAAACAGGGTTGTTGCTGAGTCTTTGAATCAGCCGCCAGTTTTTATAATCCCATAACTCAAGGCCGTTTTCTCCCCAGAAGATCGCTTTTGTACCGTCGGGAGACATCGCGCCATTGGATGCAAGCGGAAAGCTTCTGTTCGAAAGCGTAGTTATGGTATTCCTGCCTGCTTCAAAACGCAGAACCATTGTTTCGCTCATAAGCGAATAAACAACCGTAAGCTGAGTCGGCGTCTCGTTACGAACCTGACGCGCCGCCGCAGGACCTGCCTGTTTTGACTCAGCCGGAGGCCAAAGCACGTTAAAATTCACGGCTCCGTGCGGAATAACAACATGGGGAAGAACCGCCGCGCTGTTTTGATTTTCACCTAACAAAAAGAAAAACAGCCCTTTACCGCTCTTGTTTACAAGGATCGATCCTGAATCAGGAGCAATCCAGTAATGATCAAAACCCGGCTCAAAACTGAGCGGAAGAACCGCGGCGACAGCTCCGATAGAAAGAAAATCTCCGTAAATCGTTCTTGTAAAAAGTTCTGGGTTTGTTACGCGATACAGGGTATTGCCTGCCAGATAATAAAAATCGCCGTGCTGTCCCCACAGGATTGAATCGATTCCGCCTGAGCCTATCGTTCTGAAACGCTCGTCTACAAGAACCGATAAATCGCTTAAGATCGGGAAATAATAAAGTCTGCCGTCTTTCGCGTATACAAAGAGCCTTGAGTCGGGAGCCCACTTTGCGGGGAAACTCGATCCCGGAAGCTCAACTTTTTCGCTTACAATTTTTTTTTCGCCTGTGGAAAGATCGACAAGGAACAGGTTGCCGTAACCCGCGCTTACAGGTTCCGTTATAAGAATCCAGCGTCCGTCCGTCGAAGCCGCCAAATCCTGCAATCGTCCTTTAAGCGGTGTTTCGCCTCCTGAAAATGAAGGATAGACCGGAAGCGGCGAGGGAAGACCTCCCGATACAGGGATTTTTGACGCGCCAAGACTGTTAAGCACAATGAGCGTTCTGCCGTTTTCTGTCAGGTATATTTTTTCGGGATGAGCTGTTAACTGCTGTATCGACATATCGCTGAGCCATGAAACGTAAACGGCATGCTGCCCTTCAAAATCGGCCCTGAATAAAAGCCTGTCGTCGTTTGAGACGGTTAAATTGCTGAAATTAACAGCCGCAAGGTTGAAAACCGCGGCAAGAGAAAGCGTCAATAGAAACAGTTTTTTCATTACATTTTCCCGTTTATAAAATCGTCAAGTTCGCGTTCCAGTTCGCAGAGTCTTTCTTCCATTTCCTGTATTTTTCGGATTGAGTATTTTATCCGCCGTTCTTTAAGCCCTTCGCATGCTTTGTCTACAATCTCGCTGAATTCGTAAACATTGGTTACAGCCGCAGACTTTTCGCCTAGTGTCATATGTTAATTGTAGTATACTTTATTGTGTTATTTCCACAGTTTTTTTATGAAGATTTCCCTCTTCTTGCCCGCTATCCAGAGCGCGTATAAAGGTGCATGCCGCTAAAAACGCCAGCAGAACAAAGATTAATTTACGCATGAAACCTCGCTTTATAATTAGTTCAGTAAATCCATCGGGTTTACTAATCTGTTATTCTTGTCAAATATCCCAAAATGCAGATGTGGTCCGGTACTGTAGCCTGTGTTGCCTACTTCCCCTATTTTTCGTCCTCTTGCCACTTTGTCGCCTTGTTTTACAGAGTAGGCGTTTAAATGACCGTATATCGATTTATAACCGTTACCGTGGCTCATAATAATGTATTTGCCGTAGAGCCAATTTTCGCTTATTACCGAGACGGTTCCGTCCAGAGACGCCATAACCGTTGTTCCCGTATTTGCCCTAAAATCGACTCCGCCGTGGAACTGTAAAACGCCTGTGAACGGGTCTTTTCGCATCCCGTAACGGCTTGTTATATACCGGCTTTGCAAGGGGAATGTAAACAGTTCGCCGAGACTCATCTTCAGGTCGATGTCGTTCATTCTGGCGCCGGGGATGAAGAAGGTTTCTCCGACTTTTATATTGTCGCTTTTTATATCATTTATGTCTAAAATAACGTCTAAATCGACGTTAAATGACGTGGAAATTTTCGAAAGACTGTCACCTTTCTTAACCTGATACGGAATTCCGTCAATATTGGGGATTCTAAGGGTTGTTCCTTCCTGAAGCCTTCTCGCGTTGCTGATGTTATTCGACGCGATTATCGCGCCGACCGAAACATCAAACTTTTTCGCTATTCCCGATACGGAATCACCCTTTTGAACTATGTACTGCTGCCAGTCGAATGTGACAAGCGAGCCGTGTGGGTTATTATTTACAACTGTGTCGCCGGTTTCGTTTACGGCGTTATCTTCAACAGGTATATTTGTGTAAATACCCTGAATTCCCTTTGCGGCATATCGAATTGAACGCTGCCCGGCTTCTAAGTCTTCGGCAGGCTGCGCCGCATAAATATCCAGCATTTTAAGGTCGATACCCTTCCAGTTTAAAGCCGCAAGGGCTATTACCACGGTTACCGCCGCGACTGCAAAGGTTGAAAAGAACGGGATTATATTATTACCGCCAGTTTTCCCGCTTCTGCGTGAAACTGCCGGTTTGGTTCTGTTTATTTTTATTTTTTGACGATTTGCTTTCCCAAAAACCTCAAACAGGGATTTGCTTTTCTTTTTTCTTGAACAGGCGGGTTTTTGATTAAACTGGTTCATAAATCCGGTGTGAAAACCTGCCGATTTATTATTATGCCTTCCGGGTGAAGCGGCTTTTCGTCTCCTGGAAACGCGTTGTTTTTCAATTAATGATGCCATATTTGGTATATCGACAAAAAAGGCAATTAGGATTATACAAAGAAAGGAATGAAATCTGTATTTTTGGCTTTGATAATCGCTCTTTTTTTGAAGCTTTTTTGCTTTGATTTTATCATTACGCAGGGACATTCGATGGAACCCGCCATTAATGACGGCGCGGTTCTTGTGGTAAACAGAGCCAGATACGGACTGCAGGTTCCGATAATAAATAAATATATCATCCGCTGGGGAGAGCCCAAAGCAGGAGAAGTTGTGGTTTTTTATACTCCTTCCAGAGAATTGGCGGTTAAACGCTGTACAGCCTCAGGCAAAGACGGCAGTTTTTTTGCCGAAGGAGATAACAGTATTGCATCGTATGATTCACGCTCATACGGCCCTGTAAACGCGGGCAGTGTTATCGGAAAGGTGCTGGGGTATTAGATGAACCTGAAACGGCGTTATATCGCAGTATTCGCGTTACTGGGAGCTTTTCTCGTTTATTTACTCGTTCATTACGCTGTATTGATGATAAGGGGCGATGCGCCGTCCGGTACGCGCCAGAATATAACGATCCCGGATCGAGGTTCGATTCGGGACAGAAACGGGCGTTATCTTGCGATTCAAATCAGGTTTGCCGATGTCAGCGTCTGGCGTCCTTCAATAACGGATATCGACCTTTTATCTAATGAAATTTCCGGTATTCTTGAAATGCCGCCTGCGGAAATCCGTTCAAGGATAAATTCGTCCGAATCAAATTTTCTTTATTTGCGAAGACAGATCGACGACGGTACGGCAAGACGGCTGTCCGCTCTAGTAAACGAAAAGAAAATTAAAGGTGTGATGGTTCAGCCGATTGTCGGAAGAGTATACCCTGAAAAAAATACCGCAGGCCATATTGTCGGATTTGTCGGAGACAGAAACCGCGGGCTTGAAGGCATTGAATTTGCGCTTAACAGCGTTTTGGATGGAGCTGACAGTAACGGCAGAGGCTCTCAGGTTTTTTTAACAATCGACACTTATGTTCAGTATATTTTACAGCAGATCGCCGCAAAGACGATGGAAGAAACGCAGGCGGAATCTGTAATCTTTACGGCGATGGACCCGCGTACAGGCGAGATACTTGGTTCCGTGTCTCTGCCGGATTTTGATCCCAATAATATTAGAGCCTCCGACGCGAACAGCCGCATGAACCGCCCGAACATTTTCGCGTTTGAACCGGGTTCCACTTTTAAAGTTTTTTCCCTTGCTGCGCTTATGGATTCAAACGCTATTTCTGATAAAAACGTTTTTGTGTGCAACGGATCATACATGCCAAGCCGGGGCAGTGCGATTAATTGTCTGGGCAATCATGGCAGAGTAACGGCAAGAGAAATAATTATTAATTCATGCAACGCCGGCGCGGCTTACGCTTCTGACAATATCAGCTCCGGTGATTTTTACCGGCTGTTAAGCAGTTTTGGATTTGGTTCGCGTACCGGCGCCGGAAGCCCCGGAGAGACAGCCGGTTACCTTGTGCGAAGCGAAAACTGGTCCGAGCGTTCAAAGCCGACAATTGCGTTTGGACAGGAAATCGCGGTTTCTGCGTATCAAATACTGCAGGCGGCTACCGCTATTGCGAATGACGGAATACTTGTCCCGCCTAAAATTATTTCTAAAATTGTTTCCGCGGACGGCAGAACAGTTACAGAATGGGAAGGAGGCGCAAGCCGCAGAATCCTCAAACCGGAAACCGCAAAAGCGCTGCGCTCTTACATGGCTGATACAGCGTCAACGGGCGCGATGGGCTGGCGCGCCGGAGTGCAGGATTTATCTATCGGCGTTAAAACCGGAACATCGCAGATTATCGATCCCGCGACAAGAAAATATTCCGAAACCGATTTTATCGCAAGCTGCCTCGCCCTTCTTCCCGCCGAAAACCCGACTTTAATTCTTTACCTTGCCGTAATGAAACCGCAGGGAATCATTTTTGGAAGCAGAATCGCGGCTCCCGCAATCCGCGAAGCCGCAGAAACATTAATTGATTATCTCGGCATCCCGCGCGGCCGCAATCCGCAGGTCAACCATCCCCCCGCTGTAAATATTCCCGCAGGACGCCTTCCCGCTGTGGAAACTTATATCCCCGATTTTTCCGGCATCGCCAAGAGAGTGCTTCTTCCGCTCCTGTTACGCGATGATTTAGATGTTGAAATACGCGGTGACGGCTGGGTGCGCCGCCAAAGCCCCGCTCCCGGCGAATCTGTCACACGCGGCATGAAAATTATTTTGGAACTGGAGTAGGGTGATTTACCCTTTTAAAAATAAAATCATAAAACCCAAGCCGAGTCGCCGAATAGGCGGCGTAGAAGTTACGCTTTATTTTGTCCAATCTTCAATTTTTAATTTATTTATTCTTTCAAATTCTTTTGTATTATTTGTCACTAATGTCATTTTTAATGATTTTGCATGCGCTGCTATTAACATATAAAATGGTTCTATTAAACATTTTTTATCTTTTAAATCTTTTTTTATTTTTCCCGAGTTCAAGAGCAAAGTGTAATAAAAAAACAGGAAGTAATTCGCCTGACAAAAGATATAAAATAAGTATTGAAATAACCACAAAGAAATGGTAAAATTACACAATGATTGAAAAAACAGTTGTTTTGAGTATAAAAGACTATAATTCTCTAAGTAAAAAATTACCAAGCGACAGAGATATCGATTTTAATAATCTCAGAAGTTTTCGCACAGCAAAAACTTCAAATTTAAAAACTGCAAGGATGCGATTTTAAAGTACAACATTCAAATTTAAAGGAGACTCTGAATGAAAAGTACAAAAAACTTCTTGGGTATTATTATCATTTTGATAATAATCGGGCTCTTATTTACCGCTTGCCCCACGCATACCCACACGTACAGTGCAACATGGTCGTACAATGCAACACAACATTATAAACAGTGCAGTTGCGGAGAAAAAATTGATGTTGAAAATCATGTAGGTAGCTCATGCAATGTATGCGGATATGACAACACTCCTATATTTCCCATGCAAATGATATCAATTTCAACAGGAACTTTCACAATGGGATCAGAAAGCGGCGGTTATTCTGATGAACAACCGGTTAGGCAAGTAACATTAACCGCGTTTAAAATGGGAAAATACGAAGTAACGCAGGAACAGTACCAGGAAGTAATGGGAACAAATCCAAGTAGTTTTAGATCGAACCCCGCAGCAGGAGAAACGCAGGGTAAAAGACCTGTAGAGGCAGTGACATGGTTTGATGCGATAGAGTTCTGTAATAGGCTTAGTACAAAAGAAGGGCTTACTCCTGTGTATACAATAACAGGAAGAACGCCTGCAACCGGTTATCCAATAACAGCCGCAACGGTAACTGCGAACTGGGAAAATAACGGTTACCGTTTACCGACAGAAGCGCAGTGGGAATACGCTTGCCGCGCAACCGGAACAACAACAGATTGGAGTTTTGGCAATGCGGAAGCTGAGCTTGTAAATTACGCATGGTACAATGCAAACTCAAACGATATGACACATCAAGTAGGAAGGAAAACGACGAATGCATGGGGATTATACGACATGCATGGGAACGTATGGGAGTGGTGCTGGGATTGGTATGGTTCGTCATATTACGGAGAAAGCGATAATACGAACAATCCTATGGGAACTGCTTCCGGCACTTCCCACGTGAGACGCGGCGGGTGTTGGTTAGATTCGGCGGGGTACACTCGTTCAGCCTACCGGTACAGCGATGTTCCCGGCTACGGGGACTACGGTATCGGCTTTCGTGTTGTGCGCCCCTGAGTTCGCAAACCAAAGGTTCGAGCGGAATGCTGTAATAAAAATGCAAAGCATTTTTATTACAGCCGCAGAACAAACCGCTATCTTGTAAAATGGATTATCATTTTACGAAGAACGTCTATGAGAAAAACCACCCTAAAATAATCGTAAAGATAATTTAAAAATAGACAAAAAAGTTCATTTTTATTTCTTATTTATAATAGAATTTATGATAATATACATATAGGAGTAAATGCTATTTCATGTATAAAAATGATAAAATATTAGAAAATGTTTTAAACGAAATTGAAGCAGGGCTAAAGGCGGATATTGACACCGAATATCTTGCGGAAAAATTTACCGTATCATCAACTCATTTGCGGCTGCTTTTTAGATCGGCGTTCGGTCAAACTATCGGTTCGTATATTCGTTCCAGAAAAATGGCAGTAAGCATTGAAGATCTCCTTGGAACTAACTTAAATATTCTGGATATTGCTTATGATTACGGACTTGGCTATGAACAATCATATATCAGGGCTTTCAAACGGGAATACGGACTAACCCCCGGTGATATGCGTAAATCAAAATCAAATAAAATAATAAGAAAAACTTCCCCCTTATGTTTGTATGATTCAAACAGTTTGACAAATAGGGATTTACAGGATATTGATGCTATAAAAACAATGCAAAAAGGAATTCGCGGCGCTTATAATTTTGAAACATGGTATGACACAGGAAATATCGCAATGTCATTGACAAACAGCGGAGGTTTTAAATGCAAGTGGACAAACGC
>WQSF01000034.1 GCA_009788065.1 Treponema sp.
GCTACACAAAACTGGAATAGAAAATTTAATTAACATAAAAAGGAGAAGTTTATGTCGTTGTTGGATAGCATCATTCAGAGTTTAGGTTTTTTAAAATTAACACTCGGGCAGGGGATAATGATCCTGCTTGCGTTATTTTTTATGTATCTGTCGATAGTAAAAAAGTTCGAACCTCTTTTGCTTTTGCCTCTGGCGTTCGGTATAATGCTTGCGAACCTTCCGATTGTAGGTCTTGGCGCTTATGATTATAATCCAAATGGTTTTAACGAGCTTGTAGGACAGCCTCTGCCTGAAGGCGCGGTTTGTAACGCGCATAAACCCGGAGAGCCGTGCAATCATACATCCTTTCTTCAAAACCTTATGAACTTCCTTTACACCGGTATTCGTATGGTTATATATCCGCCTCTGATATTCCTGTGCATCGGAACAATGACGGACTTCGGTCCGCTTATTGCGTCTCCGAGAAGCGCTCTTATCGGTCTTGGCGGACAGCTTGGTATTTTTATAGCCATGGCAGTCTCCTACTTTGTAGGAAACGCGCTTGCCCCGTTATTCCCGTTATTTGACGGATTTACTTTAAGGGAGGCCGCGGCTATCGGAATAATCGGAAGTTCGGACGGACCTACGTCGATTTTTACGGCGACGCGTCTTGCGCCTGATCTGCTGCCGGCGATCGCTATAGCAGCTTTCTCGTACATGGCGCTTGTTCCGTTTATCCAGCCTCCTATTATGAGACTTTTAACAACGGATAAAGAGCGCGTAATTGTAATGCCGGAGCCCAAAAGAGTAACACAAAAACAGAAAGTTCTGTTCCCGATTATTCTGGCGCTCGTTGTTCTTCTTCTCGTTCCAGCAGCCGGCGCGCTTGTCGCCATGTTGTGTCTCGGCAATTTAATAAGAGAGTCAGGCGTTGCGGATCGTTATGTGCGCGCTTTCCAGAATGACTTTTTAAGTATTTTAACATTCCTTGTAGCGTTAAGTATCGGCTCTTCCGCAACGGCGGCGAGGTTCCTTACGCCTCAGACTTTGATAATTCTCGCGAGCGGTCTTTTAGCGTTTGCTTTCGGAACGGTCGGCGGAGTTCTGGTAGCGAAGCTTCTTTGTGTGTTTACAAAAGGAAAGGTAAATCCGCTAATCGGTAACTCAGGCGTTTCCGCGATGCCGATGGCGGCGCGCATTTCTCAAAAACTCGGACAGAAATACAACCCGGACAACCACCTGTTAATGCATGCAATGGGCCCGATTGTTTCAAGTACAATAGGCTCGGCGATCATAGCAGGTATATTTATTTCCTACTTCGCGAAATAGAGCTTGGTGTACAGAAACCGCGGATTAACGCGGATTATTCGGATTAACACGGATTAATTTTTAAAAGAAATCTGTGTAATCCGCGGTTAATGTGTTCCAAGTTATCGTTCTGATTTTTTTTCGAAGTGGGAAAATTCTAAACTGAAGCTAGCACGTCCCTGGGAGACGCTTCTTAGGCTTGTCATAAAGCCGAACATTTTTTCCATTGGCGCTTGAGCTTTTATTTCGTCTATGTCTGTTTTCGCGTTCATGCTCAGAATCTGTCCGCCCCTTTGAGTAACAAGACTCATTACTTCTCCTACAAAGTCGTGCGGGCTTGTTAAATCTACAGCCATGATAGGCTCAAGAAGGACAGGGCTTCCGCCGCGCGCTGCTTCGTCAAAAGCCATGCTTGCGCAGGCTTCAAAGGCGAACTCGGTGCCTGTCTGCTCAGAATACTGGACATTCGTAACTGTCGCCGTTATATCGATACAAGGATATCCCATTACAATGCCGGAAGAAAAAGCCGCTGTTACGCCGTGTTCAATCGCTTCAAGTATTTCAGATGGAATCTCACTTTTACCGCTTTGTTTTGCCGCGTAAACATATTTGTTGCCGCTTCCTCTCTGCGCAGGTTCTACTTTAAGAGTAATACCCGCTGCGTTTTCTTTTCCAGCGATAATCCTTGAAAAGTTCTCCGTATGTTCATTCGGCTTACTAATCGATTCGCGGTAAGTAACCTGCGGATTCCCGGCTTTCGCGCCTAGTTTAAATTCTTTTAAAATGCGCGTAACAAGAACATCAAGATGAAGTTCTCCCATGCCCGAAATTATAAGCTGACCTGTCTCCTCGTTTTCTCTGATTGTAAAGGTCGGATCTTCCTTGGAAAGAATCGCCAAAATGTCTTTTAATTTATCTTGATCCGAGATTGTTTTAGGCTCTATAGAAACAGAAATTACAGGCTCCGGGAACTGCATTTTTTCAAGCACTACTGGCCAGCCTTCGCTTCCGATTGTGTCTCCGGTTTGAGCGAGCTTCATCCCGATAATTACGCCGATGTCTCCTGCGTTAAGGCAGTCCAACGGATCTGATTTATTAGAATGCATTCTTAAAATTCTGTTTGCCCTCTCGCGTTTTTTCTTTCCTATGTTATAAACCGATGTGCCGGATTTAAAAGAGCCTGAATACATTCTAACATAGCAAAGAGAGCCCGCTTCCCTGTCGTTTTGAATCTTGAATACAAGACCGAGAGGCTGGCCTGAAACATCGCAAGGTATATTTATATCTTCTTCTTTTTTTAAATTGTGCCCTACAGCTTGTTTTGTTTCGTTAGGAGCAGGAAGGAAATCTACAACCGCGTCGATAACGGGCTGAACGCCGATATTGCGCCTTGACGCGCCGCAGAACATTGGAAGTATTTCCCTTTTAATAACCGCTTTTCTAAGCTCAACTTTTATTAAAGAAGGAGGAATCTCTTCTCCTGCAAGATATTTTTCCGTAATGGAATCAGAAACTCCTGAAAGAGCGTCTATTAATTTTTCGCGCCATTCCTTTGCGGCATCTTCGTTATTTGAAGAAATATCAGTTATTATTAAATCATCGCTGTCGTGAGGGTAGCGGACTTCCTTCATTTCAATTAAATCAATAGCGCCTTCAAAAGACCCTTCTTTTCCAAGCGGTATTTGAAGAGCCGCCGTGTTAATTTTTAATTTATTTTTTACATCTTCAAGTACAAAGTAAAAATCGGCGCCGGCTCTGTCCATTTTATTTACATATCCGACACAAGGCACATTGTATCTTCGCGCCTGCCGCCAGACAGTTTCTGTTTGAGGCTCAACGCCGTGAACCGCGTCAAAAATAGCAATCGCTCCGTCCAAAACACGAAGAGACCTTTCAACCTCGGCTGTAAAATCCACATGCCCTGGAGTATCGATAATATTAATTTGATAGCCTTTCCAGTAAGTAGTAGTTGCGGCGCTTTGAATTGTTATGCCGCGCTCCTGTTCTTGTTCCATCCAGTCCATGATCGCTTCGCCGTCATCGACCTCTCCGATGCGGTGGCTCTTACCGGTATAAAAGAGAATTCTTTCTGTAGTTGTGGTCTTACCGGCATCAATGTGCGCCATGATTCCGATATTACGCATTTTCTCAAGCATGGGTTATTTTAGATAAGATAATGAAAATAATCAATGTATTAACAATTCATAACACGTACATGGTATAATCTCAACGTAATGAGTAAATATATAGTTAACCTGTCAGCTATAAATCCAAAAGAAGAACACCGTAATACACCGGCAGTTGATGTTATGGTCGATACCGTATCTTTGTTGTCATGGCTTCCCAAAAAGATGTTGTTGGAAGCCGGAATAACACCGCGAGGGACAAAATATTTCTTAACAATTACAAATGAAACAATAGAGCGAGAGTACGGCTATGCAATTCTTAAATCTGAAGGTTATTCAACTGTTGACGAAATTGTTTTCGCTGAAGAAGGCGATATGTCGCTTTTAGGAGTACGAACGATCGAAGGTTTTGGCGTAATGGTAGACAACATCGGTCATCGGTTTGTCGCGACAACAACTCTTGCTGTTTAATTATTTTAAAAATATATGCCTTAAAAATGAATATATGTCGAACTATAAAAGGCACTTGTTTTGATGCCGAAACACTCGAAGAACTTGAAGAAATGCTGCTTGATTTTGTATATTATTTTAGTAATTTGTAATTATTTAAGAGGTGACTGACACCTTTTTTTGAAAATAGTCATACCTATTAGATTTAATAGGTATACAAATCCCAAATTTTCGATAAAATCTACATTAAAGATGACAAACCGCGGTGACGGTCAGGCGGTTCGCGGCAGAAAATAAAATTTAGAAGGAGAGATTTATGGCGGCAACTTGTAATGTTTGTAAAGGAAGCGGAAAAAATTCATCCGAAAAATGTCACGCGTGCAAAGGCACGGGACAAAGGGAAGATCTTGGCTACAGAAGAAAAACTGTATGTGGATATTGTAAAGGCAGCGGAAAGTATTGCTGGTTATGCTGCAATACCGGAGTGAAAAAAGATGACGATTGGATAGACGATGGGCCCTGCGACTGCGGCGGAGATACCGATAAAAATTGCAGCGCTTGTTACGGCACAGGCGTATTTTACGGACTTAGCACCTGTTGTTTTGCAGAATTACTGGTAAACGGAAAATGCAGTAAATGCGGCAAATTAGATCGCGACGCGCCCTCGCCGGTAAGTCTTCCTGACAGCTTGACTTATATAAATAAAGATATGTTTAAGCTGGCAAATGAAAATGAAAATTCTGCGGCTCTTTATAATTTCGGAATATACGCTTTGGAAACTGAATCTTTCGAAGCGGCTATAGAATATTTTGTAAAAGCCGTCGATCAGGATAATGCCTATGCTTATGCCTATGCCTATTACGCTCTCGGTGTTCTTTGCGAACTGGATTTAGGTATGGACTTTGACAGTAAAGAAGAAAGACTTGACTGCGCGGAAGGCTTCTTTGAAAAAGCGCAGGCAAACGGCCATCCCGATGGAGCAAGGGCGGTAAAGAACGGTTCGGGATTCAAAAATATTTATGATTTCCGAAAGACATTAAAATTCCTGAACGTCAAATAAACGACGCAAAGACCTTCTTCTTCGGGTGGTTCGGCAGTTAAAGCAAAGCTAGACGAGGCATGGGCAATCTATGATGCAGGAGATTACGCAAAAACATTGTCTATAATTAAACCGCTTGCCGATCAGGGAAATCCTAATGCTATGTGCGCAATGGGTAATTTATATGAGGAAGGATATGCTGTAGAGAAGAATGAAAAACTAGCTCGGGAATAATTTTTTTGTTAATTTATATGAAATATTGGCATCCAATAATAATTTCATCTATGCTGCTACAATTACTTTAACAATTTCTTCACGCCTTGCAGCAAAAGACAATGCAGCTTTTATATGAATTTCCTGTAATGAAGGATAATCATCTATTATTTCCGATATTGTAATTCCTTCTGATAACCATTGAAGAATATCCCCAACAGTTATCCTTGTACTAATAATACATGGTTTTCCAAAACGAATTCCCTGATCTATTACTATATATTTTGATAATTCTTCAATTCCCATATTTTTATTATACTCTTATTTTTTAATTATGTCTACATTATTTTAATGACTAGATGTATGCCTGTAAATAAACTAACAGTTCGAACGCGAAAAGACGTGCGGGCGACATATGGCTATTAAAAAGTGCACGAAGCGCGTGAGCTAAAAACAATGAGCCATCCGACACCCAAGAATACACCGCGTTAAGCGGTGTTGTTGAATTAAATTAGCAGGGTGTGGCGCTTAATAAAGTCAATGCGATGAAGGCAGCGCGAAAGCTTCAGCTTGAGCAGTGCGCTCCTGTATGGTTTTTCGCGTGCGGTTTATATGAATTTTTTAAGGTATATATTTTTATCAGCTAATATGCTCGCGGATAATCGTTGATAAAGAATTATGATCAATCCTTACAATCTTTGATTCACGTTCATAACTTTCCACAGAATCGGAAGCGTGAGCGGTGTTAACCATTACATTGCTGCCGAACTCTTTGCGTACAGTTCCTTCAGCCGCTTTCATTGGGTCGGTGGAGCCAAGAACATCGCGAATTTTATTAACCGCGTTCTCGCCTTCGTAGATAATGATCATGCATTTGATATTACCTTTATAGTCTAAATCTTCTGGAGAACTGTCGCCGGGACGTTTGCCGGACATAAATTCTACAATCTGATGGAACTGGTCTTTGGCGCATTCTGTTCCAAAGCATGTGCCTAAAACCTCAGCCGATTCTTTGCTGATTTTAAATTTAAATTCTTTTTCTAAAAGTTCAAGCGCTCTTTCTCCGAAACTGGCGGAAAGTTTTTCTTTAAGAATCGGCTCTACAGGGCCGTAGAAATCAAGAGCCTGTCTCAGCGTGAAACGGTGAACTTTTATTCCGATAATTCTTAGACCGGTACGCGAGAACATATCGATGATTGCGCCGGGACGCGATGAGTTGTGTTTCCAGTTATCGGGCTTAATTATAACAAGGGTTTTTTCTATTTTTGACGGGTCGGGGTGGACAACATTGCGTACAAGATTTTCAATTCCTTCAAGAAAATCCGCAAACATGGATAAATCTCTATTCGCTTCATCCTGACTCCTCGGCGTGAGAACAGCGGGTTCAAAATACCGCACATCGTTTGGGTTGTCGGCTGAAAAAATAAGGTCGGAATATGTATCGCGGATCGTCTCGCCCGCAAGAGCGTCCACTTCCACATGCTGAGTATACAAATGCCCGCAGGCGGTAAGGAGCTTTTCGCATGGGTTTTCTCCCCTAAATAAAAGTAAAAGCGTTCTATGCGGTCTGCCGCCTGACGGGCCCAGATAGTTTTGAACATAATCAGCTAAAAGAACCAATTGATTCTGCGGAGCACGCGCTCTAAGCGAATCAGCATATTTTGTGGCGAATTCTTGATCCGGCGCAAAAATCTGAGCGCCCACCAGTTCAAGATCCGTCCTCATTAAAAGCCTGGAAAGAACCCCTCCCGTCCGGCTTTTTGCAACCGTATAAGGAGTCACAAGCACATAAGATAAACCAATACTCATATTGTTCCTATATTAACCTATTGGAAAAAATATATCAATCGGTATTGACCAATGAATAAAATCTCTTAGATTGACACATAAATTATTAATTGATATATTATTGCTATCTCGGCCCCTTCGTCTATCGGTTAGGACATGAGATTCTCAATCTTAAAAGAGGGGTTCGATTCCCCTAGGGGCTAAGTTAAAAATAGAAAATGAAGTCATTATTTGCGTATAAAATTATAAGATGTAAAAAATCGGAATTGAACCCCGTAGACCGCGCCGAGCGATAGCGAGGTAAGGCGCACAGGATGTGCGCCGCAAGCGGTCGGAGGCGGGCTGGAAGAAGCAAACAGGATGTTTGCGACTGGAAGCTTCGATTCCCCTAGGGGCTAAAAAAAATTACTCGCTTTGGTAATCAATCAATGTAACGACGGGTGTGGGATCAAGTATTTTTTTGTAATTAAGAAATGGAAGGCCAACAACTCCGAAGATGCTTGGTACTTCGGCGCCGCCTTCAATAATAAGAGAGCGCGCCGCGTTTAAGGTTCCGCCTGTGGCTATAAGATCGTCGGTTAGAAGAACGCGTTTTCCTCTCGGGATGTCCGCGCTGTGAACTTCGATTTCAGCCTGCGCGTATTCAAGATCGTATTTTTTGGAAAGAGTAACGCCGGGGAGTTTTCCCTTCTTACGGATTGGAATTACCGGGATGTTCATTTCGTATGCGAAGGCGGCAGCAAAAAGAAAACCGCGCGCTTCGATTGCGGCAACCGCTTCAATATTTTCATTTTTATATATCTCCGCCATTTTATGGATGCAGTATCTAAACGCGGCGGGAGCGCAGAGGATGCTTGTTATATCATAAAACAGAATGCCTTTTTTTGGAAAATCGGGAACTTTTCGGATATAATCGTCCAGATTAATTGTCAATTTATTTAACTAATCCCTTTATCCATTTGTTTATATCAGATTCCTGATAGCTGCCGTCAAGAGACAAAAGAGTATCTCCCAAAGACGCTTCGCAGTCTTTTAATATCCCGGAAAGCCATTTAAGAGTTTTTTGATTTGTTGAAAAAACGGCGCACTTCCTTGGCGCGAGATTTATATGTGCAAGCAGTTCAACAAGATACGAAAAAGACTGGGGATAGGGTTTCTCGGCGCCAAGAAAAAATATATCGGCTGGAAGAAGATCGTTTCCCGCGAACTTGTCAGCAGGGAGAATATTAACAGAAAAACCGGCAAGAGCGTTTTTAATCGGCTTTGCAAGCGTTTCGATTGATTTTGTACCGTCTGTAATAATTAGCGCTTTCCTGCTCACAACAATATCCTATATGAAAGAATCGCAAATGTCAATCATTGCCCTCGGTACCCATGCCTTGGACCGAATAATTTACAATAGCCCAGTAATTATCCTGTTTTTCAAGAAAATAAGTATAGTGTCTTAATTCTGTATAATTTATCATTCTGTATTTCTGTAAAACAATGACGGTGGCTTCGTTGTGGTTGTACTGTGTTCTAAGGATTTCAAAAGTTGTGGGTGTCGTCAGGATATTGTCATAGGAGGTTCCCGGAGCATGGGGATCTCCTGTAATCATAAGTTTTTCCCTGTATTCGTTAACCATTCTCCTGCGTCCTTCTTCATTTTCCGCGTTGTATTTGCGGCTTTGAAAAGCGTCGCGTCTTAACATCGATTCAATATCAAGGTAAAGGAAAAACCTCTCCCATTGCGAACGCTGACGCGCGATGAGCATATACGTGATTACTTCATCAGGAGGAAGGTTCTGACGCGCTAAAACGGCGCCTGTCGCAATATCCATTTCTATGGGGAGCCCGTCCTGTCCATGAATTACCGCAGGGCGGAGGTTGAGGCTTAAATAATTCGATTCGAGGGGAAAAGGAGCATTTGTTGTTTTAAACAATTCTGGATATACCTTCGCGCGCACTCTGAATGAGCCATGCTGCCCGAAACTGACATAGTTTCTGATGTCTTCTACAAATGAAAACGATTCGCCGCTTTCGATGGCTATTTCGCGGAAAAACACCTGGCTGTTCTGAGTCCTTTTACGAAGCAGGATATCAGCCATTGGAAGGGTTCTGTTTGCCATCGATCTTATATCAAAATCAACGGAGAAAGCGCGGTCGTCGGCAAGTTTAAAACGGTACACAGACGGGCTGTTATTGGTGATTGTGATTTGAATTAAAATAGGATCGGATTCAACATAGTAAATCCGTCTGTCAAAAAATCGAATGTTAAATTCCACCGCTCCTGTTTCCGCGCAATACAAGTACGGTAAGCCCGTAAAAACCAAAAGAATACAAGCCAAAAATCCTGTTAATTTTTTCATTTTCACTCCCTCTGCGGGTGTTCACAATGAACACACTTCTATACTATAGTAATCGGTAGAAAANNATGANTACCTTATCATTTCCTGAAATTTTGCNAAAAACCGGCAGTTCTAAGGCTGTTTCCGCCATATGCGCCGCTGTTAAAGACTCCAAATTCCCTGTAGAAATCGAAGGAAGCGAAGGCTCCTTTAACGCTTTAATAATAGCGCATATTTATAAAATAACAGGCGCTCTTGTATTTGTAGTTGTTCCTCATGAAGATATGGCGGACAGCCTTATTCTTGACTTAGCTTACTCAGGCATTTCCTGCATTAAATTTCCGTGGTGGGGAAGTACGCCCTACAGGGAGCTTACGCCTCAGGCGGCAGTATTCGGTGAAAGAGTAAAGGCGCTGCGAGGTTTGGATAATAACAGCGCTGTTGTAATTATTCCCCAAAGAGCTTTTCTTTCTCCGATGCCGCCTGCCGGCTATTTAAAATCGTTTTTTATATCTTTAAAACCGGGCGGAAAAATCGATACAGTATCGCTTGCCAAAACGCTTGTTTCATACGGTTATACAAGGGTGCCGCGCGTTACAGTAAACGGCGAGTTCGCGCTTCGCGGGGAAGTATTGGATATTTTCATGGGAGGCGACGAACAGGCTCAGAGGGTTCTTTTCGATTTTGATACGATAGAGAATATAAAATATTTTGATCCTGTAATTCAAAACACGGGAAGCGAAAAATTAAAAGAGCTTGTTATTCGTCCGATGAAAGAAGTTGTCTGGACAGACGAGCGCATTGATATTCTGGAAAAAAATCTTTCTTCATACAAAGAATTTTCTGACGGCGGCAAAGCGGTTACAGAAGAGCTGTATTTAAACCGGCAGGTAAAAGGCGAAGAAATGTTTTTTCCGCTTGCTTTTGAAAAACAGGGCAGTTTAATTGAATACGTACTTGCAGCGCCTGATAATACATTAATTTTAATGGACAGGGAAAGGCTTGAAAACACCCATGAAAGTCTTACAAGAGAATATCAGGGACTGTATTCGCGCGCGTTAAGGGACAAATGCATTTATCCTCTGCCTGAAAGACTTCTTTTAAATTTTGACGAATTGCTGTCTTACTATTCAAAAAAATCATCACGTATTATTTCCATGAGATCGATTAAATCAGGAGCAAAAGAGGGAGTTTCATTTTTTGAACTTCCGTGCGAGCCTGCGCGAAGTTTTTTTGGAAATATTAATTACTTAAAAGAGGAATTCGCTTCCCTGCTTGAAGGGGGCTGGCATATCACGGTCGCGGCGGAATCTGAAGCTCAAGCGCAAAGGATAAGAACGATACTGGAGACTGATTCAGAAAAAACGGCTGCGGGCGCTGATTCCCGAAAGGCGGCTGATAAAGCGCTTTCGATATCGGCAAATCCGTTAACAGCCGGTTTTTCGTTCCCGGATATAAAATTCATGCTTGTGCAGGAAAATGAAATTTTCGGCAGACGTAAAAGAGCGCCTGTTTCGCTTAAGACCGCAAGATCAAGACCTATCGATACATTCGTTGAAATAACGCCGGGAGATTTTATTGTTCATGTAAATCACGGCATCGGGCTTTTTAAAGGAATAGAACGCCTTAGTTCGTTTGATAATGAAAGAGATTATATCAAGATTGAATACGCCGGAGAAGAAACTGTCTTTGTTCCCGTTGAACAGTTAAATCTTGTTCAGCGTTATATTGGAAACGAAGGACAGCCGCCGAGGCTGGATACTCTTGGATCAAAGAGCTGGGAGAACAGAAAGGGAAAAGTAAAAAAATCGGTAGAAGATATCGCGGAAAAATTAATTGAACTTTATTCAAAGAGAAAACAAGCGCAAGGTTACGCATTCGGCAAAGACACTGAATGGCAGACAATGTTCGAAGCCGCGTTTCCGTTTGAAGAAACGGATGATCAGATAAACTGCATTCAGGAAATAAAACAGGATATGGAAAGCGTATCTCCGATGGACAGGCTTGTATGCGGAGACGTCGGTTTTGGAAAAACGGAAGTCGCTCTAAGAGCGTGTTTTAAAGCCGTAATGGGAGGCAAACAAGTCGCGTTTTTAGCGCCCACAACAATTCTTGCTGAACAACATTATGAAAATTTTATCGAAAGATTTTCGCGTTTTCCGGTGAATGTCGCAATGCTTTCGCGCTTTGTAGACAAAAAGAAAATAAGGATAATTCTGGAGCAATTAAAAAAAGGCGAGATTGATTTACTGGTAGGCACTCACCGGATAATACAAAAAGATGTAATATACAAAAATCTTGGGCTAATCGTAATTGATGAAGAACAGCGTTTCGGCGTAAAAGATAAAGAACGTCTTAAAGAATTAAAAAACAATGTAGATTGTCTTACACTTTCAGCAACTCCAATACCGCGCACCCTCCACATGAGTCTTGTTAAAATACGAGATATGAGCGTTTTGGCTACGGCTCCTCCGGGAAGACATCCAATCGAGACATTTGTAGACGAATACGATGATTTTTTAGTCGCGCAGGCAATCAGGCGTGAAGCTGAAAGGGGAGGGCAGGTGTTTTTTCTGCATAACAGAATCAGCTCTTTGCGCGATACAAGATTAAAACTGGAGCGCCTTGTTCCGGAACTTTTAGTTGAAACAGCGCACGGACAGATGGATGCGCAGGATTTGGAAGATGTTATGCGTCGTTTTATTCACGGCGGCTTTCATGTTTTGGTTTCAACAACGATAATTGAAAACGGAATTGATATACCCAATGTTAATACGATCATAATTGATCGCGCGGATATGTACGGAATTTCACAGCTCTACCAGTTAAGGGGAAGGGTGGGAAGATCTGATCGTGTCGCTTACGCGTATCTTTTTTATCCCGAACAAAGAGCGCTGACAGAAATCGCGATGAAAAGACTGCAAACAATTTCCGATTTTACCGAACTAGGATCGGGCTTTAAAATCGCCATGAAAGATATGGAAATTCGCGGAGCTGGAAATCTGCTTGGAAGAGAGCAGTCGGGAGACATTTATTCTGTCGGTTTTGATCTTTACATCAAACTGCTTGATGATGCCGTAAGGCGGCTTGAAGATTCCAGTTACGAATCAGAAACGGAACCGCTTTTGGAACTCGAATATTCCGGATTTATTCCAGATTCTTACATCGATTCGGCGCAGGAAAAAATGGAAGTATATAAAATGATTGCCGCAATACGGGAGAAAGACGATTTAAACAAAGTTTACGCAGAATTAATCGACAGATTCGGTCCTCTTCCGGACGAAGCCGCTTCATTGCTCTCGCTTGCCGAGATAAGAATAATATGCCGTGAACTCGCGGTTTCTTCATTAAGGGAAAGAGGCGGAATGGCGAGAATAGAATTTGCGAAAGTGGCGCGCGTAAAAGTAGAAAAGCTTATCAGGCTTATGCAGGAATCATCAGGAAAGGTTAAACTTGATCCAAAAAAACCAAATGTACTGCTTCTGGCGACCGGGAGTATCGCTTTAAAAGAAAAAAGCGAATACTTGCGGGAAAAATTATCTGCTTTGTCATAAAATCGTATTGCTCTAGAAGTTCTTTTTATGTTAAGATGGCTCAAATGTCAAATATTCAGAAGCAAGCGGACTTTTTTGACCGAATTCAAGTCATTACAGAGAGATTTTTAACATACAGAGCAGGAATTCGGCATAAAAAAAAGGAAAAACGAAAAGCCAAGAATCCGGTTTTAGACTGGCTGGACGCTTTTATATGGGCGGCCTGCATGGTTCTGCTTGCGAATCAGTATTTGGTGCAGGCGTACAGGATTCCCTCCGGTTCAATGATTGATTCGCTTAATATCGGAGACCATGTCTTTGTTAATAAATTAGTATACGGACCGGAACTGCTTCCCGGTTTTTTAAAACTGCCAAGCCCGGTAAAACCGAAACAAAACGATATTATCATATTTGAAAACCCTTCTTATATTTCGAAGGGAACCGTCTTTGACGTCGCCCAAAGGATCATTTACATGCTCACTCTGACTCTGGTTGATATCGACAAAGACGAATCGGGAGACCCTAGAGTTCATTTTTTAATTAAAAGGGCGGCAGGAACAAGCGGGGATCATTTTATAATGGAAAACGGAAATATGAAGGTAAAGTTTTCAGGAGAAACCGAATGGATTGACGAGAACGAATACATTGCCGCAAGAGGATGGAATCATAATATAAACAGACTGATGAAACAAAATGAGTATACCGCTCTTAATGCGGCGGCAAAAACGGCAGGATGGATGGACTGCGGGCTTACTCCGTCGGAAAAGCTGATAGAAACCGCTTCAGGCGCAAGGGACGTCCGTTTCCCTGATTACCTGTCGCATGAAAAGACAAGGCTTGAGACATTGCGAAAAGTCTATGCGCATGACTCGCGTTATGCCGCTTTGCTTTCGAAACACCGTCTCGGCTGGTATGTAGGCGAAGGAAGAATTTTCCCGATGGGGGATAACCGCGACAATTCAAGAGACGGACGTTATTTTGGTCCTGTGAAAGTATCAAAGGTTCTTGGCAGGGGAATGATAATCTACTGGCCGCTTGAAAGAATCGGTAAAATTAAATAGGCAAGGAAAGTATGTTTGATAAATGGACGCAGTATTCATACGCTGAACAAAAGAAGCAACGTCACAGACTGTTAAAATTTATTTTTGTATTTTTAATTTTATATATTTTATTTAATTGTTTTAACGCTTTTTTATTTTCTTCATGGGTTGTTGAAAACAATACAATGCAGCCGGGTCTTAGTTCAGGAGACCGCCTGATTTTTACTTCATTCTCACCGCCGTGGATTCGCGATAAAAGCGACAATAACAATTTAATGTTTAAACGCGGCAGTATTGTTCTGGTTGATATGGGGCGTCAGAAAGAGAAAAAAATACCGCTAAAAATTCTTGACGGTATCGTCAGATTCTTTACTTTGCAGACAGTAAGCATTTTTTCAGGAGAAGGGCAGTATTATATAAAAAGAGTGATAGGACTTCCCGGCGATGAAATTTCCATGAGTAATTATGTGTTCAAGGTAAGAACGGCAGGGAGTTCTTACAGCCTTACAGAATACGAACTTTCCGAAAAACCATATCTTCCTTTTATTCCGCAGACGTCAGATTTATGGAACGAACAGCTTCCTTTTTCAGGAAGTATGGACGCTATTCTTCTTGGACCCGGCGAATGTTTTGTAATTTCTGACGACCGCAGTAACACAAACGATTCGCGCACATGGGGAAGCGTGAAAGTTTCGTCAATTACATCAAGGGCGGTTTTAAAATTCTGGCCTGTTTTAAAAATGGAACTTTTCTGACAAAGTGGATTCATCTTTTTCACTTTACATTCATATACCTTTTTGTAATTCGTTTTGCGACTATTGCGATTTTTATTCTGTATCAGCTGATAAATTAAAAAGTGATTATATTGACAGCTACCTTTACGCGCTTGTAAAAGATATTAAAAATCAAGTAAAATATTTTTCTGTAGAAAATATACCTGCAGCGTACATTGGAGGAGGCTCTCCCTCCGTTCTTGGCAGTAAAATAGGTTTCCTGCTTGACGAATTAAATAAATTACAATGTTTTAAACCTGTAGAATTTACAATAGAAGCAAACAGTGAATCCATTACAAATGATTTTCTTAACCTGTGCCGCGAAAAGGGGATAAACAGGTTAAGCCTCGGAGTTCAGACACTGCATACTCCATCTCGAATAACGGTAAACAGAAAAGGAGATGAAAAAATAATAAAAGAAAATATTGAAACCGCGTTAAAATATTTTCCTGACGCGCTTTCATTTGATCTTATTACAGGACTTCCGCATCATAACAAAGAAATTATCGCACGCGATATAAAAAGCCTCCTTGAGTATAAACCTTCTCATGTATCCCTATACAGTCTGACAATTGAAGACAATACTGCGCTAAAAGAAAAAATAAACGCAAAAACTGTTGCGATTCCCGATGAAGAATATGCGGATTCTCTTTGGCTTTTCGGAAGGAACGAACTTATAAACGCTGGATTTAATCATTATGAAATATCTAATTTTTCGCGGGAAGGAAAAGAATGTCTTCACAACATGAGGTACTGGCGGATGAAGAACTGGCTGGGAGCGGGAGCGTCCGCGTCAGGAACCGCTATATTCGATAATGAAAAAAGGGCAATTCGTTTTACATATTCAAATGATGTTGACGCGTATATTAAAAATCCGTTTATTAACGCGGCATTATGCGAAAATTTAGATAAAAATACTCTATTACGAGAGTCCCTGCTGATGGGATTTCGCTGTAAAGAAGGTCCTGATCCAAAGGTTTTTAAGAATCGTTTTGGTAAAACAATCGAAGAATACATTCCTAATTCTCTGTTAAAATACGCTGACAGGGATAAGATGCTTTTTTTAAACAGTTTTTTATATGATGTTTTTAATGAGCTGGACAGTTATAAATCATGAATTTAATTCAGCATCGCTTTTTCTTAAATATTCAGGACCTGAAAAGAGATATTCAATATTGTCTCTTTCAAAAATATTTTTTTCCCGCGCGATTATGATTAATTCTTTTGCAAACCCGCTCTCATGATTTTTTAATAAATAATTCTCTTTCTGATCACATGGAATTGCCTTATAGAATGTAACAGCTCCGGGACCAGCTAATATTATTTTATCATTACCTTGATCTTTAAAAGAATTTAATTCATTTATTATTTGCGAATAATCGCCGTCTCCATCATCCAACAAACGTTTATCGTCACGGAAGAAAGCGTAGAACCATGCGTTCTTTCTTGCGTCTGTCAGTGTCAGAACGACAGAGTTTTTATATGAATCTTTTAAACTTCTTGTAACGCAGTCAAACACTGGAATTGCGGTAAAAGGTATTGAAAGAGACAGCGCCAGAGCTTTTGCGATTGAATAGCCGATGCGAAGCCCTGTAAATGAACCGGGTCCTTCCATGCAAAGAACGCCCTGTAAATCTTTGGGTTTTAATCCCGCTTCCTTACAAAGACTGTCAATAAATCCCATTACAAGTTCTGACTGCCTCATACCCGCGTCTACTTGCGTAAAATGCATAACTTCACCGTTCGACAAAGCAACTGAGAGAATTGTGCTGAATGAATCTATAGCAAGCAGTTTCATAAGAAATCAAGTCCTTTTATAATAATTTCTCTTGATTCGTTTCCGGTTATATTTATAGTAACTGTAATTGCGTCTTGCGGAATGGAATTTTTAATATTACAACTCCACTCAATTATACAGATACCATCTGAGTTTAAAATATTATTGCCGTCTATTTCTTCAAATTCTTTATCGCTGTTTAATCTGTAAGCGTCGATATGGTAGAGGGTAATGTCGTCTTTTTCGTATTCGTTAATGATTGTATATGTAGGGCTTGTCAAATTATCTGTAAAACCCAGCGCGAAGGCGATTCCCTTAGCGAGGCATGTTTTACCGCTTCCCAAAGCGCCGTCAAGCGTAAGGACGGAACCTCTGGAAAGAGCGGATGCAATCTGTTTTCCTAAATTGTAGGTTTGTTCGCTCGAGTTGGAAGAAAAATTAAGAGGGCATTCCGCCGGCTGAATCAAGCTCATTAATATACTGTTTTAATTCCTTTAAAACAGGAACCAAAGGATAATCAATCGCGTCGATAAAGGTTACGTTGATGTCTCTCTGCCCTGTAGGTTTTACTTCGATTGAAATATCGATGCGGTAGTCAGTTGCGCCTTTTCCGAAATCAATAACAGCGACGCCTGTATAAAGCAATCTGTAATAGATGGGAACATCTTTTCTTATCATGTCTTTAATCGTTACAATTTTCATTTTCCGTTCCTTTTTAAACTTTATTCCCGGGCATATTCGTAAACAAACGAATTAATCGCGTTCATGGACTTTTGTGACAATTTTAAAAACTTGATATGAATAATCGTATTCATACCAGTCCGGTTCGTTCTTAAAACCTGTCCCAGCGCCGCTACATCCGAATCTCCTGCAATAAACTCAATTTTAAACCTTGCGCCGACCTGTACAGGCGACATCATCTTGACGGAACAACCGCCGACCGAAACGTCGGCTATGTTTCCTTTCAACAGCCGTTTATCAACAATCAAACGTTGTTTTTTACCGCTCCCTTCGACAAGAACAAGAAACAACGAACTGGGTATAACTGCCTGCCGTCTGCGGTAACGTCTTTGTGATAGAAACTTTAACTGGTTAGAATGAGCAAGCTGCATCGTAGAACGCCCGTCTCTGCTTGAGTAGCCGACTACCTTGGTTTCAAAAGAAAACCCTTTATTGCTTCTATTAAAAAATAATACGTTTAGTTTTGTACCTCTTTGCATTTTAATCTGGCTTCCAAGAACAGTCTTGGGAGCCTCCACCAAAAGCGCTTCTCCCTTGGCGGATATAACATTTATATTTATTTTATCCTTACCTACGACAATTGTAAAGACTGTATCTTCTTTAATTTGACGAGTGCTGGTCATGGTTCCGTACGCGCTGTTTTCGAGAGTATTTCTAAGAGAAAAAAGGATTGCCAGTTTACGCTGGGTTTCCGGTCCTGAACCGGATTGCTCGATTATTCTATACGCTCTTTTAAAATGCCTGTCGAGGAGGGCAGGGGTGGCTATTGATTTTTCCGGGTCTTGCGCCGAATCAACCCTGAATACAAAATCGAGCATTTTTGTCTGTTCTCTGCCAAGACCGATGTTCCTTGCAATACCGTGTATCTTAAATATGGAAAATATACTTGATGACCCGACGCTTGCGGCGCCTGAACCTGATTTTTTACCGCCTGAAATATTGCCTTTTTTTGCATTTAGTAAAAAAATCCCGCCAAACAAAACAACCATAACAGAAACGCCGATGATGAGATCGCGGGGCGTAAAAGTAGGATCCATGTTAAAGTCTGTAACGGATATTTGCAGCGGATAAAGGAATGAAATATTCATACGTCTGAACCTTGTGTTGAGCTTTGTGCGCAGTCTTTACAATTTTTCAAAATACTTAAATACAGTTCTTTTAACCGCGGAGAGGCTTCATACTCGGATAAATCGCCAACAATTACTGTGTCATGTTTTTCATACGCTTCCAGCAGTTCTTTTATTACGTCTTTAAAATCGGCAAAGCCTTGCGCGATTGTTTTAATCTCATCACCCTGCGGCAGGCAGCCTTGAGAATTGAGCTGGTAAAAAAGGCGGATTATTTTTTCTGTTACTGCGGAAAAAAGCTGGAGGCTCTGAGAAGCGCGAAGGTCTTTTCCGGTTTGAATATCAAGCGGAAGATCTGTAAGGCGGGCGCATATTTCGTCTAATACAGGCTCTACTTTTATAAATTCATTTACAGGATCATTAACCTCTCGCTGTATTTCTTCGGTGATAGAGCGCAGCGTTTGCGCTGAAATATCGCCTGAAGAAAATGTATTAAAAAAATACGAATAAAGGTCAGGCATTTGCTCATAGATAAACAAAGCGGAAGAACTTTCCTTCCAGTTTTCAAAGAATTTTGATTTTGCTTCGAAAGCGGTTTTTTCGTATTCGTTAATATCTTCTAAAAGATTTATAATGCAGGTTGCTGTAAGCTCGGCTGTTACATTGGTATGAATATCAAGCGTTTTTACGCCGGTTATTTCTTTTTTAAAAGTTTCTTCCAGCATTGAAGCGCTTATTATCTGCCCGTCAACAAGTACCTGTGAAATCCGGTGATTCGAATTTAAAAGCCACTGTTCAATGGCGGCAAAAACATCTCCAAGCGTTTTTTCGTTATCAAGGGTGAACTCTAGTTCCCTGTCGTTTATTTTTATAATCATCATCTTCCGCCGCGGTTTTGCTGGCTAAAACTGTCAAGAGAGTTTGACAGTTGTTCCATGCGCGAGTAAGCGGATTCCATTCTGGCGTATTGAATGCGCAAATCCTGTTCTTTCGCGGCAAGCTGGCGGTCAAGGGTAGCAATCCGCCTTTCATCCTGATTTATGCGCGAATCGATCGTTCCTGTTTTTAAGGATATAATTCCGCCCAATTCTACAAACGGCCTTACAAGAGTGTCTACGTTAAACGCTACGCCTGTATCCGCTATCATGTCTCCTGTTGTATCGCTTCCGAAAAGTTCTTTAATCGCAGGGATTTTTGTTTCTAAAGCCGAATCAAGAACTTTTTCATCAATTTCAAGATAGCCGCGCAAACGCGACGGATCATAGCCCGCGTTTCTTGCCGCGTTGGAACTGACTCCAATCTGCGCAAGAAGCGTTAAATCCCTTTCAAGACTGGTGGGGTAGGGCGCTGTAATTGTTCTTTGAAGATTGCTTTTTAATGTATTTAAAGTTGAGTCTCCTGCGAACGCGCCGAGCCTCTTTTTCATTTCTTCGGCTTCATCCCTGGAAAGGTATGTTAATTCATCGACGATGCGCTCGTCGCCCCTAATGGCAGGCGCTTTTAAATCGGGGGTGACGTTGCCCCTTGAACTAATTAAAATATTTATTTCAGCCATGAGTCGGTTGTAGTTCCCTACAAAAGAAATAATCGCTTCTTTCACGGCTTCCGTGTTGCCTGTTATTTTTAACTCGACAGGTTTATCCGAAACACCGCGGACATTTAACGTAACGCCGGGAACGAGATCGTCTATGTTGTTTGTCGGACGGGTTATCTCAATGCCTTCCATCGCGATGATCGCGTCGCGTGAAGTTGAAACAGCGTTTATAGGTTTTAATCCGCCTGTAGAGGTTGTCGGGTCTAAAATTTCTATTTTGCCGACAGAAACTTCTCTGTGCGTGTTTGTATTTTCAATGTTAAGCGAAGCGATTGTTCTTCCCCGCGCTATTTCCGCAAGGTTGTACTGCCTTGCGACAGGAGAACTTGAATCGCTTATGGCAGGAAGTTTTTGGTTTGAGCCGTCTGTGAATATTAAATTTAAAACAGCCATATCGTCATGGCGCGCGGGAATCTCGGGAACCGTATGCTCAGGCATCGGCGCCTGAGACGGCGCGTTTTCAACTGTAATTCCGCCGTAGGTAACGGAACTTATAGGAACACTTGGTCCCGGCGGAGGTTTGGGAATATTTATCATTTCATCGGTTCCCGTTTTTGTCTGAGTATGAAGGCGCAGAACAAGAGGGGAATCGGAACTTATTTGCATATTAATCGGGACGGAAATTGTAGAAAGCGCGGCGGCTTTCAATATGCCGTCGTTAACCGTCACATTGACGGCGTTCAATCCGCTTTTATTAACAGCGTTCTCGCTTACATCAATTGTTTTAAGAGTATCGTTGCTTCTTTCAACCATGCCGAAATTAATGGCAAGATCGGATGCGTCACCGGAAAAACCGAGCCTGTTTGCAGAGCCTGTTAATTTTGACTCGATCATGAGAGAAAGCGTTCCGAGCTGTACTGCTATAAGGGAAGCGGCTATTTTATCGCGTCCGCGGTTGTTTACGGTTTCTACGAAATTTCTTAAAGTGCCGCCGCGGTAATTGATTGATATTTCATCATTGCCGACATTAAACGTGTATGTGCCGGCTTCTATTCTGGTTTTCTCATCAAGAGGACGAGAAAGAAAACGGTCCGCCTGCGCTGTCTGTTTTACGGTAAATTTAAACTGCTGTTCGCTTGCTTCTCTTGTGGCGATCGCGGTAATTACAGATTCATCGGAGCTTTGTCCCATTCTTTCGTTAAAAGGATTTTGAAAAGAGTAGAGCATTCGGGAGCTGTCGCGAAGGGAAGTAATACGTCTTCCTATTTCCTGCCAGTAGCTTTTTTGCGTTTGAAGAGTATCTATATTGCTTTGAGTCCTGTCTCTGGGAATTCGCTCAAGCTTCATCAGGTCGTCGATCATCTGATCGGTGTTGAACCTGCTTTTTACTCCCGGTACATAAATATCGGACATAAACCTGAATCTCTCCCTACTACAGGCTTTTACCGCCCTTGCGTTTAACCGTAAACGGTTTGTAAATTAAACTCTTTCGTCAAACAAAAGGCCGATGGCTTCCTTAAGATTGCTGTGCAGTCTCTGCAGCTCCTCAGGCGGAAGCTCTTTAATGACTCTATCGGTTTCTTTATCAATTACCTTGACAATCACCTGACGTGAATCATGCTTCACCTCGAACTGCAGTTTCCTGTTAAAAGCAAGACCAATCCTCTCAAAATCCGCCGCGGTAGATTGAATTACCTGAGGTTTTACTTTTGTTTCCGATTGGTTAAGCTGCTGCCTTGCTGCCTGCGACATTTCTGCAACAGGCACCGGCGAGACGTGAAATCCCACACTTGCTACAGACATGATATACCTCCATGTAAAAACCTGAACGCATCCTGTTCAGATCAATTTCCCGCCAATCCCTGGCAGGAAATAATTAAAGACAGTGGAGGCGCGAACTCCACTATCTTGCACGAAAAAAAGACGACGTCCAGAAGTCTCTTAATTCGTTGTTTTTAAATAATGAAAACTATGAAAGCAGCTGCAGTACCGACTGTGTGCGAAGATTGGCCTGCGCCAACATCGCGGTTCCGGTCTGGGTCAGGATGGAATCCCTTGTGTAGTCAACCATCTTTGACGCCATGTTTGTATCCCTGATTCGGGATTCTGCTGCTTGCAGGTTTTCTGCTGCAATGGCTACGCCATGAGCAGCAATTTCGAAACGGTTCTGATAAGCGCCCAGGTCTGCACGCTGTTTTGAGACCATTTTTAAGGCCGCATCAATTGTGCCGATAGCGAGGTTTGATTCCGCAGGGTCGGTAATTGAAAGTTTACCTTCATTTCCCTGTGAATCTGTCAAACCAAGAGCAGTAGCGGTCATGCTGTTAACATAGACTCTTGAATTCTGGTCCATGTTAGCTCCAATCTGCAACTGCATAATTCTGCCTGACGGTGAGTCAAATGCAAACGCGCCTGTCAGCATGTTCATGCCGTTAAATTGGGCATGGCTGGCAATTCGGTTTACTTCGTCTACCAACTGGGAAACTTCGACCTGGATCTGCATACGATCCTCGTCCGAATAAATACCGTTGGCTGACTGTACCGATAATTCCCTAAGGCGGTGCAGGATATCCTGTGTTTCCTGAAGATAGCCTTCAGTAGCCTGGATAAAAGACACGCCGTTCTGGATATTGCGTTCGGCCTGAAGCAATCCGCGAATTTGGCTTCTCATTTTTTCAGAGACAGCCAGCCCGGATGCATCATCACCAGCTCTGTTGATCCTCATACCGGAGCTTAATTTCTCCACGTTTTTGGATAACGTTTCCTGGGTTACGCCGAGTTGACGATCGGCGTAAAGGGCGCTCATGTTGTGATTAATAATCATTTTATACCCTCCATGTTTTTGCTTAACCCCGGCAATCCTTGCCAAGGTCGTTCCGCGGGAGCGGGTAAAAGGTGACGGTTTCGCGCCGCCGCCCCTGTTATCCGCAACAGAACGAAACG
>WQSF01000035.1 GCA_009788065.1 Treponema sp.
TCATTGGGAGGTCCGCCGTTTTTACCGTCGCGCCAGAAATAATAATCGCGTTTAGGATTGTCTCTGCTTGAGCGGCTTTCCAAAAACCACGGGTGTTCATTCGATGAATGGTTAACAACCAAATCCATCACGATTTTTAATCCCATGCTGTGAGCTTTTTCAAGCAGGCGGTCAAAATCCTGCATAGTTCCGAATTCGGGATTAATTTCCCTGTAATCGCTGATGTCATAGCCGTTGTCGCGCATGGGGCTTTTGTAAACCGGAGAAATCCAGATTACATCACAGCCCAGCTCTTTTATATAGCCGAGCTTAGATGTAATACCGTTAATGTCGCCGATTCCGTCACCGTTTGAATCACAAAAGCTGCGCGGATAAATCTGGTAAACCGATGTCTTTTTCCACCAATCGCTTTTCACTATCTATCCCTTAACTGCTCCGTCCACAATTCCTTTAATAATTTGTTTTTGCAGAATCAGGAACATTACAACTATAGGAAGCATTGTAAGTAAAGTCGCGGTAAGAATCAAATCCCATTTTTTAACAAACGAGCCGACAAAGCTGGCGATGGCAAGCGGCAGAGTCTGTACCGCGTTGCCGGAACCAAGTACCATCATCGGAAGAAGATAGTCGTTCCAAATCCAAATACTGTTGAGAATTACAATGGTAACGGTAATGGGCGTAAGTATCGGAAAAACAATTTTGAAAAACACAGCGGGTTTAGTACAGCCGTCGATTGTCGCGGCTTCTTCAAGTTCCAGCGGAACGGATTTCATAAAACCGTGGAACAGGAAAATCGAAAGCGATGATCCAAAACCGATGTACGCCAGAATTATTCCGGGATAATTCTGCAGCAGACGAAGCGGTGTTTGAAAAAGACCGAGTTTAACTTCCAGCAGGTGCAGCCATGAAACCAGCGGAAACATAACTACCTGAAACGGTATAACCATCGCCGCGACAAAAACCATAAAGATTACGTTGGAAACAACTGATTTTGTCCTGACTAAAACCCACGCCGCCATAGATGAAAATAAAACAAGCAGAGCGACAGAAAATACAGTTATAAATAACGAAGAAACAAACGAAGAGCCGTAACGGACATTGGGGCTTTCCATTACCGTTTTTATATTGGTAAATAACTGTGAAAAACTTTCCGGTAACGCAAGCGGGTTCATGATTATTTGAAGCGACGGTTTAGATGAGTTAATTAATACAAGCGCGAAAGGCAGCATATAGATCAGGAATAATAAAATTGCGACAGCCTCTAAAATATAATATTTTTTTGCTTTCATCACATTTCTATCTCCCTCTTTTTGTTGGCGCGCACCTGTATCAATGAAATGACGACAAGAACAATGAAGAAGAGAATCGCCTTCGACTGACCTTGCGCAAGCTGGCGGTACGCGAAAGCGGTTTGATAAATATTCAACGCGAGGAATTCATTTGTCATTATCGCTTTGTCCATGAACATACCGGAAGGACCGCCGGCTGTAAGAGCAAAGTTTACATCAAACTGTTTAAACGAATTAACAAGTGTAAGGAACATGGAAACCGTGAATGCCGGAGCTACAAGCGGGAAGATAATGTGTTTAAGACGCTGACCGTAATTAACGCCGTCAATCTCGGCGGCTTCGATAAGCGAGTCGGGAATACCCTGAATCGCGGCGACATAGATCATCATTATGTAGCCTGCGTACTGCCATGTGCCGACGATTACAATCGCAAGAAGCGCCAGATATCTGTTTGCCAGGAACAGGTTGTTTTTCAACCACATAAATCCAACCGCTTCACCGAGCGACGGAATGGCGTTGTTAAAAATAAACTGCCAGATGTAGCCGAGTATTATTCCGCCGATCAAGTTTGGCAGAAAAAAGCCCGCGCGGTAAATACCGTTAAGCTTAAGTTTGCTGGTAACAAGCAACGCCATAAAAAACGCGCAGACATTAAGCACGAAAATACTTATTACGGCGTAAGCGACAGTCACCAAAAACGAATGAAGGAAAGTGATGTCTTTAAAAACAGCAAAGTAATTTTTAAGTCCGACCCATTTTACTTCAGTGCCTGTTATCGCGTTCCAGTCCGTAAACGAATAATATATTCCCATTATAAAAGGAATTATTATAACCATTATAAAAGCAAAAACCGAGGGAAACAGAAATAAGATAAATAAAAGATTGCCTCTGAATTTCCCTCCGGGCTTTTTAAAAAGTGTGTTAATCAATTTAACCTACTTAATACTGCTGACAGAATTAGTAAACAATCTTACAAATTCCGCAACGCCAATCTGCCCCGACGCCATCTGATGGAAAATCGGTCCAAGAGTATTCATGCCGAAACCGTCCGGCATTTCATTCTGCTGCCATGAGTAAATTTTTCCTTTGCTTGCCCATTCCTGAACAGCTTTTGACAGTTGACCGGCAGGTGTGTAAGTAACAGATTTAAAAGCAGGCACCATTCCGGCTTTGTTGACCATGTAGTCATGCCCTTCGGGAGTGCTTGCCATAGCGATAAGGAATTTTTTCGCTTCTTCGATATTTTTGGATTTTGCGTTGATCAGATACCATGACGGAGCGCCGACAAAGATGCCGTCTGTGGTTTCATCCAAATACGCGTGAGGAACATAACCCATTTCAAACGTTATACCCAAGTCCTGGAAAGTAGGATCTGTCCAGTTGCCTTGATGGATAAACATTGTTTTTCCGATCGCGTAATCGCCGAGCTGTTGATCATAGCCGCCTGTAAGCAGAGTGTTTCTGTTTGAGTATCTAAAAAGCATGTTGTAGTATTCTGCGAATTTTGTAAGGCGCGCGCTGTCAACCTTGCCGTCGAGCATCATGTCGATAATTCCGGTTGAGTGGTTATAGGGTAAACCGAGGGTAAGGTAGGCGTTCACGCCGTGAAGCCCCGTAACCCATGTCATTCCGGGACCGGCGACCATCGATACAACAGCGTCGAGACCAAGCTGGCTTTTCATCGAATCAATTTTTTCAAAAGCCGCTTTCATTGCCGCCGCGTTTGTAAGAGAGTTGGGATCAACTCCGGCTTTTGCGAGAAGCGCCTTGTTGTAGCCGAGACCCCAGCCTTCAACGGCGACAGGGAAACCGATAATTTTGCCGTCCGCCGGATCGATGTACGCCACATCGGTATCATTAACCCACGGTTCGTTTGAAAGATCTACGATTCTTCCCGAACGTTTTGCATCATCGTATCCAGCCTTGCCTTCGATGACGAAGATTTCCGGTTCTGTGCCGGAGTTGAACATTGCCGCGATATTGGGCGCGTAAGGAGTCTCGCCGCCGAAACTCCTTATTGCAACTTTAATACCGGTTTGTTTTTCATATATAGCCGCATAAGCTTTTAATGCCGCGTCAATTTCAATCTTATTGTTGATAAGAGTGATTTCCGAGCCGCTTTGTGTTTTTAAACAAGAAGAAAAAACGGCTGCAACCATCAATACCGCGGTTGCAATGATAATAATTCTTTTCATAGTTCATTCCATCCTTATATCAGAGTATATGTATAAGGATAAACCGCTATGTTGAAAGCTGTCAAACTAAAGGTGTCAGTCACCCCCAAATATTTTACAAAACACATGAAAAACATTCAAAAAGTGTCAGTCACTTCGTAATAATTTACAAATTATCAGAATATCCGTCACGCGACATATGATTCCAGCCTTTCCGCTCTTATCGGGTTACGAAGTCTCATTAAAGCTTTTTCTTCTATCTGGCGGATGCGCTCTTTGCTCAGATTGTAACGAGCGCCGATTTCATTAAGCGACATTGCCTGCCTTCCGAGACCGTAATGGCACCGGATAATATCGGCTTCGTCGTCATTAAGAGTGTCAAGAACATTATCGATATCGATTTTCATCAAATTATGCTCGGCATATTTATCGGGAGTTATGTACATATCATCTTCGATAAAATCCTTCAGCGGAAGATCCCTGTCGCTGACGGGATTATCGAGCGAAAGAATTTCTCTGGATATATTGATGATGTCCGTAACGCGGGATTTTTCCATGCTTAAAAGACCGGCAATCTCCGAAATTTCATCGTCCTGCGACATATTTTTTTCCACCATTTTTCCGGCTTTTTCAATTTTAACAAGATCGGCGGCGCGGTTCACAGGAAGCCTGATCATTCTGGATTTTTCGCACAAAGCGCTCATGATTGCCTGACGAATCCACCAGACCGCATATGAAATAAAATGGTATCCTTTTTCGACATCAAAACGGTCCGCTGCATTGATCAATCCGATATTGCCTTCGCTGATTAAATCATCCAGGGGTAAACCAAGCCCCTGATATTTCTTAGCTACCGTGACAACGAAACGAAGATTGGCGTTTACAAGCCTTTCTCTCGCTTTTTTGTTGCCAGACGCCGCCAAACGGGCAGTCACTTCCTCTTCTTCCCGGGTTAACATGGGAATGCAATTAATTTCGCTCAGATAAATTGCGAGGTTGTCTCTCAGTTCTTTACTTTTTCCTTTTTCTGTCATATTTTCCACCTTTTATAACTTATTAATAGCAAGAATCGTGCCAAGTTAATTTTTTAGTAATTTTGAAGGTTTTAGGGTAATTTATGATGATTTATGCGATTATATTTCACGCGTTATGGGGAAAATGACACAGGGACAAAAATACACAAATATACTGTATCATTTTGATACAGTACGCATATGATCTTGATTATTGGAAGGAATTTGAATATGATTACTATATATCAGATATTTGTTTTAAAAGGCAGGTTAGTTATATGAATTCTGCGCCAGAACTGGTTGTGGATGAAGAAAAAATAAGAAAAGCCATACAGTCCGGCCTTCCGCTGACAATAACTACATATACTCTCCCAAAAGAAATCGAAGTTTACATTGAACAGGTAACTGACGTGTTTCTAAGGCAGATGAATCAAATTAAGTTAAAAGATTACATTATTTACTGTATACAAGAGCTGGTCGTTAACGCGAAAAAAGCAAATACAAAACGAGTTTACTTTACCGAACGCGGTTTGAATATTCATAACGATGCCGATTACGAAACGGGAATGAAAACTTTTAAAGAAGACACAATCAGCAATATTGCGCATTACCTTCAGCTTCAGAAAGAAAAAGGTTATTACATAAAAGTTATTTTACAGGTTAAAAGAAATACAATTCTTGTAGAGATACGCAACAATGTTACCGCGACAAAAAAAGAGCGGCTTCGCATTCAGGACAAGATGGCAAGATCGCGCCAGTACGGCAGTTTGGAAGACGCTCTCGCTCAGGTGCTTGATGATTCCGAAGGCGCCGGTTTGGGATTGGTAATTCTTGTATTGATGTTAAAAAAACTTGGACTTGATGACGACGCGTTTACATTAAAAACAACAGACAAACTGACAATCGCAAGTATTCAGATTCCGCTTGATCAGGCGACAGTAAAGGGAATGTCTGTTCTTTCAGAAGAAATCGCGCAAAGCATAAACAGCCTGCCGCAGTTCCCGGAAAATATCATGATGATTCAAAAGCTTATAAATGATCCGGATTCCGACATGCCGAAAATCGCAAGACAAATATCGATGGACCCGGCGCTTACAGGCGATTTACTGAAAATCGTTAACTCCGCGCAATACATGCTTTCCAAAAAAGTTGATAATATTTCCGACGCGGTAAAAATGATCGGCATTAAGGGAATTAAAAACCTGCTTTATTCATACGGTACGCAAAAAATTCTCGGCGATGATACAATCGACAAAAAGAAACTTTGGGAACATTCGTACAAAACGGCTTTTTACGCGTTCAATCTCGCGAAGAATTTCAAAAACGATCAGGGTTTATTGGACGACGTTTATGTCGGCGGAATGTTACACGACATGGGAAAAATTATTTTCTCCAGCGTGCATCCCGATTTAATTAACAGAATGAAAAATCTTTGTTCCGATAAAAATCTGCCGACATCCACATTCGAAGACTTATCGGCAGGTTTAAATCACGCGGAGATTGGGGCTCTTATCGCTGAAAAATGGAATTTCCCCGACAAACTTGTCGCCGCAATCCGTTTCCACCATGATCCCGAATCCGCTCCGCTGGATTGTAAAGATTTGGTAGATACGGTATACCTTGCAAATATGTTCTGCGAATACGAAAACAAAAACGTCTCCTACGATCAATTTGATCTGAGCCCTCTTGATAATTTCAGATTCAACAGCCAAAAACAGGTAGACACATTAATCGAACGGCTCTCACAGGGCTTCATGAGAGAAGGACAGTTTTAACCTATGTTTCTTAAGCGGCTCTCCATTCTCGGCTTCAAATCTTTTGCAGACCGGACGGATATCGAATTTAACGACGGCATCACTGCCCTTTTGGGTCCAAACGGCTGCGGGAAGTCCAATGTTGTAGACGCGGTTAAGTGGGTTTTGGGAGAACATGCCATCAAATCCCTGCGCGCGGAAAAAATGGAAGATGTTATTTTCGGCGGTACGGAGTCCAGAAAACCGTTAAATGTCGCGGAAGTCGCTTTAAGCATCGCAAACGAGACGGGTCTATTGCCGATGGACATGCCCGAGATCGAGATAAAACGAAGGCTTTACCGTTCGGGGGAAAGCGAATATTTTATTAACGGCGCGCAGGTAAGGCTTAAAGACATACGCGAACTATTTTGGGATACAGGCGTCGGTAAAGCCGCATACTCTGTAATGGAGCAGGGAAAAATCGATCAGATACTTTCTTCCAAACCGGAAGAAAGACGTTATCTTTTTGAAGAAGCGGCAGGCATTACGCGCTACCGCGAACGGGGAGCGGAAGCAGAGCGCAACCTTGCCAAGACCGAAGAAAATGTCCGGCAAGTAGAGTTAATTTTAAACGAAGTAAAACGCGCCCATGACAGCTTAAAAGTTCAGTCAGAGAAAACGCTTAAATACCGCACGCTCCGCGATGAGATTTTCAATTATGAACTTGATATTCAACTGCTGCGTTTAAAACAATTCAGGTACGAAAGAGACGAAAAAAACGATACTTTAAGGCGCAGAACGGAAGACCGCGACAGAATCCGCGCGGAAATGGAAGCGGAAAATAAAGCGCTGGAAGCGAACATGGACGAAGTAAACTCCATGGAAGCGCGGCTTGTGGAACTGCAAAAAAATATTTACGGTCTTGCTCTTGAAAAAAACGCAAAAGAAAACGAAGTGCGCCTGTTTAACGAACAGCGTAATGAAAATAAAATAAAGATAGGTCAAAACGAAGAGCGCGAAAAACAGGCGATTCAAAAAATAACAGAATTGAACAACGACGCATCGGGTCAGGATTCGATTGTACAGGAACTAAGAAAACAATGCGAAAGCATAGGAGAAAATATCCGCTCTTTTGAAGAAAATATCCAGCTTTCGGCGGGACGCATCAGCGAGAACGAAAAAGAATCAAAAAGAGCCGAAGCGGATATTATCGGCATCGAAAAACAGCTCTTAGAACATGAAAAGGAACTTGCGAAAATAACAGACGACATTGTCGCGGAACTTGACGCAGGTTTAACAAAAGCGGGTTATTCGGCGGCTGAACGCAAGAACGCGGAGACGGCGTTATACGAAACTCTCGGCAAGCTTCGCGCTCTCCTTTCCGGCAGAGAGGCATTAATACGCGATCTTGTGGCTGCCGCAGAGAGGACAGGCGGCGTGGATGCCGCGGAAATCGGGCGTATTACCGATGCCCTGCTTGCGGGTTTGGTCGAAGCAGCCGCCGGAGCGGATAAAGCGATTGAATTATTTAACAGTTATCGCGAAGCGTCTCCAATCTTTATCGACGAGTTCCTAGCCCCGCAGGGAATCATCACAAAAAAACGCGCGTTGGACGAGCAGATAAAAGCTTCCAAAAGCGGCATAGAAGAACGGCGGCTTCGGATTAAAACCTTGCACGAAGATAATGTCAACCTGATGGCAAAAATCGACGAATACCGCGCGACTTTGGAAAACATGAAAGTGAACAGGGCGCAAATGAACGCCCGCGCCCAGTCAGCGGAAGAGCAGGCAAAACTTATAAGACGCGAACTTTCAGGTCAGGAATCGCTTCTTAAAAATATCAGAGACGAACTTTCTCTTTACAGGCAAAGACTGGAAGAAATTGACAGGCACATTTCTGAAGTACAGGCGATAATTGCCGATATCGAAGAAAAAACAAAAGCGTATTCATCCGAACTTGAAATACTGGAAAAAGATATTCGCAAAAGAAACGATAATGTCGCCAGTAAAAAAGTTGTTATCAATAAAAGAATGGCGGAGCTTAGCAAGGTGCAGGAAGCTTTGGAAAAAATCCACCTTGAACTTGTACAGTCCGAAATGGAGATAAAAAACACTCAGGAAAATTTCAGGGAAACTCATTCCAGAGATTTAATGGAGTTTGAAGAGCGCATATTCAACATTACAATGGCCCCCGCCTTGTTAAAAGAAAAACTCGCTTCATCGCGCGCAAAAATGAAAGAACTCGGCTCTGTAAATCTGATGGCGCCGGAAGAATTCGCGGAAACAAAACAGCGCTACGATTTTTTAAACGGGCAGATGGCGGACCTTGAAAAAGCGCGAAAAGACCTGGAAGACCTTACCGCTGAGATTCGTCAGGAATCCTCACAGTTATTCCTTGACACATACAACCGTATAAAGAAAAATTTCCACAACATGTTCAGGCGGCTTTTCGGCGGCGGGCGGGCGGAACTCAGGCTTTCCGATCCCAACCATGTGCTGGAATCGGGCATCGAAATCCTCGCGCAGCCGCCGGGAAAAAAGCTTGAACACCTTAGTCTGCTTTCGGGCGGCGAATGTTCAATGACAGCCGTTGCACTATTGTTCGCCACCTACATGGTAAAACCAAGTCCGTTCTGTTTATTGGATGAAATTGACGCTGCTCTGGACGAACAGAATGTCGGGCGCTTTGTCCATCTTCTGCAGGAATTCAGCGACACAAGCCAGTTTATTATCATTACACATAACAAAAAAACCACCACGGGGGCGGGAACTCTTTTGGGCGTTACGATGCAGGAATCAGGCGTTACCAAACTTATTACTGTGCGTTTTAAAAACGGAGAACTGGACATCGCCGAAGGCTCGCCTCATCAAAGCGAACTGTGGGACGCGGACGGCAAATTTGAAGAAGAAGACGTTCCGCCCGAGGAAGGAAGACAGCTCCCGGACGGCGTTAATGATCCAAGAAAAGTTAAACCGGAACAATTAAGACCGATTAGGTCAAAAAAAGAAACATAATAAAAAAACCGTCCTTGCAGGACGGCCTTTTTTTAACATACAGCGGATTATTTTGTCGCCGCCGCGAATCTCGCCTGTCTTAAAGAACTGTTATCCGCTACATTGTAATTTCTGAGCGTTCTTTCCGCGTTGGTAATGCGGGCTGCAGGAGTGGGGTGCGTTTTTCCAAAACCGGAACCTGATGTCTGCAGAGTGCTTAAAACTCTGAGGACTTCGATCAGGCTTGAAGGATTATAACCGGCGCCTGCCATGAGCGATAACGCGGTGGTGTCGGCTTCAAATTCCTGACTCTGCGAATAACCGTTGGTAACAAGCGTGGAAACAATTTCGCCGACTGATTCTTTCATTACATCGGTAAGCTGGCTGACATTCATTCCGGTTACAGCTCCGGCTGCCGATGTACTTGTCACTAAAATCGCCTGTGTAATGCGGCTGTTTTTAATCGCTTTAATGCCATGTTTTAATTGAATATGCGCGACTTCATGCGCAATTACGCCTGCGAGAGCGTCTTCCGTTTTCGCCGCGCCGATGAGCCCGCGTGTAACAAAGATATGCCCGCCGGAAGTCGCAAACGCGTTAATTTCATTGCTGTCCAGAATCGCCACATGATAACCGTTAAAAACATCGGGACGAGGAGAATTAATTGTAATCGCCGCGCAAATATTATTTAAATAAGAAGTTAATGCGGCGCTTCCTGTCCACAATTTATATGAACTAAGAATATTGGCGGCAACAGCTCTTCCAATATAGTATTCTTGTTCCGGCGTTATTTCTTCCGCGGCTGTGCCGATCGCAATGGCGGATTGGCTAATCGCGTCTGCGGTATTTTTATCTACAAGACCGACAGCTCCGGCAACTTGCGCGAGTATAGAAACACTCTGACAAGAAAACATAACACAGGCAAAAGCAATTACCGCGATAATATAAAATTTATTTTTCATGTTATTCTCCTGTTTTTAAACGGCCTTCATCAAGGAATCTCTTAAGATCTGTTTCGCTGACCGTTATAGTTTCGACTCTGTCTACATCCGCATAATTTAAATTTCGCTGTTGATTTCTGTATGACTGCTCAACGTCCTGATTAAATCCCTTTCCGGCAAGAGCTACTTCTTTTGCCGTGGCTGTACTGCTGGTTCCTGTAACTATCTGTTTTGTTGTAAAATTTCCAGAAGACGTCCAACCCGTAAGACTGGTGTTTCTGACGCTCCTGACTTCCACATTTTTTCCGCTTATCTGAATGACAGTAACCTGATCTCCAAGATTCAAGGTTCCCTTGGTACCCGAGAAAAATCCGGTACCAGCTTTTAACGATATGGTTTTTACGGACACATACAAGGTGCCGCCAACCCGAACCTGCGCTGCCGCAAATCCGGTTACAAATAACGTTAAACATAAAATAGTTAAAAATCTTTTCATTCGCCACCTCTTTACATTATTATTTATATCACTTTTCCGTCAAATTATCTACACCATCGTCCCATGTTTTATCATCCGGCGGCGAAGCGATAAATTTAACGCACCTGTTAAGATATTTTTTCGCCGCCATATCCGTTTCGTTTTTTCTGCATATCGATTGAAATATATTCTGAGCTGCCAGGAAATCTTTGTTTTCATAAAAATTAAAAGCCTGTTCCCAGCTTTTTACCATTTCAGAAAGTTCCGGCTCGGCTTCTTGCGCGATGTCTAAAAGTTCGTAAAGACGGAGCGGCGTATTAATACCGACAACTCTTACCCTGCTCAAAGGCCGCAGGATAAACTCATCGCCGATATGCGCTCTTGTATATTCGCTGATTAAAATGCCGCCTGTATCATACTGTTTGTTTACGCCTTCAAGGCGCGCCGCAAGGTTAACCGCGTTACCCATGATTGTATAGTCCATTTTGTTGGGAGTGCCCATGTTGCCTACAACCATGTCCCCCGTATTGATTCCAAGCCGTGTAAATATCGGATGAGGATCGTCGATACTCTTGATTACACCTTTCTTTGCCATAGCCTGCATTACACCGGGGGTGATAAGTCCGAGAGACAACGCCTCGCGGTTAATTTCCGCCTCGGCTTTTTTCATTTTTATGGTGGCGCGGCAGGCAAGAGAAGCATGGTTATTAAAATGAATCGGCGCGCCGAAGAAGGCGATGATCGCGTCTCCTTCGTATTTATCGATTGTTCCCTGATTATCAAGAACGATATTGCTCATCTTTGTAAGATAGAAATTGAGAAGTTCTACAAGTTTTGCAGGATCACCTAACGCTTCGGAAAATGTTGAAAACGCGCGAATATCGGTGAAGATGGCTGTCATCTCTCTTTTTTCGCCGCCGAGTTTTAATTGAGAAGGATCGAGGATGAGCTGATCTACTACCTTCGGCGAAAGGTACTGTGAAAAAGCCGATTTAATAAAACGTTTTTGGCTGCCCTCTGTCGCGTAATTGTAAAGAGTTACAGTAACAAACGCGGCAAGCGTTCCCGCAAGATATGTTACCATCGGCGCCCAAACGCCGCCGAACTGGTAAAGAATAAAACTGCCTACAACGATTATAACAAAAGCAATAATCGTACCGGCGATTGATAACGAAATACGATGCGAAAAAATTGTAAGACAGACAATTAAAACAACAACAGCAAAAAGAACAAGCAGGTTAACTTTCTGGCTGTTTTGATAAATAAAATCATTGTTGAGCATATTATCCAGCATGGTAATGTGGTTGCCCACTCCGGGATACACAGAAGAAATCGGCGTACTGAAAATATCAAAAAGCCCCTGCGCGTTATAACCGACAAATACATATTTATCTTCAAAGTTTTCAGGCGTCAGCATTTTCCACCAAATCCCGGACGCTGTCATATAATCTCCGAAATCCAAATCCATACCTTTGGATTGAGCCTGCGCGCTCAACAGAATATCCATCGCCCTGTATGGAAAATATTTGTCATTCAAATCTCCCCTGTAGCGAAGAAGAGCCAAACCGTTTTTGTCGACAGGAATCGAAACGCCGTCCCAATCAATAATACCGGTTTTATTATTGTAAAATAATTGCGGCTCTTTTCCTGAAACTATAAGCGAAGCGGATGAAAGTCCGGGAACCGCTCTGCCGTCGAAAATGGTAAAAGGTTTTAATCTGCGAATAACGCCGTCAGGGTCAGGAATTCCGGTAACACTTCCCAAAGCGCCGGCGGATTCTCTTAAACCGTCGATTGGGAAAATCGCTTTTTCATCTTCTCCGATGCTGAACTTGTCCAGTATCGTTTCAAAATTTGAAAGTTCGAATAACGGCGCGTCAAGTCCGTACGGCCATGAAAGAAAACTGCCCGACTGACTGCTGAACATAACAGTCTGCACAACATGTTTAAAATTTCTTGACGCTTCGATAAAAGAGCCGTCGTCTTCTCTGGCGCTCAAACTGCGGAGAGCTTCTATCGCCGATCTAAAAGCGCTTCTTCCAAAACCTCCGGCTCTAGACTGATCTTCAGCGCCTGCGGTTCTCTCCGCTCTGGACGAAGCGGTTCGCGAAACTGCGGCGTTTTGCGCTTCGGCATCTTCTAAATCCTTTACCGCATTGTCGATTATCTCATCCTGTCTCGCGTTGCGGTAAACCGAAGGCTCGGAAAAAATAACATCGAACGCCAGCGACTTGGCTTTTCCCAAGTTCATGTAATTAACCATCTCGGCATAAGCCTGTCTCGGCCACGGCCAACCCCATCCGCGATCCTGCTGAGCCCAGTCGATACTTGCCTGATCAATATAAATTAAAACAATATCATCAGAACCTCTGCTGAGCGCTGAATCAGCCCAAAAAAGCACTCTCATGTCATAAGATTTATATTCCAGAAAATTGAAAACCCCAAGTAAATGCATACCCGCAATCGTTATAAAAACCAAACATGTAATTATTAGTGTAATCAGCGGTTTTTTAATTTGTTTCTTCTTTGACATATTACTACCCTTTTTAGTTGAAATATATCATAATTATAACAGGAGTTATTATGGAGAGAAAGTATAAAAAACCGCCGTTTGCATGGCTATGGATAACCTCGACCGTCATATTTAGTTTATTATTCTCTTTTGCTTTAATCCCCGGAGCCGCCGCTCAGGCAAATCCGGGAAACACGCAGTCTCAAGTACGAAATTATACGAATTTAATTCAAAATGTATTTGATTTTATCAGCCGCAGTTATGTCGATGAAGTTGATCCCAAAGTGCTTTTTGAAGGCGCAATGACGGGAATGTTTAATTCTTTGGAAGATCCGTATTCGACATTTTTAACGGAATCAGATATGACCGATTTAACCGACACAACTCAGGGAAGTTTCGGGGGAGTCGGGTTGAATATAACAAAAGCGGTTGTACCGCGCCCCGACGGAAAACCGATGTGGGTTGAAGTTGCGTCTCCAATCGAAGATACTCCAGGATGGCGCGCCGGAATAAATCCCGGCGATTTTATAATCGATATAAACGGAGTTCCGACAGAAACAATTACAATGGACGAAGTGCTTTCAATGTTGAGGGGAACACCCGGTGAAAGCGTAAAATTGATCATCAAGCGCGGAGAAAAAATGGAGTTTCCGGTTACATTAATCAGAGCCATAATTGAAGTGCCTACCGTTAAACACGCGATGATCGGCAGCACCGGCTATTTAAAATTGCTTACGTTTACTCCGTTTACAGCGGACAGATCGAGAGAAGCCATCGGCGAGTTCCGCGCGAATAATTATAAAAATTTAATATTGGATTTAAGAAACAATTACGGCGGACGTTTGGACTCCGCAGTCGATATCGCGAATTTATTTTTGGACGGAGGGCTTGTTGTAAGCACGCGATCAAGAATCCCGTCCGAGAACCGCGAATTCAACGCAAGGCGATCGATGCTTGTTCCGGCGGAAATTCCCGTTATTGTTTTGATAAACAGAGGATCGGCTTCTGCTTCGGAAATTGTCGCAGGCGCGCTTAAAGATCGCGGAAGAGCGTATCTTGTCGGAGAAAACACATACGGCAAAGGATCGGTGCAGCAGGTTTATCCGTTAAGCGGTACAGGTTTTAAAATTACAACAGCGCGTTACTATACGCCAAGCAATGTCAATATCGATAAAGTCGGCATTCCGCCGGATCGCGAAGTCAAGTTTCCTGAATACTCGGAAGAGGACGCGGAGAAATTAAACAGGCTGATAAACGCCAACAAAATTTCTGAATTCGCGAAAACAAATCCGAAAGCAACCGCGGTGCAAATTGAAACATTCGCAAAATCTCTGGAAAGCGAATACCACCTTGATTTGCCGTTACTTAAACGGCTTATCAGAAATGAATTGAACAGAACTGTCATCGCTCCTGTTTATGATTTAGAATACGACATCCAGTTGCTTGAAGCGATAAACATCTTAAAAAGCGGAAATTACAACAACCTGCTGAAGAATGCAAAATCGTTAAAAACATTGCAGGAAGAAGCGGAACAGGAAAATATTGCAATAGCCTCATAATGGATGTTTAAAAGGTGAAGCAGTTTTTATTAAGCGAAGAACTGGATGCAGACGGTACAGTTCATATTGACGGAAATAATTACCATTACCTCGTTCATGTCAGGCGCCTCGCGGCAGGAGAATTTTTTACCGCGCGGCTGCCAAACGGCGGAGAAACACAGGTGCAAATTAAAACAATTACTCACAATGTTCTAACAGGAAAATGTATACACGATATTGATCCCAAATTCATCCCGCAGGGACACGAAGGCGCAAAGAGCGCAGAAGGAGAGAAATCGGCTTCCATTGCGCCAATAATTTTATTTCAAGCGCTGCCTAAAGGCGATAAAATGGATTTGATCGCGCGGCAGGCGGCAGAAGGCGGTATTACACAAATAGTCCCTTTTGTGTCGGAATTTTCGGTGGCAAAAAAAATCGGCGCGGAAAGCCAAAAATTTCTGCGATGGGAAAAAATTATTAAAGAGGCAAGACAGCAAAGCGGCTCAGGAATTTCTACCAGTCTGCGCGAGCCGGTAACGATAAATGAATTATTGTATCTTTGGAGAGAACTTAAAGAGCGGGGCGCTCTTGGGTTATTGTTTCATCATCAGGGACTTGAACAGAAAAGCCTTCACAGTTATCTTTATAATAAACCCGAAATTGTGGTTTTGGCTGTCGGGCCGGAAGGAGGTTTTTCTGACAGGGAGGTAACTCTCTTTTTGGAAAACAGTTTTAAACCGATAACCATTGGGGATACAATTTTGCGGACAGAAACTGCCGCCCTTTACTGCTCTGCGGCAATTCGTATTTTATTATTGGAGAAGAATACGTGGGAATTGAAACAAGCCTGACTTCAGAAACTGAACAAACAGGCGAATCTCGACAGCGTATAAGCCTCATAAAAGTCCCGATCGATATTGTCGCGCCCGATCAGCTTAGTAATGTAATTTACGATTTGTTAAAAGAAGAAAAAGAACACAATATCATTCTTCTTTCGCTGTGGGATCTGTTACGCGCGCGAAGAAGCGGCGAATACCGCAGTTATGTTACAAAAGCATCCCTAATAATTCCCATTTCAAAAAGTTTAATCAGCGGCATCAAATTCCTGACAGGAAAAAAAGCGTATCGTTATATGCCGTTCGATTTTATAATCAGCGCTCTTACAACTTTAGAAAACCGCGAATTCTCCTGCTACCTTCTCGGCGGCAAACGAAAAGTCCTTTTAAAAACCGAACAAAACATGAGACAAACATTCCCGCGCCTTCGCATTGTCGGACGTTTCCCCGGTTACTTTAAACGCTACGAAGAGCCGACAATCATAAAAGCGATAAAAAAATCATCGCCGTCTCTGTTGTTAGCCGGAAAAGGCATCCGCAGCGGCGAACGCTGGATCGCCAAAAACAACGCCGCCCTCGGAAACGGCTTAAGACTCTGGTGCAGCGATATTTTCGACGTATTCGCCGAAAAGAAAAAACACCCCTCGCGCCGAGCCTTCAACTCCGGCCTTGAATGGGTAGGCTACTGCTTCCAAAATCCCTTTAAACTATTCAGAATTTTCCCGTATATAGGATATAAATTTATATTACTCTTTTATAAATTGTTTGTGAAATAAAAAAAATGAGGCTGCCTTGCGACAGCCTCATATTTTATTTAGTTCACAGAAGAATACGCTATTTTACCATCATAACTGCCTGCGACAAACTTTCCGTTTCCATATGCAATACCGTAAATATTCGAAGTGCTGCTAAAGGTAGTATTCGCTACGGCTGTCCATGTAATGCCGTCAAAGGAATACGCTATTTTACCGTCTCTCCCAACAGCGACAAATCTATTCCCGCCATAAGCAACGCCTTCTATACTACTGCTGCCAAATGTACTATTCGCTGCTTTAGTCCAGTTTATACCGTCCGATGAATATGCAATACCGCCAGCGGCGCTAACAGCAACAAACTTACCGCCTCCGTAAGCGAAATCATTAACGCCGTAACTGAGCGGATTGTTTGTCACCTTTGTCCAGCTTGCGCCGTTATTCGTGGAATATGCTATGAAATCTTTATAGTCATGATCGGATCCACCGGCAATAAACTTGCCGCCTCCGTAACAAATATAGTCAACTCTGCCGGATACCCCCTGCGTATGGGAGCCAAATGCGGAATCTTTTACGACAGTCCATCCTGATGTGCCGTTAGATGAATATGCGATACCGCCGCCTGTCGCCCATCCGCCTTCACCTGTTGCTCCGCCAATAATATATCTGCTGCCGCTGTAAGCAATTCCGACAGTTTGGCTAATGGTGTTGGGTAATGTTCCGGCTGTCCAATTAATACCATCTGCTGAATAGTTGCCTCCACTAGTAACAAACTTGTCGGCTCCCCAGACAATAGCCAAACTGCCTACCGTTCCCGTTGTAGCTGTCCATGTAATACCGTCTGCTGAATAAAATCCTCTGTTACAAATGAATTTTTCACTGCCTGATGTCCCTCCCCAAGCAATAGCTCTAACTTCCCCAAATGAGCCATTTACAGTTGTCCATGTCATTACACCTGCGCCGTCATGATAAATGGTTACTGTTTTCGGTGAGCCGTTTATGGGTACGGAATAGGGGTTCGGACTTGATACTGATACAGTCAAAGCGCCACCAGAGCTAAAGCCGCTAATATTCAAAGTATATGTCGGACCTGAACCGCTTAGAGTTCCCTTACCAACGCCTGTTATGCCGCTTAATGTTATATTGCCAGCAGAAAAAGGCGAATTATCGTAACTACTAGGGGGTATAACTTTGCTAAAGGTTAAAGTCAACTGCGTGGTAGTCTGCGCGGCAGAACCGTTTGCAGTCACGCTGATAAAATCAATGCCGTTACCGCCGCCGCCATTGCCGTTGCCGTTATCTTCTTCGCCGCAGGCAGCAAACGAAAACCCGATTACCGCCGTAAGAGCGATAATTGCTATGCTTTGCATAGCTTCCATTGAAAACAATGTTTTTATAACTATTTTTTTCAACATAGTACTCCTTTATAATTTATGTTCCGAGAACATCATAACATAAACTACTCCTATTAGCAATAGTATTTATACTCCTATTATCGGATAGCATAAAATATATGATATGAGCAAACATAAATATATAGTGGCAAAGCAAAAAACTCCGGAAGAACAGGTATTAAAAAATATTCTCAGTGATAATATCAAGAAATACCGCAATCGCCGAAATTGGTCACAATTTGCGTTAGCGGAGAAAATAAACATTTCTACTAATTTTCTGGCAGATATTGAGGCGGGAAACACTTGGGTATCCTCTCAAACATTGACAAAGTTCGCACAAGCCTTTGAAATTGACGCTTTTGAGCTATTAATCCCGAATGAAAAAAATATGAACCCTAAATCACAGCTAAAAAATGACGCTAATAAAAAAGAATTATACCAATTTTCACAGGATCTGACTGTCGTTTTACAGGAATCAATCAATAAAGCAATAAATCATGTAAAAAAGCAATATAAAATTTCTTCAAAATCACAGAAATAGAACTTATTAATATTTCACTGATACATAATTATGTAAGGTCTTGGTGTCAAATTATAAACATCCTGAGGGGACATGATCGGGTCGTCGTATCCGGCACCGGGAATTCCAAAGTTGTAAAAAAGTTTAAAGGCTTTAATAGGCATGTTTGAGGCAAGAGCGTTGTAATTGTAGGACTGTCGTTTTAAAACAGGAGCGCCGAAGCCGTCCGCGCAGTGAACAAGCCTGACTCTGTTAAAATCCGATCTCACTGCCGGTCTGTTTTTTATCATTATATGATTGAATTGATGTATTACAAGCATGCGTTCGCCGGGGATGTTGTTTTCGATGATGTAATCTTCCATTATTTTTTGCGCGGTGTTTATTTCTTCGCCTGTCAGGTTGCCGATGTTTTCCATCGGCGTATTGGTGCGCCATTCTGGATCAAGCGCAAGATGAACATTCGGGTAACGAAGATAGGGCAGCATTTTTCTCAGTGAATCGAACGGATCGTATCTGCCGATTTGATGATCGATAAAAATCAAAACATCGTTTTTCATTCCGTATTCTATGTACCGCATCAAAACATTGTGATTAATTAATCCAATTTCTCCCTGAGGCCAAACTGTACCGTAAATCAGGTAAAAAGCTTTTCGAACGGCGCGACCGCCGCTGACTGTTTCGTATTCTTCGGCGAGGGAGGTTAACAGCCGATCCAGCTCTTCTATCGTATATCTGCCTAAAATACCCATGTTACGCGAACTTGGATGTCCGTAGTACGCGAGAATATCGTTATTTAATAAAAAAGAAACTTGATCGTTCGCAAGGCGTTTAAAATTCTCCGCCTCCTCCATTGTGCTTACCCAGTAAGGGTGAGAACTTTCGGCTCTTTTCCAGTTGCTTATAGCGTCAGTAAAAAGCATGTGGGGAAAAAGCGGAGCGTTTTTTAAAGTGATGTCCGTATCCGCAGATGAGCCTTCGCCTGAAGCGGCAAAAACATGAGGAAAGAAACACAAAAATAAAGAGAGAAATATAATAAAACAAATAACTTTTCTTATAGAAAACATTGTTATTTATTTTCGGCAAGAAAACCGAAAATCTACAACCACAAGTGGATTTTATGCAATTTCGAGCAAAGAAACCCTGTCCCGACAGAAAGTAATAAAATACCCATGACAGGTCCAACCCATGTATCCGCGTTTAAAAGAACGTGCCTGCCCGCAATGGCAAGCAAAATGCCGATTGCCACATAATAATAATCTTTCGTACCGCGAATTTTCGCCGCAATAACAAAACTTATCATTGTGGTAAGAAAAGCAATTAATTCCACCATGGCAAATAATGACGAATAACCGTTTACCATGTTAAAACTGGAGTCCCAATTAAACGCGTCGATAGGAACACCCATGACAGTAACCAGAGCGGCGATAATTATCACAAAAATGACATTGCGGGTTTTTTGCACTTCCAATCCCGCGGCGCATAAACCGGCTGCAAACAGCGAAAAAATACTTAAAAATCTGGTAAAAAGCAGCAATCTCGACGCAATAAGCACGTAGAAAAACGAAAAATTAAAAATAATCTGCAAAGGCAGAATCAGGCGGATTACCTCAAAGGCGAAAGAAAACGCGAAAATGGCGATGTACAGTATTTCCGGGGCGGAGGTTCTTTCAAAAAATGAATGAATTAAAATAAGACCGACGAGAGAGAACAAAACCAAAGCGGAAAGAGACACATGAACGGCGGTATAATCATTATCCATGAAGCCCGTCAAAAAATGGAAAAAACCGGTCGGACGGCGGATACTTGCGTCCATATCAGAATAAACAGGAATCGTTAAAAAGGACGCGCCTAAAACCGCCAGCGCGCACACCGCGCTAAAGGCAATTCCGATTTTAAAAAAGGTGTTTCTCTCGGAAAGCGTCATTATCGAAGCTTATCCCATTAGATATTTTATCTCAAGCCGGAAAATGTAAAACCGATAATAAGAATTAAGGAGAACTCCATGTTATTGAGAAAAACAGTATTGATTGTCTCGATTCTGCTGTTAACATGCTTTTCCGCTCTGTGGGCGGGGGATACGGCTGTTTTTGTCGATCTAGGTTTTTCTCCCGACGGCAGAACGTACATGTTCGGACAGCACGGAGTTCTGTCCCCTTCGCTCCGCCCCTGGGCTGATTTATATGTTGTCGACGTTAACAGCAATTCATATGTTTCGGGCGGTAAAGTTTCATTTACACAGAGCGCGCCGATAAGAGCGGGTCAGGACGGCTCGGGTGTTTTACACACGCTGGTTTCCGGTAATTCAAGTCTTTCAAGCCGGTACGGCATTAATTTCCAAAATCAGGGGCTCCCCCTTTACATATCAAGAGATGAAAACCCTCCCGCGCACGGAGAGAGTATCGAATTCCGCGATTTTTTATCCGGCAAATCATACAAGGCAAATTTAATCCCTACGGTTACAAGCAGCGGGCAAAATGTGAGATCGCAATTTATTATCAACCTTGAAGTAACTTCGCAGAACGGTCAGAAAAAAACATACTCCATCGGCGCGCCGGGTTATACGCGCCAGAAGATCGCCCAATACAACATTAAAAGAGTGTTGATCGACGAGAAGGGCGGTTCTGTCATTTTTGTAATTGAAATGCTTCGGGTCGCCGAAAACGGCTACGACATTCGCTACATGGTGGAAGCAGTCAGGCTATAGGCAGGTGTCAGTCACCTCTTAAGTTTTTACAAAACGCAGAAACAACAAACAAAAGGTGTCAGTCACCCTTTAAATTTTTACAAAACGCAGAAACAACAAACAAAAGGTGTCAGTCACCTATAAAATTTTTACTAAATGTTGAAATAATCTCTAAAAATCTGAGTGACAAAGGCACCGTCTTCGTAAAGAAATCGAATATAAAGTAAATCCGATAATTTATTTCGTTCCCAAAGACCGTCTTTCTGCTGTTCAATAGCCAAATCAAGCCATTCATCCCTGCTTAAAACCGCGTCCGCGCGAAACTGTGAAAAAAGGTAATGCCCCTGAGGCAGTTCGACTTGCTCATGAGCTGGGTCATCCTCAATTTTTTGCCCCATAAACAGCAAATTTTCCAAAAAACAAGCCGGATCAGGCTCAATGCTCTGGCTTTGAGACGAATTTATCTTAAAACAAAGTAAAAATTCGTTGTTTTCCGGTGTTATAACCGGCAAATTGTCGATTTTCATGAATGAAAGGGAGCGGCGCAGATCCATATTCATCATAGCGGTTTTTCCATGATTTATTTTAACATTATATTAAAAAAGAACAAAGTATTACAAAACACCGAAAATACCAATTGACAGGCGGCAAATTGTCAAATATTATTTAATAATGGCTGAAAACGAGTTTCTCAATGATGCTAATTTTGAACTGTACCGGGCTCTTATTTACAAAGAAAGCGGTATAACATTCACTCCCACTAACCGCTCCATTTTGGAAAGCAGGTTGAGGGAACGGCTGCGCGAGAAAGGGGTTGCGTCTGTAGTCACTTATTTTGATACAATCAACAAGGATAAAGAAGAGCTAAAAGGTTTCTTAGATTCTATCACAACAAATCTTACACGGTTCTTCAGAAACCAGGCTCAATTTGACGCTTTGGAAAAATATGTTATACCTGAGTTGATCACAAAGATCAAAAAGGTTCCGGGGACGATCAAAATATGGAGCGCGGGATGTTCAACAGGCGAGGAGCCTTATACAATAGCAATGTTGTTAACTGAAATCCTTCCTAAATCCTGGAATTATGAAATCCTTGCCAGCGATATTTCGCTCAAGTGCTTAATGACCGCCAAAGAAGGTTTTTACGCCGAAAGCAGAATCGTAGGTATTCCCGATAATTATCTGGCAAAATATTTTGACAAGGTAGACGGCGGTTATAAGATTCATGATGATATTCATTCAAAAATCAAGTTTGACTATCACAATCTTAAAAACGATTCTGGCTTACGGAACTACGATGTCGTATTTTGCCGTAACGTAATTATTTATTTTGACGAAGCGGCTCA
>WQSF01000036.1 GCA_009788065.1 Treponema sp.
TGTTAGGAGGAAGCTTTGGCTGTAGTAACTATGAAGAATCTCCTGGAATCGGGAGTACATTTCGGCCACCAGGTGAAACGCTGGGATCCAAGGATGAAGAAATATATCTTCGCCGAAAGAAACGGCATTCACATTATCGATTTGCAAAAAACGATTCAATCAATTAAAGACGCTTACGACGCGGTTCGAAAAACCGTTGCGGCGGGCAAAACTGTTCTTTTTGTGGGAACCAAAAAACAGGCGCAACAGGCCGTCCAGAAAGAAGCCGAAAGATGCGGAATGTTTTTCATTAACAACCGCTGGCTCGGCGGCATGCTTACTAATTTTGTTACAATTAAAAAATCATTACTTCGCTTAAAAAAATTAGAGAAGATGGAAGTAGACGGAACATTTGAAAATCTTACCAAAAAAGAAATTTCAGGTCTTGGAAAAGAAAGAATCAAGCTCCAGAAAAACCTTGGCGGTATAAAAGAAATGAAAGAACTTCCCGGTATTCTTTTTATTATCGATACAAGAAAAGAAGCAATCGCTGTCGCCGAAGCTAAACGCCAGGGCATTCCCATTGTCGCTGTTGTTGACACTAACTGCAACCCCGACGGCATCGACTACCCTATCCCCGGAAACGACGACGCAATCAGGGCGATTACTCTCTTTACCCAGATTATCGCGAACGCCGTTGTAGAAGCGGATAACGAAGTCGGACTCAAGATCATCGAAACCCTCGGCGACGAAGATGAAGACATGGAAGGGCTTTTAAACGACGCGAGTATGAAAGAAGAAGACAGGGAAATTAAACCTGATGATTATTCAGCATACACAACCGAAGAAGCTTACAGAGCCGCAAAAGCGGACGAAGAAGTCGTTGAGGAAGAAAATAACTCATCGTCTCAGATTCAGGTTGATGTGGATAAAGTTTATCAGGACGAATAAGACAGTAAAAAAAATCTTCGATTTTTTTGTTGTCTTCGGCAGTTTCGAGTAAATTCGAAACTGCTTAAGTTATTAATAATCATTAGTTAACAATTGTTGTTAACAACCATATAGTAAGGAGATATAAATATGGCAGAAATCAGCGCCGCGGATGTAAAAAAACTCCGCGATAAAACGGGCGCGGGACCGATGGAATGTAAAAACGCGCTTGTATCAACAAACGGCGATTTTGCAGCCGCAGAAAAAATATTAAAAGAAAAAGGACTTGCCGCTCTGGAAAAACGCGTTGGCAGAGCAACTAACGAAGGAAAGATTTTTGTTAAAACAAAAGGCGACGGCTCTGCCGCTGTGCTTGTTGAACTCAACGCTGAAACGGACTTTGTCGCAAGAAACCCAGACTTTGTAGCTCTAGGCGGCGTTATCGCGGACAAAGCATTGGAAAAGGACATCAACGAGCCTAACGACGAACTTAGCGGCATGGTACAGGAACTTGCTACAAAAATCCGCGAGAATATGGGGCTTAAAAGATTAAAAAATGTAAAAGCATCCTCAAATGAATATCTTACCCAGTATATTCACGGAGACGGAAATATCGGCGTTGTTGTAAAATGCGAATCCGACAAACCTGAAATTTTTAAAGACGAAGAAGTAAAATCTTTTATTTTCTCTCTTGCGCTTCACATAGCGGCTTTTAATCCCGCCGCGATCGATCGTACAAAAATCGATCAGGCATGGGTAAAAGAACAGGAAGGTATTTTCAAGGTTCAAATGGAAAAGGACGAGAAATTAAAAGGAAAGCCTGATAATGTTCTTGCCGGTATTTTACAGGGCAAGGTAACCAAATACCTCAGCGAAATCTGTTTAATGGAACAGGGTTATGTAAAAGACGAAAAACAAACTGTCGCGAAAGCTCTGGAAGAATGCGGCAAAAAAGCCGGCGCAAAACTTTCAATAAAAGATTATGTTTATTTCAGAGTCGGCGCGGAATAGAGAGGCGTTATGGAAGAAGTTTTATTATCCTGTGAAGACAGAATGTTAAAAACCATCGCAAGCCTTAAAGAAGGATTTGCGGCTCTTAGAACAGGGCGGGCTTCCGCCTCCCTGTTCGACAGAATTCGCGTTGACGCTTACGGCGAAAAATCACCGTTGAATCAAAATGCGAATATATCTGTTCCCGAAGCCCGTCTTATCGTTATCCAGCCGTACGATAAAAATTTAATATCAGAGATTGAAAAAGCGATTCGCACTTCGGAGCTGTCGTTAAATCCTTCCAACGACGGCAAAGTAATCCGCATTTCCATTCCTCCGCTAACTGAGGAAAGGCGTAAAGAACTTGTTAAACTCGCTAAGAACAACGCAGAGCAGTCCAGGGTTTCCATTCGCAATATTCGAAGGGACGGTAATGAAGAATTAAAGAAACTTTTAAAAGAATCGAAACTCACGGAAGATAACGAAAAAAAAGGCGCCGAGGAACTTCAGAAATTAACGGATAATTATATTAATCAAATTAATAAAATACTTGAAGAAAAAGAAAAAGAAATAATGGAAGTGTAATGGAAAAAGCGATCCCTGCCCATGTCGGTATTATCATGGACGGAAACGGCCGCTGGGCAAAGCATAGAGGGCTTGTCCGTACACAGGGACACCTTGAAGGGTTAAAAGCGGCAAAAAGAATCGTAAAAGCGGCAAGCGATTTAGGCATAAAGTTTTTAACCCTTTACGCGTTTTCAACCGAAAACTGGAAACGCGCGGAAGAAGAGGTAGGTTTTATTATGGGTCTTGTAAAACAATACCTTCGCGCTGAATTTGATTTTAGCAAGAGGAATAAGATCCGTGTTCGTCACGCGGGAAACATTGACGGTCTTCCTGTAGATATTCAAAAAGAAATTACAGACTCAATCGAAAGCACAAAGGATTTTAACGGAATGCAGGTAATTCTTGCGATTAATTACGGCGGCAGAGATGAAATTACTAGAGCGTTTAAAAGATTTGTTAACGAAATTAATGCAAGAACAGGCGATAGTATAGATAAATATCCAACAGAGAACGATATACGAAATTATCTTGATAATCCCGATGTGCCTGATCCTGATTTAATTATCAGAAGCGCCGGAGAATACAGAACAAGCAATTTTCTGCTTTGGGAAGGCGCGTACTCGGAAATTTACATTTCGCAAAAGTTATGGCCTGATTGGGATAAAGAAGATCTGGAAACAGCGATTACCGATTATCAAGGAAGAGACAGGCGTTTTGGCGGGGTAAAAACATGAAAAAAGTTATAGAAAGGTTATTGGTTTTCCTAATCGGAATTCCTCTTATCGCCTGTCTTGTACTGCTTCTTACGCATTATAACAATCTTGCCTTAAATATAGCCGCGATTTTAATGTCTGGAATAGGGGCTGTCGAATTTTCGTCGATGCTTGAAAAAAAACAAATCCGCGTTCCAAAAGTCTGGAGTTTTATTCTTGGCGCGCTGGCTCCTTTGGCGTTAACGTTAAACATTAGTTTAGGTCTTCCTGATTGGTTAGTCAGCGTTATCATAATGTCGGGCGCGGGATTGGCTTTAATTTCCGGTGTTTTTTCACGCTCTTCACAAATCGAAACTGTGTTAAGCAGAACGATAGGTTGTTTTTCGCTTCTTGTATATCCGGGTTTTTTTATGTACTGGCTTATTAAAATGACTGTATGGCAGAATCCCGGAGCTATTCTTCTTTTCCTGTCGATATGCTTCGCAAGCGATTCAATAGCATGGCTTTTCGGAACGCTTATGGGCGCCAATAACCGCGGAATTATCGCGGTAAGTCCTAACAAAAGTATTGCAGGTTTTATCGGCGGCATAATAGGCTCTGTCGCTGTCGCGATTCTGGCGGCTTTATTATTCCCTGTAATATTTCCTGTTGACGACGGATATACCGCAACGTCTTTAATATTAATTGCAACAATTATCGGTTTCTGTACAGGAATCGCCGCAATGTTCGGAGATTTAGCTGAATCCGCGATAAAAAGAAGCTGTGAATTTAAAGATTCAGGAAATTTAATGCTTGGAAGAGGCGGTATTCTTGATTCAATCGATTCTATTGTTGTAGCGGCTCCGATATTTTACATGATGTATCATCTTATTTTTATAATTTAATGAAAAAACGCGTAGCGGTTCTTGGAGCGACAGGTTCAATCGGAAAAAGCTCTCTTGATATAATAGCGCGAGACAGTGAAAATTTTAAACCGGTTCTTCTGACAGCGCGATCCAAAAGTAAAGAACTGGAAGAGCTTTCAATTAAATTTCCGTCCGCAGTTTGTAATCTGACAGGCGAATCAGAAGAAGGCGCGGAAAAACTTGTCAAATTAATTAACGAACTAAAACCGGATATAACAATTAACGGTATATCAGGCGCGGCAGGATTAAAACCTTCTCTTGCCGCAATCAATTCAGGCTCCTGTCTGGCTCTGGCTAACAAGGAAACAATTGTTATGGCGGGCCGGTTAGCTATGCGCCTTGCAAAAGAAAAAAACGTAAATATAATTCCTGTCGATTCTGAACATTCGGCAATTTTTCATTTATTAAGAGGATTTTCCCGCGGCGAACACAAAGAAAATATTAATAATATTGTCAGCGAGATTTTATTAACAGCTTCGGGAGGACCTTTCAGGAATTTAAGTATTGAACAAATGTATAATGTAAGCGCACAAGACGCGCTTGAGCATCCTACGTGGAATATGGGACCTAAGATAACTGTTGATTCAGCGTCGATGGCAAATAAAGGTCTAGAAATTATTGAAGCGTGCGTTTTTTTTGATATGCCTGTGGATAAAATTAAGGTTGTGATTCATCCGCAAAGTATAGTCCATTCCATGATACGCCTCTTTAACGGCGTAATTTACGCGCAACTGTCAAAACCTGATATGCGCCACCCTATTCACGACGCAATTTACTGGCCTGACACTACCCCGTCAATTTTAGAGCCTGTTAATTTTGATTCTCTTACTTTGGAATTCTCTAAACCCGATTTGGAAAAATTCCCGATGCTTACGATTGCGCAAAATGTCGCAAAATATGGCTCTCTCTACCCCTGCGCCTATAACGCCGCCAACGAAATCGCGGTCTCAGCCTTTCTTGATAAAAAAATCAAATTTACAGATATACCCAAAATAACCTCCAATGTCCTTGATTCTGACTGGAGCGGCGATAATATGGATTTAGACATTATACTCAAGGCGGACACAGCCGCAAGAATCAAGGCGAAATCATACATTCTACAATCTATATGATTAAATATTAAAATATGTTATTATACCTTAAGGATTTAATATGCTTGTTTTAAAAATATTATTAGGTTTACTGGGTCTTGGAGTTGTGGTTTTTGTCCATGAGCTTGGCCATTTTCTCGCCGCCCGTCTTATGAAAATAAAAGTCGAGGCGTTTTCCATAGGTTGGGGAAATCCAATTCTAAAAAAGAAAATAGGCGATGTTGAATACAGACTTGGAATGTTCCCTGTAGGCGGTTACTGCAAGATGAGCGGAGAGACCGATTATAACGAAGCCTGGAATAACATGAAAGAAGGCATTAAACCTGAAGAAGGCTCGTATCTTGCGGCAAGCCCCGCCGCGCGAATACTTGTATCATTCGCAGGCCCGTTTTTTAATTTAATCTTCGCGGTTATTCTTTTATGTTTTATTTGGGGTTTCGGTTTTGAAATAAAAACCCTTGATAACAGGATCATACTTGCCTCTGAGGTTACAAACGAAATCTTTCCGGCGGACAGCGCCGGTCTAAAAACAGGCGACCGCATTGTTGAAATTAACGGAAAGGAGATTTCCTATTACCATGAAGTGCAAGAAAACATCGCATTGAACGCTGAGAAATCTCTTCCCATTAAAGTTGAAAGGGACGGATTTCTTTATAATTTGCAGATAACGCCGGCTTTGGATAAATCAAGCGGCGCGGGAAAAATCGGCGTTTATTTTTGGACAGATCCTGTAATTGATATGATAGCGCAAGGCAGCGCGGCGCAAAGAGAAGGACTTTTACCCGGAGATATAATAACAAGGGCAAATGATAATACAATACTTAACACCATTGATATTATAAAAATAATGGAAAACAAACCGGAGCGGCTTGTTCTAGAAATTAAACGTAACGGTGTGACCCTGCAGGCTGTATTTACAGAAAAAGACCTTGAAACAGAACTTGGCATTTCCTGGAAGGTGATAACATACCGCACTCCCAATCTTTCCATTCCCGAAGCTGTCGTAAAGGGCGTTAAGGAAGGCTATAAAACTCTTGTTGTATCAATTACAAGCCTAAGACTCCTTTTTAAAGGAATCGATCTTACGCAGGCTGTGTCAGGTCCTGTTCGCATAACATACATGATGGGAGATATGGCGGCTCACGGTTTCGGTCAGAGCGCCGCTACGGGACTTCGGTTCCTGATGGATTTTATCGCGCTAATATCTGTCGCGCTGTGCGTCATGAACCTTTTACCCCTGCCGATTCTGGATGGCGGAATGATAATTCTCTTCCTTGTGGAAATGATCAGAAGAAAACCCGCGCATCCAAAAGTAATATCAGTATTTAACGCGTGCGGCATGGCAATCATTTTCTCGCTTATGGCATTTGCGCTGTTTGGAGATATAATGTATTTTATCCGCCGCTGACAGTAAGGAGGAGTTTTATGAAAAAAAATATCTCTTGTTTATGCGGCACAAATATCGCGATAGATTATGATGAAGATATTGATATTGATAACAACCCGAAAGTCTTAAAAGAAATTTTTGACGGTACATTCATGAGTTATAAATGCGATTTTTGCGGAAAAAAGCATAAACCTGAATTTAAAATATTAATTTTTTGGAAAACAAAAAATTTAAAAATGGAAGTATATCCCGAACTCGATCGCGGCGAGTTTTATCGAAATAAAAAAGACGTTTCTTCTTTCGAAACCGTTATCGGCTTTCCTGAAATGGCTGATCGTCTGGCTGTGGTTAACGACGGTCTTGAACCTGTAATTATAGAAACTTTAAAATCATATCTTCTTGCAAAAGCCGAAGAAAACTATCCTGACAGGGACATTGGCGCATGGTACCACTGTAAAAATCCTTTGGATATCGAATTCCACCTTTCAGGAATTAAATACGGCGAGGTCGCGGTAATGAAGATTCCAACAGAAATTTACGAAAAAACCCATGATGATTATGTAAAGCATCCTAAAAACGGAATATTTCCGTCTCTTCGCATACGTTCGTATCTATCGGTTCAAAATTTGCTTCGTAATGACGCGTTAAAATAACCTGCAAAATTCGCAGATTAAAATAAAGTATTTAATCGTGCGCCGGATTTTTTCTTACTTTCTTAACTGCCTGAGCTACAGCCTGTTTAACGCTCTCCGCGTACGCCTGCTCGGTCATCGCTTGAGAAGCGTAAAGAGTGCCAAGAAGCGAAAAACGGTACAACGGTTTGATCGAATTAAGGGCAACAGCGGCGATATCTACAATACACTCATTGCAACGGCACATCTCTTCCGTTTCAGATTTCAACTGTTGTTCCAATTCACGGATCACCATGATTTCTGCTTCGTTTTTGAGAAGATCAAAATCATACTCATCTATAAATGCCATACTCCCCCCATATAATAATTATATCAAAATTATCATTATTTTCAAGCTCTTTATTCAACATTTCCGGAAACCCTTTCCTTTTCTAGAGGCGCGAATTTGGCGTATTTTGTTACTAATTGCAGTTTAACCACGCCTGTGGGACCGTTCCTCTGCTTCGCAATAATCAAATCTGTAGGAATATTATCAAGCGGCGCCGCTGGCGCTTCGTCATCTTTTTTCTTTTTATCCTTTGGTTGAGGCCGGTGTAAAAATAAAACAAGATCCGCGTCCTGTTCGATAGAGCCTGAATCCCTTAAATTAGCAAGCGTGGGCGTTTCAAACTGCGCGTCGCGGTTAAGCTGGCAAAGAACTACAATAGGAATTTCCAATTCGCGGGCAAGGCTTTTAAGCGATCTTGAAATATCGGAAATCTGCTCAAAACGCTGTTTATTTCCCGGTTCAGACGCGATAAGCCCAAGATAATCAATAAAGACGATCTTTACATCCTGTTGTGATTTCATTCTTCTTGCCTGTGTCCGTATATCTGAAATTTTTCCGTTAGGCATGTCAATAATATAAAGCGGCGATTCATAAATAATTGCGGAAGCGTCAATAATTCCGTCAAAATCGCTTGTGCTTAAAAAACCGGTTCTTATATTGTGCGCCCTGACATTCGCTTCACTGCTGATAATACGCGAAAGAAGCGCGTGGCTGGACATTTCCAGAGAAAAGAAAGCGGTAGGTATTTTACTGTGAATTGCAATATTTGAAGCGATATTCAAAGCAAGCGCTGTTTTCCCCACAGAAGGCCTTGCGCCGATAATGATAAACTCGTCCCGCTGGAAACCGGCTGTTAGAGAATCAAGGTCTTTAAAACCTGAGGGAATTCCGGTTGTAGCGTTCTTGTTCTTCATCACCTGCTGTATAATGTCTATAGTATCTTTTAATATATCGCCTACTTTTCGCGCGGATACAATCTGCCTTTCATCAAGGAGCTTGTTAAAATCTTTTTGCATATCTTCCAGCACTGTACCAGCTTCTTTTGATTCGTCGTAAGCGTTGATACTGATGCTGGAAGCAAGTTTTAAAAGAGAGCGCTTTAATGAATAATTTTTTACCATTTGCGCGTAATATTCGATATTCGCGCTTGACGGAATAATCGATGTAAGACTGGAAACATAAGAGGCGCCGCCAGCTTCATCCAGCTTGCCCATCTGTTTTAATTCCTGAACAACAGATTGAATATCAGGGCGCACTCTCTTTTCGTCGAGGCTTAATATCGCTTCATAAACGCGGGTATTCGCGCGCGAGTAAAAATCCCCGGAATGTAAATGCATTTCTATCGCGGTAGTAACAGCCTCATAATCTGTTAAAAGACTCCCAAGAGCGGCCTGCTCAAGTTCATCGTCGTGAGGAGGTGTTTTATCCCTAACAGTTTGAGCCATTATTCAGAAGCAGTTTCCTCTGCGGCAGGAGCCTCAGCTTCGGTCTTCTGCTCTTCTTTTTCCGATTCCTTGCGGCTGTCGCTTTCGTCTCTTCTTCCTCGGCGCGGCGCCGGTTTCACCGCAGGAGCTTCCGTTTTTATCTCCTGCGCGATAATTGTAATAGAGATTTCAGCGGAGTGATTTTCATACAATTTTATTACAGCTTTGTACTTACCGACATTTTTAAAACCGTTTCCTGCAAGTTCTATGCGCTTTCTTTCAATCTGAAAACCGTTTTTAGCAAGTTCTTCAGCGATTGTCTGATTTGTAACAGCGCCGTAAAGTTTTCCGTTGGCGCCTGCCGGCATTGTAATTGACAGTTCTAAAGCGTCAAGTTTTTCTTTAATACCTCTTGCGTCAAGGCGTTTCTGCTCTTTTCGAGCTTCAATTTCCGCTCTTCTTCCTTCGATTATTTTGATCATTCTTGGAGTGTAAGGCAGCGCGATTCCTCTTGGGAAAAGGTAGTTGCGCGCGTAACCTTTTGCGACTTCTTTTACATCTCCCTCTTCACCGAGAGTAGCCAGATCCTTGTTCAAAATAACTTTCATACCGAACTCCCTTCAGTAACCCGAAAAGTTATACGGGATACCTCTAAACTAAAATTACAACCGCAAAAAAGCGGATGTTTCGCCCCGGAGTAGAGGCGTAACGCTTAGAACAATTGTTTTAAGCGTTAATTTTCGGCGTCCTAAAGGACATCCAAATATCAGCAACCCCCAGAATGACAAGCGCCGAAATAGCGAAGACATTCAAGGGGCTGAATAATATTACTACGATTAACACATTATTTACAAGCCTGAAAACAGGCGTGCGCAACGACAGCCAGTACATAAGAACACCCGCGCCTTGCGCGAGAAAAACAACGGCGCAAACTGTCAGAACATTCCAGGCAATAATATCGATAAAGCCAATTTTAAACATGCTTGTAAGAAGAATTGTCGCTATTGCGCCGGATAACACCCATATTGTATTAACGGGAGCGATGAAGGGAATTAAACTAAAATCCTTTCTTTGCCTCTTAACAATCGAAAATATAAAATTCGCGATTTGCATATTAACAAAAAAGAGGAAGAACATGCTGATTAAAGCGCCGCCGCGCAAAATAAAACTTTTTGCCATTTCTACCATTTGTTCAGGGGAAAACGTCCGCATATTCAACAAACGCCTTGTCCCCCCATCATCTAATAACTGTTCTTTGGAATTATTAAAAACCGCTTCTGCAATATCATGAAAATATTCATAAAATTTTACATGAGGGCTGTTAATAAAAATAATGGAAATTATAGCGCCTGCGGCGGATGCAAGTATAAAACGGTACGCGGTTCTGAATTTTTGTCCGCCCATTAACCACGTAAAACTTAAAATAATGACGGAAAAATATATAATATCCAGCATTATATTTCCGCCTGCGTTCGAGCTTGAGATTAATTTAATCACATTAAAAACAGTACCGGCCGCCGCGGCTATAACAAATGTATGAATATATGAGCTTGAGATTATAACCGCATAACCAAGAGGCGCAAGATAAAAAAACGAAAGAAGCCCGGTATTCATAAACAACATACTCAAACCGGCGCACACAAAAATAGCAACAAGAGGAATAACCGGTTTTTGAATACCTGAGGGCGTTGTTACAGCCTCTTCATCATTGAAGCCGCGCCCGTCAGGATTCGCTGGAGGTTCCATAACGTTTATTCTGCAACATACGGAAGGAGCGCGATACTTCTAGCCTGTTTGATGGCAAGCGCGAGCGCTCTCTGATGTTTGGCGCAGGTTCCCGTGATTCTGCGAGGAAGAATTTTTCCTCTTTCAGTTATAAAACGGCGAAGCGTATCAGATTCTTTGTAATCTATTTTCATTTTCTGAGCGCAGAACTTACAGACCTTTTTCTTAAAAAAGACTTTTCCGCCCTTGCCGCCGCGTCCGCGATCATCGCCGTCGCGATCATCCATCTGCATATCCATTCCCCTGTCCCTGTCATGGCGGGAATGACCTTCATTATCGAAATATTTTTCATCTGACATAATAAACTCCTTAAACTGTTAGTTAAAATTAAAATGGAATATCGTCTGTAAAACCGTCATCCCTCGGCTGATATGATGATTCCTGTTGATTTTGGTTCTGATTGTTCTGGTGATTTTGCCGATCCCCTGACTGTCCTGAACCTCCGGCATAACCGCTCCCGGAAGAATTGTTTCCCGAGCCGCCTAAAAGCTGGATATAGCTTGCGATTATTTCAACCTTGGACCGGTTTTGACCGTCCTGCTGCCAGCGATCCTGACGCAGTTCGCCGTCAACGCCAACCATCTTTCCTTTTGTAAGGTAAGATTGAAGCGACTCTCCCTGCTTACCCCAAAGAACGATATCAAAGAAATTGGCTTCGTCTTCCCATTGATCGCCGTTTTTCTTTCGTCTGTTTACCGCAATGGAAAACTTGCAGACTGCCTGTCCGCCGGCGGTGTATTTTAATTCCGCGTCTCTTGTCAAACGTCCGATTAATACAACATGATTGATATCAGCCATTTTTACTCCTATTCCTCTACCCTTACGAACAGGTATTTCAGGAGATTTGTGTTAAGTTTAAAAATACGGTCTAAAACTGTAATTTTTGCAGGGTCCGATTTCATTGTTAAAAGGACGTATTTTCCGCGTTTTCTTTTTTTAACTTCATAGGCGAGGTCGCGATCCCCGAGTTCATCGGTTTTCTCGACTTCGACTCCGTTTGCCTGAAGGTCGGAGAGCAGCTGCTCCCTCCCGGCTCTGTGCTGGTCTTCTTCCAGCGGGAAGATGACTGTAAGTTCATATCGGCGCATAGTTCCTCCTTATGGCCATATAGTCCGGTTTTTTAACCGGCAAAGAGGTTCGCTTAATATGAGGATTAAGCGTTACGGATAGTGTATCAAAATTGAGAAATAATGACTAGTACCCCCTGTATATTGACACCTTAATATTATGGGATACAATGTATGTATATTATGGCGAAGACGGCATTAAAGACAATGATAACATTATTCATTATATCCCTCAGTTCCTGTGATGCGGTTGAAATATTTTATTCTGTAAGCATTATTAATAAATCTGCAAAAATAGTGTCTTTTAGCTATGCCGGCATAGACGCGGTTCTTGCGCCCGATCAAGAAAGATTGTTTGAAGGCGGCGGATATGCTCCGGGAACTCTTCTTGATGTTATCGATGAAAACGGCATAGCAAGTTTGGATATAGATTATGTTTACGCTAAAAGTTACACTTTTACAGATGCACAGCCTTTTAATTTAAATGTTGTAAATTCATTGCCAATATCAATCAAAATGAAAGCAGGCAATTTTATAGATAACGAAGGTTTGATGGAATTGGAAATAGAAGCAAAAGAAACATCAAATGCAAAAATATATACAAACAAACCAGATTTTACATTAATTGACGATTCCGAAAATTCTTCATACCCTGTTATATTCGACTGGAATTATAACAAAGAAACCGAAACGGTAAATGTTATAATTCGTTAAAAATCACCGATCTTGATATTGAACGTTAATTTTTATCTTTGTGATTGAATCTATATTGACATGGTTGTATTATGTAATAAAATGCTATTAAGGATATATTAGGATGCAAGCGGCTGTAAAAATAACAAATGAAGTAACTCCTGTCCGTTCCCTTGAGGAACCTCGTTTTGAGCGGATTTTCGGCTCTGAATATGCCATGAGTTCGCCAGGGTATAAACATCAAAGTGTACTATTAGCGCTTGGCGCCCACTTGAAGGATAAATTAAAATCATCCAATTGTGAGCCGATTATCGCTCCATTTGATGTATATCCGCTCTATGAAAAAGGCGACAAATATACGCTGGTACAGCCTGATATTTTCCTTGCCTGCGAACAGTCTAAATTAAAAGACAAAAGTTATAACGGCGCTCCCAAATTTATAATAGAAATTTTATCTTCTAACCGTTCGCATGACATGGTAATAAAATTAAATCTGTATGAAAAAGCGGGAGTTAATGAGTACTGGATGATTGATCCGGAAGAAAAGGTAATAACTGTTTTAGAATTTTCAGATGGCAAATACATTCATCATGGGTTTAGCGGAGAGGACGATGTTCCGCTTCTTACAATTCCCGGATGTGTTGTCGAATTTAAAAAAGTGTTTGAAAGTTAAATCTCTTTATAAAAAACATATCACCGCTCGCCTACGAACAGTATTTCAGGTTCCAGTGTGAAACCTGTTTCTTTTTTTACCTTGGCGGTAACTTCGTTTACAAGGGTACGAATGTCTTTTGCTTTGGCGTTACCGGTATTAATGATGAAATTGCCGTGGAAAGGAGCTATTTGGGCTCCTCCTTTCTTTAAACCTTTTAAACCAAGTTCGTCGATTATTTGCCCTGCGGGTTTACCGAAATCACGGTTGTTTTTAAAAGCGGAGCCGGCGCATGGGAATTTATAATGGCCTTTTTCAAAACGGTCTTTCTTGTTCTTGTTCATTTTGACAAGTATTTCTTCTTTATCGCCTTTATTTAATTTGAACGCCGCGCTGAGGATTATGCAGTCCATTTTTTGAAACGGGCTTTGTTTATAGTCAAATCCAGTGTCTTGCAAAGGAACACATGAATTCTTTTCTTTTTCTATTTCAATTCTTTTAACAATATATTCGTTCTTTTCATAAGCGATAATTTCTACCCGGCTTAAAACATCCGCAATTTCACTGCCGTAGCATCTTGCGTTCATCCAGACAGCTCCTCCGATTGTTCCGGGCATTCCGGCAAGAAACTCAAGCCCTGTAAGACTTAAGGCGGCGGCATTACAGGCGGCTTCGTCCATGCCGGTACCGCTTTTAAATATTATTTCTTCATCATTTTCAAACAATGTTAAAACGCTCTTCCCTGTCCATGCTGTCATGTCTAGAACAATACCGCGAATTCCTTTATCGCTGACCACTATGTTTGCGCCGCCGCCCAAAATAAAAACAGGGATTTTCATGTCTCTTGCGTTTTTTAATAACGCTATACAGAAACCGGAAAAACCTTCGCCGTCCGGGCGAATCAGGCAATCGGCAGGACCTCCAACTTTGAAAGTGGTATGATTTTTCATAGGTTCGTTATAGCGGATGTCAGCCTCGCATTGGGCTTCGCAAAAACATTTTTTTATCAGGGTATCAATTTGTTTTTTCATGCGTCAGGTATTGTAATTCCGAGCGATTCGGCTGTACGCTTTGCCTTTCTGGAAAGGCTTTCATTTTTTTCTTTAGTTAAAGCGATTATTTCATCACTCAGACTGTTTAGTTTATTATTAAGCGCCATATCAAGCGCGTATAATTTTTCTATTAACGTACCGTTTTTCATAAAGCGGCGCGCTACGTCTTCCACATCCGCCTTACCGCTCTCCGCTACGCTCTCGCCTACAACTTTTAAGAATCCGTTGTAAAGATTGTTTTGATTTCTTGATTTTGCTTCATCAAGCTCTACTATAAGTTTTTTAAAATTCTTTCCTTCTGTATTCTTTGACAGCATATCTGCCGCAAGGATACGAACCCTGTCTGTATTTTTACGTTCTGTAAACAATGATTCAAGAACCGCCACTGCCTCTTCGTTGGCTATCGCGCCGAGAGAACGAATCGCTTCATCCTTTACATTGGGAACATCATCGCGTTCGGCGCGGAATTTTAAATATGGAACGGCTGCAGCAAGTTTTCTGTCACGGCTTGCCTGAGCGGAGGCAATCCTTGTGCGATAATATGAATCCCTAAAACCGTCAAGAATAGCTTTATCAACCGCCTCCCCGGAAAAAGGACCGAGAGCGGCAATAGCCGCCGAACGCACATTCGGATCATTTGTAGTAACGCATGAAAGCACGGCGTTTAATCCTTCAGAGTCCGCGATTTTTGAAATAGCGCTAATAGCGGCAATGCGAAGAGGAATACGCTCGTCTGTATTTAAAGCCAGTTCCGAAAGCATTTCAACGCCCGCGGATGAACCTGTATCTCCGATTGCGCCGATTATCGCGCTTCGGTTATCATTTCCCGGTTCGCGGAAATTATAAAATTCAACAAGAAACTCCGCGGTTTCATCCGCCGTTTTTTTATCGGAAGACGCCGCTTTTCCGATAGCACGGAATGCCGCGTTTAAATACCGCCTTTCTTCAGTTTCCAAAAGATCCATCATAATATTAACAGAATCAGATGATTTTAATTTTCCAAGGTAGTCTAACGCTCCAAGCACGGTCTCGGTCGCTTCCTCATCTCTTTCTTCAATCGCTTTTATCGCTCTTTCTTCCAGTCCCGTTTTTTCCCTCTCGCCGAAAAATCCGAAGACGCCTGTTAAAATCCTCATGTTCTTTGAATTATTTGCAAGAGCGGCTAACTCTTCATCAAAATAATCCGCTCTTTCCGATCTTAAACTTTGAATTAAATTAGCGATTTCAGTCTCGGTACCATATTGGATTACATCCTTTCTTGAATCTTCATTATTTTGCTGTGCAAACACAGGTAATACTAAAATAATAAACATTATAATAAATGAATGCCTAAATATATCTTGCGGGGTCCTGCCAGCAGGCCAAGCGCGCCGTCCGCGCACGGCGCAAACGACACGCTTGCCTCTGGCACCCCTCAAGTATTTAATCGGGCATTCATTTTTCCAATTGTCAAAATATAATTTATAATTGTTCATCAACAACTCCATCGTTATATACGGAAAGGAATTCTTTCTTATATTGAAAAAACCTGTCTTCGGCTATTGCGTTACGGCAGTTTTGAATTAAATTATTAATAAAATAAAGGTTGTGGTAACTGGTTAACATCGAATATAATATCTCCTTGGTCTTGAAAAGGTGCCTCAAATACGCTCTTGAATACTCTTTACATACTTTACAGGCGCACTCTTTATCTATCGGCATAAAATCCATGGTGTTTTTGGCATTTTTAATGGAAAAAGGTCCGTTCCTGGTGTAAACTCTGCCGTTTCTCGCTTCGCGGGTCAGTAAAACACAATCGAACATATCTATTCCGTGTTCGATAGCGCTTAAAATATACTCAGGCGTACCAATTCCCATCACATATCTGGGTTTTTCTTGAGGCAAAGACGCAGACGTATATGCCAATGTTTCGTAAAAAAGCTCCGAAGGCTCTCCCACAGACAAACCGCCGATGGCGATGCCGGGGGTTCCCGATGCAGTGCAGAATTCCGTGCTTTGTTTTCTAAGATCGGAGAAAAAATTCCCTTGAGCGATGCTGAAAAGACTGCCTTTATATCCTTTCGAAACGGCTTCTTCCCATTTGGCTTTCGCTCTTAGAAGCCATTCATTTGTAATTGCAAGAGCTTTTTCAGCTTCTTTGCGGCTTGCGCCGTAGTGGGAACAATAATCTAACTGCATTTGAATGTCGCTTCCCAGAAGCGTTTGAATCTCTACAGCTTTTTCCGGGCTTATAAAATGTCTTGAGCCGTCGATATGAGATTGAAACCACGCGCCTTCAGGTTTTATTTTTCTTAAAGCAGAAAGAGAGTAAATTTGAAAACCGCCTGAGTCTGTAAGGATATTTCTGTCCCAGTTTATAAAATTATGTAACCCGCCCGCTTTTTCAATTACTTCTTCGCCGGGTCTTAAGTAAAGATGATATGTGTTGGAAAGTATTATGTTATAACCGATTTCTTTTAAATCATTTACAGTCAGCGCTTTTACAGTTCCGTTTGTACCCACAGGCATAAATACAGGGGTTTCAACATCGCCGTGAGGCAGATGTAAAATGCCGTTTCTCGCAGCGCAATGTGTATCGCGCCCTGTTATACTGAAACGCATCAGGTTTTAGCGCCTCTTAAAAGAGCGATGCCTACAATTACAAACAACAAGACAGGGAACCACGCTCCTACAAACGGGTGGATATAATTTAAACCCGCAAGCATCATGCTTAACATTTCTGCAATATAGTATACCACCGCAGTTAAAAGACTTGTAAAAAGGCTCATTAATAAAATATTTTTTCTGAATCTGCCGCCCATTGATACTGAAAGAATCATTACAATAAAGGAGGCGGCTGCAAATGAATATCTGTGATAAAAATTAGCCTGCGCGTTATAATACGGAAGGCCTGCCGTGCGGAGATCGTCCACAAGAAGTCCCGCCTCTTTCGCGGTTAATTCTTCTACATTAACTGCGTTCCTTTTAAAAATATCAGGATGTTCATCATACATGGAATCATGAATAAAAGGGTTTATCCGTAGAATACCGTCATCATCGTATTTATAAATTACAGCGTTTCTGAATTCCCAATATGTTTCGTTCCAATTTGCCGAAGGAGCGCGAATCTGCGAAGCAAATCCTCCCTTTTCGTCCATTTCCACAATGCTTACCCCGTTAAGCGTATTATTTTCGCTGTCAAAATAATCAACAGAATAAATGACACGCCCGTTTTTAGCTTTAATAACTATATCCGAATTGCTTCGGGTTATATATTGTTTTAACGCGCGTTTTGAAAGCTCGTTTTTCGTTTTTAATGTCGGTATTACAATCCTGTCATCAAGGTAAAATGAAAAGATCGAAGCCGCAAAACCTACGACAATAAGCGGAATGCAAAAACGTGAAAAAGGAATACCCGACGAAAATATGCTTGTGAGTTCGTTTTTCGCGTACAAATCACCTAATGTATAAGCAGAGGCGAAAAGCAGGGAGATAGGCATAGCGTATGATACGCTTTTGGGAATATAATAAAGGCTGATTTTTACGATTATTAAAACGGGAACTTCATTATTCAGATAACGCACTAAATTGGAAAACAGATCGATTAATAATAATAAAAAAACAAACATTGTGATGGCAACAAAAAATATTGGAAAGAACTGGCGCAAAAGATACCTGTCCAGTACCATTACCTTGTTCATCTACGCACCTTGATAATCGCAAGAATTATACCCGCGATCAGGAAGAAAATATTAGGATACCACATCGATATAAAAGGAGGAGTGCCTAACCGCAGTCCCATCGTCTGTCCTATAAAAAGCATTGACCAGTAAAGAACGGCGATTATAACGCCAAAAATAAAACCTACAGTCTGCCCTGATTTTTTTGCCATTAATCCAAGCGAAACTGCTATAAATACAAAACAAAACGCGCCAAAAGGAACCGAGAATTTTCTGTAAATTTCAATAATATGAACAAGAAGGGAGCGATCTTTTAATGATGTTTCAATAGCTGCGACATCGCGTTGAAAATTGGCAAGACTGGTGCTCCTTCTATTCCACCCCTCTCCCTGCGGTCCCGCTCTTAAACTGCTTTCGAGAGAATAAGCGTTCGCAAAAGCGCGTATCTTCTTATCGTTTGCTCTTAGAGCCACATCATTTCTTTTTTCTTTAATCGCAGCAGAAACATCCCTTGAACTCTTCTCTCTAGGACTTATGCTGACGGTAGAGTGAATAATTTCTTCGTTAGAAACCCAATACTGAAGATTATCCGAGTACGCGTAATCATAATCTTCTCTTGCGATTTCTTTGGATGAATGAATAAAAGCGTCCTCAAGATTTAAGCTAAGCCCTTCTTTGCCCCCGTCTTTTAATTCCGCGGAGCTGGAAATAATAATCCTTCGCTCCCCGTCGTCTGTTTTATCAAGAATTAAAAGACTTTCTATTACATTGTCTGTTACTTGGCCTGTGACAATTACAGTATCCTGAAACCTTTTAACAGAGTTCGCTTCCATTTCAAGACCCGGAGTAGTTAAGAGAATCTTTCTCCATAATCTGTTAAATTGAACAGTGCCCGCCGGAAGCAGAACATCGTTTGTAAAGAAAGACAGAAGTGAAACAACAATACCTACAGTAATTGCAGGATAAAAAATATTTTTATACGAAAGCCCTGACGACAGCATGACAAGCACTTCGTTGTCGGAAGTCAGCCTTCCTACCGTCATAAGCGTTCCTACAAGGCTTGCAAACGGAGCGGACATCGCGATAACAGTGGGCAGTGAATATAAAATTAAAAGAGCAACCTGCCCGAAGGGAACATGTTTTGTAAGAACTTCTTTCGCCATAAGCAGTATCTGGTTTACAAAGAAAACGACAAAGAAGAAAAAGAAACATATTATAAAAGAGAAAAACATTTCTGAAATAATATACTTATAGATTGTGGGAGAAATCCGGCGTTTTACTTCAAGCGTATCTTTTCCAGGCATTAATTTACCCCTGAGGAACCAAACCCCGCGCTGCCTCTCTTACTGGGAGACAGTTCTTTCACCTCTTGTATATCAGCGCGAATGACAGGCGCGACTACAAGCTGGGCGATTCTTTCTCCGTCTTTAATTATAACATTTTCTGAACCTAAATTTATTAGAATTATTTCTAAATCGCCCCGGTAATCGCTGTCGATAGTTCCAGGAGAATTAAGCACTGTAAGCCCTGTTTTAACCGCCAAACCCGATCTCGGGCGAACCTGAGCTTCGTAACCTTGAGGTATCTCCAGTTTTAATCCTGTCGGTATTTTTATTCTTTCCAGCGGCGCGATACAAATATCAGTGTCAAGAAAGGCGCGGAGATCCATACCGGCTGCGCCTTCGCTTTCATACCGCGGCAGAGTTATACGAGGATGTGTTTTAACAAATTTTATATCTACCACCGGTAAACCTCATAAATTAAAGAGCGGTAGAAATTCTTTATTTGGCGTCAATTGCGTCAATATAAGAAAGATTTAGCCTTCCCTGTTTGTCAATTTCCAATAATTTAACGGGAATCTGCTGTCCTTCCTTTAACACATCGGTTACCTTCTCGATCCTCTGTCTTGAAAGTTTACTGATATGCACAAGCCCTTCCTTGCCGGGAAGTATTTCGACGAACGCTCCGAAATCCATGATGCGCTTTACAGTGCCTTCATATATCCTGTTCACTTCAGGATCGGAGGCAATACCCATAACCGCGATTTTCGCGTCCTCTGCGTCTTTTGTGTTCTTGCCGAAAATAGTGACCGTTCCGTCATCTTCCGTATTAATTTTAACCGAAAATTGTTCGCATAACGCCTTGATGTTCTTTCCGCCTGGACCGATGAGAGCTCCGATCTTGTCAATGTCGATACGAAGCGTAACGATTTTAGGCGCGTATTCGCTTATTTCCGATACAGGCTTGTCTATGCATTGGTTCATGATGCCGAGAATGTGCATTCTTCCGCGTTTTGCCTGATCTAAAGCTTTGCGCATAATCTGCGGGCTTACGCCTGCGATTTTTATATCCATTTGGAAGCCGGTTATCCCGTCTTTGGTTCCGGCAACTTTAAAGTCCATGTCACCAAGGTGGTCTTCTTCGCCGAGGATGTCAGATAACACAGCAAACCTGTCGTTTGGTCCGGCATTTCCCTCGGTTATTAATCCCATCGCGATACCCGCGACAGGTTTTTTCATCGGAACGCCGGCATGAAGCATCGATAATGTGCCGCCGCAGACGGACGCCATCGAAGAGGAACCGTTGGATTCCATAATTTCCGAAACCACGCGCACTGTGTAGGGGAATTCATCTTTTGTCGGAATCATCGCTTTTAATGAGCGAAGCGCAAGGTGTCCGTGTCCGATCTCTCTTCTGCCTGTACCAGTCCTTCCGACCTCTCCTACCGAATACGGCGGGAAATTATAATGAAGCATAAAGTTTTCGCGTTTGTCGCCTTCGATATCGTCAAAAATCTGTTCGTCAAAAACAGTACCTAATGTTGTAACGCAAAGCGCTTGTGTTTCGCCTCTTGTAAACAACGCGCTTCCGTGGGTACGTTGTAAAATGCCGACCTCGCATGTAATACTGCGGATGTCTTCAAGACCGCGACCGTCTACGCGCTTTCCATTGTTTAAAATCGAAGTGCGAAGGATTTCGTACTGCATATCTTCGAATAACGCATCAAAAAGTTTTTTCTGTTTTTCGTCTTCAAGCTGAGAGGCGTATTGGGTTTCAAATTCTGTTTTAACAGCTTTGATGCCGTCGTGTCTTTCATGTTTGGTGGGAAGGAAACACGCGGTTTGAAGTTTCGGATATGCGGCGGCGCGGATAGCGTCTAAATTCTCAAGAGAATATGAAAGAACAGTAAGGGGAAGTTTTTGCTTTCCGGCAAGCTCGCGCAGTTTTTCCTGTAACGCGCAAAATTCTTTTATCATCGCGTGCGCTTTATCCAAAGCCTCGATCATCAGCTCTTCGCTTACTTCCTTCGCGCCGCCTTCCACCATTGTGATGCCGTCTTTGGTTCCGGCGACTACAATTTCCATTGTTGATTTTTCAATCTGCTCGTAAGTAGGATTAACGATAAGCTGCCCTTCAACCTGACATACGCGGACGCCCGCGACAGGTCCGTTAAAAGGAATGTCGGAAATATGAACAGCCGCGGAAGAAGCTATAATCGCAAGAATGTCAGGCGGATTTACCTGATCTGTAGATAAAGTTGTGGGGATGAGCTGTATCTCGCGCCCGAAACTTTTGTCGAATAACGGACGCATGGGGCGGTCGATAAGACGGGAGACAAGAATCTCCTTGTCTTTGGGACGGCTCTCCCTTTTTATAAAACCGCCGGGGATTTTCCCTGCGGCATAATATTTTTCGTTATAATCAACGGTAAGAGGAACATAATCCAAACCTTCTACCGAATCCGACGATGAACAAACGGTAGCAATAACCGCTGATCCCGCATACTGCGCAAAAACCGAGCCATTAGCTTGCTTCGCGATCCTGCCGGTCTCAAGGATAAGCTCCTTTCCGGCTATTGAGAGTGTTACTTTTTGCATCATAATTATTTACGCAATCCCAGTTCTTTTATGAGCTTTCTGTAACCTTCAAGGTTTGTCCTTTGAATGTACTTGAGCATCCTCCGTCTTTTCCCGACTANAATTAAAAGACCTCTTTGTCCTGATTTGTCTTTNTTGAACTGCTTGCAGTGTTCTGTAAGCTGATTAATGCGTTCAGTTAACAGCGCTATCTGAACTTCCGTTGCGCCTGTGTCTTTGTCGTTTTTACCAAATTTGGCTACGATTTTTGC
>WQSF01000037.1 GCA_009788065.1 Treponema sp.
AAACTTATAATTCAAAGATTGAGAGAAGAACGGGAAAGGCAACGTATTTCACAAATAGATTTGTCATTTAAAGCCGGATTATCACAAAATTTAGTCAACTACATCGAAACAGGCAAGCGAACACCTAACCTATATACAATCCTAAGTATCTGCAAAGCGCTGGAAATAAATCCGGCTGTGCTTTTCGAGTCCAGCGGGACAGAGCGATTACTGGCAAGGGATACGATTATTAAATTAGTGTCGCAGTATTTGTAGATTATGTCTTTATGGCGGTTTCTTGTTTATTAACAAAAAATAAAGTATAATTCTACCTATGAATGAATATACCGTTACATTAACATTCGATGATGAAGCGCAGAAATGGTATGCTCTAAATGATGAAATTCCTATTATTCTAGAGGATTCATCTCTTGAAACTTTGATCAATCGTGTAAAATTGGCTGTACCAGAGATGCTTGAGATCAATAATTTACCTAAAACCGACATTTATTTAACATTTAAAATGGAACCTCAGGCGGTTGTGGCTTAATGGCAGAATATGAAAAAAAGGTTCGGCAAGTCCTAAGTGATAATGGTTGTTATTTTGTGCGTCATGGAGGAAGAGGCAATTATGATATCTGGCATAGTCCGATAAATAATAGAAATTTTACTGTTGATGGAAAAATAAATATCCGGCATGTCGCAAATGCAATTATGAAACAAGCCGGTATTAGGTATCATTTCTAAGAAAAGTAATATTGTATTTGATATTAAAGCTCGACCCTGCACCCTGCCGGATAATTGGGATTAATTTAACCATAAATATTGACAAATTCTCTAAAATAGGCTAATATATTATATATAATGATTAAAATAAGGCAATTATGGCTAATATATTAGATATAAAACGAGGATTAGCGGATAAAGTGAGGTCGCGGCGGCGCGAAGCGAAAATTTCGCAGGTGGAATTAGCTGCGCGCTCTGGTGTTTCGCTTGGTTCCGTTAAACGTTTTGAAGGCTCGTGTGAAATTTCATTAACAAGTTTTTTGCGGATTGCCGCAGCGCTTGGTTATGAAGAAGATTTTTATAAACTTTTTGAACGTAAAAATTATCAATCTCTGGACGAGATATTAAATGCGAAATAAACTTATTAATGTTTTTTATCATAATCGTAAAGTCGGGAGGCTTGCGCAAACGCCCGATAATCTGCTTGCGTTTGAATATGATCCTGACTGGCTGCGCGATGGTTTTTCAATTTCTCCTTTCAAATTGCCGCTTCTAAAACGGGTGTTTATCGCCGCGCGGGATCCGTTTGACGGCAGTTTCGGCGTATTTAACGACAGTCTGCCGGATGGCTGGGGACGGCTGTTAATCGACAGGCTGTTGATAAAAAAGAAAATAGATCCTGCTAGCGTTTCAACTCTTGATCGACTTGCTATAGTCGGCAGTTCAGGCATGGGCGCTCTTGAATACAAACCGGAAGAACGGCTTGTCGGTAAAATTGAAAATTATAATTTGGATTCATTGGCGCGTGAAGTAGAAAAGATTCTAAACGAAAATTATAAAGGGCAAAAACTGGAAGAGCTTGTAAAATTTGGAGGCAGTTCTGTTGGAGCGCGTCCAAAGGTTTTATTAAAAATTAAAAACGATGACTGGCTGATAAAATTTCGTGCTGCGGTTGATCCAAAAAATATCGGATTGAAAGAATTTTCTTATATGGCAGCCGCAAAGGCGGCGGGACTCATTGTACCGCAAACGCGTCTGTTTGAAGGAAAATATTTCGGCGTTAAACGTTTTGACAGAATCAAAGACGCGAACTCCGCGCAAAAAACAAGTAAGGTTTTTATGATATCTGCAAGCGGTCTTTTGGATGCCAGCCACAGATTTCCAACGCTGGATTATAACAGTTTGATGGTATTGACTATGGAACTGACGCGCGATTTTAGAGAGGTTGCAAAAATGTTCCGCCTGATGTGCTTTAATGTATTGACGCATAACCGTGACGATCATTCCAAAAATTTTTCATTTTTATTTTCAGATAACAAATGGAAGATTTCTCCAGCTTATGATTTAGTTTATTCAGACGGTTTAAATGGAGAGCATGCGGCTGCTGTTAACGGCGAAGGACGAAACCCTACGGAAGATCATATCATGGCTGTGGCGAAAAACTCTGGGTTTGATCTAAAAAAGGCGAAAGAAATTTTACAAGAAGTAAAAACAGTCGCAAAGAATCTGTTATTTCAATTTCCGCCGGATTGCCTTTCCGGTCCTGAAATTTCAAAGCAGTAATCTCCGAGTCTTTCGATACGTCTGACTAGATCGATAAACAAAAGCTCCGCCTTAACATTTTTTCCTGACTGGATTCGTTTGCGGCCGAGTTTCTGCAATTTTTTCTGGCTCCTGTCGATGCTTTCTTCAATTTCCTCGGCGTGTTTTTTGAGTTCGATTGAAGGGTTGCGGCTTAATTGTTGTTCCAGCAAGTTGAGGAATTCTTCAACTTGTCCGACATAGGGGATAAGTTCGCCCATTTCTTTTGCTTTAAAACCCCATTCTTTGACAACACTTTTTTCGAGGAGTTTGCTGATGCTGTAACATTCATCGCTCATCGATTCGAGCGCGACAATGACTTGTATTAAATACGAAACGCGGTTTTCAGTTTTATAACTTGTACATTCAATCAATATATTGCTGAGAACATCTCGCATTTCGTCTATGTAAGCTTCTTTTTGCATTAATTCGGCGCTGAGAATTTCGGTGTCTTCTTTGTTTTTGTTTTCGTCATCGCTCAAACTTCGCAGGACAGAGCAGAAGCGGAAGAACATGGTCGAAACAATTTTTGCCATATCGCTGATTTCTTTTTCTACGCGTATGATGTTAAATTCGGGAGCTTCCATGGTGCCGGCTGAAAGATATGTAAATTTGTATCGTTCGTCCTTTTTGCCGGTTTTCTCGCGGACTATAAATGTTAAAAATCTTGCATAATAATTTATAAAGGGCAGGAATAAAATAGTATTTAATACTTTAAATGTTGTATGGAGCATTGCAAGATGAAAACCGACCGCGACATTTACAACTGATCTTCCGTCAGCGTCAAAAATCATTGCAAGCGGATCTCCGGGTACTACTACATCGACTAGTTTTAACACAGGCTTTAAAAGCGGAATAGCCCAGCATGCCAATATCACATTAAAAAGCACATGACTCCATGCGGAACGTTTTGCGTCCGCGCTTCCGCCGATAGAAGCCAATATACCGTCTGTGGTTGTACCGACATTCGCGCCAAGAATCATACCGGCAGCCATTTCATAAGTTATTATGTTGCCGCCTGCCATTACAATGATCATGGCGACTGCCGCGGTGGATGAATTAATAATTAGCGTCATTACAAAACTTGTGCCGAAGGCTATCAGCACCGCCAGGAAACCCATGTTTTTAAACGCTTCTATCGCTTCTGCGTTAAATTTAATTGTGCCTATTCCTTCCGAAAGATAATAAAGTCCTAAAAACAGAAAACCAAATCCAAATAAAAATTCGCCTATACTTTGATGTTTCCAATTAATAGATTTTATTATAAACCCAATGCCTATTGACGGAACGGCGATAGCGTCGATGCTTATTTTAAATCCGATAAGCGATACAATCCACGCTGTCAACGTAGTTCCGATATTTGCTCCAAAAAGCACGCCTATTGATTGTGTAAGAGAAAGAAGTCCGACATTTACAAATGAGACAACCATTACGGATACTGCCGAAGATGACTGAACGACGGCTGTAACTATAAAACCGGTAAGTACTCCGACATAACGGTTGCTTGTCATAAAATTTAGCGCTTTACGCATTCGTTCACCGGCGCTTTTCTGCAGACCGTCGCTCATCACTTTCATACCGAAGAGGAACATGCAAAGACCGCCGGTCATGGTCAGTAAAATGGTTACAAGCTTCATAGCTGAGTATAACATAAATAGCGGTGTCAGTCACCTGATAGCGTAGGTGACTGACACTGTTTAATATGGTATGCTGAATTATGGCAGCAAGCATAAAAGAATCGATAGAATTATTAATAAACAACATCAAAAGCCTGATCTCTGTGGACGCTAAAAAATTAGAGTATATTATTGCCGCCCAGATAGCCGGAGGGCATGTGATTCTCGCCGATTCTCACGGGGTGGGAAAAACCTCTCTTGCAAGGGCGCTGGCTCAGTCCATCCGCTGGCGGGATGAGGATCGGGCGGCGGCAAGAGCTTCAAACGCGGACGGCAGCATAGAGAATGTTGTAATGGACGGGTTCAGCCGCATCCAGTGTACGGTAGATCTGCTTCCGCAGGACATTCTTGGTTTTAACCGTTTTATAAGCCAGACAGGGAAAATGCTTTTTAATAAAGGACCCGTGTTCGCGCACTTTGTGTTATGTGACGAGATTAATCTGTTGACTCCTAAAACCCAGGGCAGTTTTTTTCAGGTAATGGAAGAGCAGAGTGTTACAATCGAAGGCAAAATGTACCGTCTGGCTGATCCGTTTTTTATTATTGCCACAATGAATCTTAAGGGCGTTCATCTTTTTCCGCTTCCCATTCCTCAGTTGGATCGATTTATGATTCGGCTTTCGCTTGGTTATCCTTCCGTGGAAGATGAAACCGCGATTATTAATAAGCACGGAAAAATTGACGCATGGGACAATTTTAAAAGCGTTATCGACAGCGCGGATTTAATTCGCTGGAAGGAAACGGTAGACAATGTGCAGTTGCATCCCGATGTTGTTTCCTACATTGTAAACTGCGTCCGCGCGACAAGAACCCATCCCGATATTGAAACTCCCGCGAGCCCTCGCGCCGGTGTGCGCATTTCGCGGCTTGCGCGATCTCTTGCGATGTGCCGAGGTATGGATTATGTTAGTGTCGATATTATTAAAGAAATTTTTATTCACGCAATGGCTCACAGGATAATTACGCGCGATCCTTCCATACCGCCTGAAGCTCCGCTTACAAACATTTTAAAATCTGTTCCTGTTGAATCCGCGGCAAAACGGGAGCGCTGATGGCATCTGTTTCCGCGGAAAAACATACGGTTTTCGAAGAAAAACGTATGTCTGGTCATGCTGATTATTGGCAGTCATTCCGCGCGTTTCTCCGCGATAAACGCGAAAGATTTTTCTTTACGCCTGCAGGCGCTGCGTTTTTTATTTTTGCTTTAATTATTTTAATCCGCTCTCTTTTTAACCGTAATTCATATGAAATTGTATTATCCTGCGCCGCGCTTCTTTTATTACTTTTTGCCGGTATAATAGGTTTTTGGAAATCGCGAAAAGCGGTTACGATGGAAGGCGCGTGGAAGCCGCCTTTTCCAATGACAGCGCAGACAGGATCAGAATATGAAACTTTAATAACAGGTCTTGATATTTCCGCTCCTATCTTCTTTCGCCTGCATTATATTATTCAGGGGAATTTTTTTCCCTGCGGTTCAAAGAACGGCTGTTATGTCTACGCTGAAACTTCGGTTCCGCGCGGAAAAACCTCCGCGCAAATGCCGCTTGATTTTGCAATGTCGGGAATTTTTCGCGCCGAAGGGCACTGCCGCCTTCGCGATATTTTCGGTTTTTTTTCTTTTAAATGCGGACAGGTTCAGCACAGGGCGGTGAATGTCAGATGCGCTCCATGCTTTGGAAAAAAAATTCACATTAACGCGCAGTCAGGAGCCGAAGACAGGCGTAATAAATCTTCTACAGATGTTGAACGCTACTACATGAGGGAATACGCTCCAGGGGATCGTCTTCGCGACATTAACTGGAAAAGTTCAGATAAATTGGACACGCTCATTACGCGTATTTCAACCGACAATCAAGAGAAGATCAGCAAGCTGGAAATTTATTTTCGCAACTTCAGCGCTTGGAAATCTCTGGAAGGGCTATGGCTTCTGGATCGCGCCAAAGCAAGACTTTCATATTTTTTACGCAGTATAAAAGAGCAGAACTCCTCGTTTGTTTTTGATGTGCGCGCGGCGCAGGGTAACTGGGAGATTGAGGACGACGAAGATTTGGATTTATTTTTAGAGGAGCTTGCCGCTCTTTCGTTTTTGCCTCCGGTGAACGAAACTGTTCAGACGGTTTCCGGTTCCGGCGCGGAAAAGAAGGGAGACATTTATGTTTTTTCTACAGCCTGCGACAGCGGTTTGCAGAGTTATCTGCTTGCATGCAATCACCGGCCTGTTACGCTTTTTCTATTACAGCCGCCTGAAAAGAGCGCGGAACAAAGCGCAAAAACAGAACCTGAATTCTTGCGCATAGGTGATTTTAATTCTAAAGGATGCATACTGTCTCCGCGTTTGCTTAAACGCGGAAATATAAAACCGCTTGCGATCCGTGCGAATAAAATTGATATGTATTACGCTGGGATAAAATTATGAAAAAGCAATCCGTTCTTTTATTCGCAATTCGCCTTTTATTGTATTTCAGCGTAATGATATTGATCTTTATTCATCCCGGTATTTCTGTTTCTTTTGACCGTATTGGAATAATTGTTTGTTTCTTTCTCATTCCAATCGGAGCGTTTGTTACTTTTTTTAATTCCAAATTGTATGTATGGTGGATAAAAATCGCGCCGTTGGAACCTTTTATTTTAACATGGGTTTGTTTACGGCTTCTTTCACTTTCCAGATCGGGAGAAGAAATCGCGGGGCAGAGTATCGCTCTTACTCAATTTATTCTGGTTTGGACAGCGGTGGTTTTTATTGTTTACAATGCTGTAATTTATCTGTGCGTCTATGCCAAAAGCCGTACCGGTGTATGGAAAGAAAGTCTGCTGCTTTCATTTTTCGCGCTTGCGGTGATGATTTTTATCGTCGCTTTTTTACCGCCTGATTTCATTAAAAACGCCGTAATCGAAAACATGGTCAGCGAACGAATACCAGAAAAAATAAAACCTTCGGATTCCGATAAGGGAATTCCAAAGAGAAGCTCAGGGCGCAGAACTCTGCCAAGAGAAGGCGAAGGCGGACAAGGTGAATTACGCGGAATTTCTGAATACAACTGGCCCGGCGGCAGGAGCGGAGGTTCAGGAGAAGCCCGTCAATACATGGTGAAGGTTGTCATTTCTGAAAATGAACCTGTATACATGGGTAATGTTTTTAACGGACAGCTTGACCCAGTAAAAGGTTTTCTGCTCAGCCGCGAAGAGCCTTTAAATGATTTAGCAAATCAGAGATTTTTTGTTACATGGTTTAACAGTGAACGGGAGAATGATATTAACAGGGAAAGGAATGAAATTATTTCTCTTTCAACCTTGCGGCAAAAATACCTTCCGTACCGTCCTGTTGTAATTGACCCTGTTATATTAAACGAAGATTCCGGTCCTTTGCGCTACATTCATCAGGTTATATCAAACACCCATTCAGGCGATCCTTTAATGCTTGTGCGCTCGCCGATGCGATTATTAACTGAAAACGAAAAAAATATTTTATCTCATTATTTGGAAATTAATCTGGATGAAAACGATAAAAAAATCTTTGAAACATTTTTAAATTCAACGCTTAATAACTGGAAAAAAAACCGCGAACAAATAATTAAAGAAGATCGATACCTGCAGGAAATTTTTAAAAATTCCAATGAGTTACCGGAAGTTGACTTGCGTCCTGTGTATATGGAAACTATAATCGCGATACTGTCCGGTTTTTCGCAGTATCAATATAACCTGAACAAATATGACGATCATTCAATTGCCGCATTAGTAGATTTTATTATAGATTCAAAGGAAGGAGACTGCGTTGAGTTTTCCAATACTTTCGCCCTTCTCGGAAGGCTTGCCGGAATTCCTTCGCGCGTAGTAACAGGTTATCTTGCGGCTGAAGGACTGCAGACTCCCGCGCATCTTCGCGGTCTTGCCGCTCTGCGGAACCAAATACCCTTCCTGCGGCAATTTCCGTTTGACAATCTTTTCATGGTAACCAATATTCACTCACATTCATGGACGCAATTTTATTTGCCTGATTACGGCTGGCTCGATTTCGAGTCTACGGCTTTTTCAAAACCGCCTCAGGGCATGGGCGACTTTAATAATTGGGATGTGGTTATCCCCATCCTTGATGAAAACCGCACCTTTTCGCAGGTAAGAAAATTTCCCTGGCGCGCGGCTGGAAAAGCGGCTTTAACGGTTTTAATTATCGCAATAATCGCCGCCTACGCTTTGCGCTATACACGCGAATTTATTCTTCATCTTGGCGCGCAACATGCCGATCGTTCCGGCGCGCGCAGTTTATACCTTCTGCTTCTCGCAAAACTTGCCGCCGACGGCAGACCGATTAAGCCGGCGTCAAAAACAGCGCATGAGTATTCGGAACTGTTTGGAGAAGACTCTCGCAAAGACGCAAAGGCGCAGAGGACGCGGAGAGGAAGAGGGGTTAAATTAACACAATCATTAAATACTGAAGGGCAAAATTACCTTAGAGATTTTGCAGATTTTTATTCAGAGTTACGCTGGCGCGAATTCCAAACCCAAGACGAATTCAATATACGTTACGCGCAATTAAAACAAGAATATGAGAGTATCCTGAACGCAACCCGCAAACAAGGCATACATCATGCAATAAAACGACTTTTTAGCCTGAGAGGACTGGCATATTTATGAAAATTTTCAGGCGTACATTTCTGGCTGTTGTAATATTATCTTTAATAGTAACCGCCTGTTCGCGTAACACAGACTGGGTGCAGTTTCGCGGTGAAGACGGCAGAGGCGTCAGTTCATCAAAAATTTTGCCTCCCCTCGGTATACGCTGGAAAATTAATCTGCAATCAGGTGATGAAAAAATCCGCTCGTTAAATCCCCCTGTCGTTATCGGAGACACGATTTATTTCGGTTCCGATGACGGCAATTTTTACGCGCTGGATGTTGACAGCGGTTACATGAGATGGGTGTTTAAAAGCGGAGCCGAGATTAATTCAATTCCGTATGCGGATAAAGATCAGGTTTACTTTGGCAGTAAAGACGGAAAACTTTACGCGCTGTCGCGGGAGACAGGGCAGGAAATTTGGCACTTTCAAACTGACAGCCAGATCAATTCGCAGGTGCAGCGGTACGGAGATTATATTATTTTTGTCGGAGACGCGGACGCGGTTTATTTTCTTTCGCCAGACGGAGAGGAGCAGTTCAGCATTAATAATCCCGGCTGGTACAATGTAACTTTTCTTGTAGCGGATGATGTTATTTATAACGCGTTTGGTCCGAGAGTGGAGATGGTCGGTCCGTATGATATTAAAAAAAGAGAATTTTTATGGTTTTATGATTATACCGAAATTAACGCTATCTGGTATTCTTTTTCCGCTGTTAAAGGAGATTTAATCTACTTTGGCACAGCCGATGTTTTTAACGGGATGTATCTTGGGTACCATGCTTATGACCGTCACACGGGAAAAGTTGTCTGGCGCGAGTACAGGGACGGAATTTTTAACCGCGGTAATAATTATGATATTTGGGAATATTTTATCAGAAATGTTGATGTTCTCGATTTTATGTCTCCCGCCATATGGAAGAATCTCGTTATATACACAGGCGGAGATTGCGCCGCGCGCGCGTTCAACGCGCAAACAGGCCGTTTACGATGGGAGCAGGTTTTTGACACGCCTGTAAGTTCCGCTCCCACACTTGCTTCCGGCAGAGTCTACTTCGGGCTTCTTGGAGATGATTTCGCGCCGCCTCAACTGGTTTGCATTTCCGCAAGGGACGGAAAAATTCTCTGGCAGATGGAAACCGAAGGTTCAATTTTATCCGCTCCGGTTATTTCGGGAAAAAGAATTATTTTTGGAACCGACAAGAGCGTTTTTTACGTTCTGGAGCAGGTATTTTAAATTAAACGCGCGAATTTACGCTGGGAAACAAGTTTTTTATAAGCCGCGAAGTTCTTATGTTTTATACTCAAATTCTGCTTGTTTTTATGTCAAATTCGTATTGACTTATAAGACAGGATCGAGTAAAATAACCGTTAAACAGGATGGTTATGCCTGTAAAATTTATCAGGAAGGAGCAATTTTATGAAGAAAATCTTTTTAGTAGCGGTTGTTTTATTAATGGCTTCAACATTAGTATTTGGAGCGCCGAGAGCGAAGAGGGGAGCGGCAGCGCCAGCGGCAACCGGCGGAAACCCCTTCGTTGTTGATCTTAGCACATTATCTGCAGCTAAAATGGCGGATGCGAAATATGCAGGCGGAACAATTGGCAACTTCACAAAGAATCAGACACCTTTTGCAAAAGGGTGGGATGATTTCATGATGTTAATCCCCGAATCTTCACTGCCGAGTAATCTCAGCGCTTACCAGAGATTGACTGTAACATGTAAATACTACAAAGCGGACGGCGAAGAAATTCCCCAGAGCGATTCAATTGCTATGGTAGTTGTAATTTATGATCCGGCAGGCGACATCAGAGGACCGGCGATGGGCCCGGGACCTAATACCCCTGTAAAAGAAATGAATGTTGGCGGCTTCTCTGGAATGATCCACAAAGACAGAGGCATCAGAGTAACATTCGCGAAGGCTCCGGGAGCCATTATGTTCCAGAACAATCCCGGAACACCCTGCGCTTTCATCGAACTTACAAGCATGGTTTTCCACAACGGCGATTACAAATCTGAATAAGAAACCGGACTAATAAAAAAGCCTGACGCGGTCAGGCTTTTTTTATGCTTAAATATTTTTACAAACATAAAAAAAACCAGCGCGGCTGCGCTGGTTTTTTATTATCTTAAGTCTGTTTCCGTTAGCGTTTCGGATAAAGCATTGATCTTTCGTTGAATACTTCCTGTCCGCCTGATCTTAGCCAGTCTCTTATACCGTTGTCCCATACCCTGTTAAAATCAGCAGGTTTTGCGGTTATCGCAAGAGCAATCAAATCGTCGGCTCTTTCACGAAGGTCGCCGTGGTATTGGTTAACCTTTGTTGTCGCCTGCCATACAGCGGGTCCGCGGGCATTGCGAACTGAAGTAACATAAGCGTTGGAGATTACTTCCGGCGGAACATTTCCGTAGCTTAAGCCAAGAACTTTCGCGTTTATTTCATCACTACCCAATTCAACACCGTTCATCGGGATTGTAAGGTCGATATTATTGGGTGAATTCATAAACCAGGGGTGCTGCGGAGGAGTTGATAATGTCTGCGGAATACCGTTTACCATTCTGTGGTTTACGCCTTCGTTACCAATCTGAAGGAATTTGAAATTTTCAGGTTTTGCGAGCCAGTTAAGATATTTTAACGCCGCGTCTTTGTTCGGTGAGAAAGAAGGTATAAAGATGCGAAGGCCGGGTTTGTCCATTACGTCTTTGTTGTTTGTTACGTTAATGGGGATAAAATCCGCGCCGGGAACGTTTTTGCGAAGGTCTTCAAGAATGCTCATATCTGTTCTGTAGGGGAAGTCCCAGTTCTGGCAGATGGCGCCGACAACGCCGCTCTTAATTTGATTATAAAAAGCGTCGGCTGTAGTCATCAACGGGAAATCTTTAAAAATAAGTCCTTCGTTGTACCATTTGTTCATCTCCTGAACGCCTCTCTTATATCCTGCCATATAAATATTGCGATCCGCTATATTATAAACCCATCGATCTCTGTCGCTCATTTTCGGGTCCATAAAGTTATGGATAAGGTCTGAAAGTCCCCAGCGCGCGTCATTGTTTACGCCGAAAGGTACAACTCTGTTTTTGCCTACATTGCCCGGGTCCTGATCGCGGAACGCTCTGAGCGCGGCATACAACTGGTTAAAATTCTGCGGAACCGGCAGTTTAAGTTTGTCCAGCCAGTCTTTACGGATAAAAATATTTCTTTGCGCGATTGCTACGCGGTAACTTGGTACGGAATAAATTCTTCCGGTTCTGGGATCGATATCACGAACAACCAGTTTCTTTCCGGGGAATGAAGGATCAGCGCCAAGCAGTTTTTCAAGATCCGGTAAGTATGTGGCGACATACGGCGCCAAATCCATAATACCGCCCTGATCCCTGAATGAGTTAATCATACCGAGGTTATAGGTATAGCAAAGGTCGGGAGCGCTTCCCGATGCCATAAGGTTGGTTATATCTGTTTCTTCTGACCATCTGCCAACCGGAATAAAGGTAATGTCGATGTTAAGATCTTTTTTTACCTTTTCTTTAATCCACTTTGTCCATTCATTGTCATGAGCGCGGGTTCTTCCGCCGTCCGAGCCTCGGTCAAAAACTTCTACTGTAAGTTTTCCGGTAGCCGGTAATGTCGGCGCCGCAGCAGGCGCTGCAGGTCTTCTTGCCTGCGCAAATAGCAGTGTCGATGCCATCATCAGGACGACTAAAGCTAATACGATTCTTTTCATAATATCTCCTCCGTAATATGAAATTAATGATTTATGCCGGTACCTTACGGCATTTTTCCGCAAAATACCGGCGACAATCCAATAAAAGATTAACCTTTCACCGCTCCGATAGTTACACCGGTGATGAAGTAGCGTTGGAGCCATGGATAAATTACCAGGATGGGTACTGTGGCAAACATAATCGCCGCGGCTTTCATGGCGTCAGATGCGCGCGGCACGCTGCCGGCAACCATTTCCACCGTGGTTACGTCGATAGATGTCTGGTTCTGGATAAGAGTCCAGAGTTTCAACTGAACAGGGAACCATTGTTGATACGCGTTGCTTATGTATATTAAAGCGTCAGAAAAACCGTTCCACCTGCCTACAGCGTAGAACAAAGCGAGAGTCGCTAAAACAGGCAGTGACAGAGGAAGGTATATTTTAATTAAAATTGTAAACGGATTCGCTCCGTCTATTTCCGCGGACTCTCTAAGACTTTCAGGAATTCCGTAGAAGAACGAACGAAGGATGATCATATAAAATACCGACAGACAGTTTGGAATAATAAGAACTAACGGGTTATTGAGGAGTCCGAGCGACTTCATCAATATATAGTTTGGTATTGTTCCCGCGCTGAAGTACATTGTAAAAATGATCAATGTGTTGATTAATGTTTTACCCTTAAGCCAGTCAAATACAAGCGGATATGCGCATAACACAGTCATTGTAAGCGAAACCAAAGTGCAGATAACAGTCAAGATTGCCGTCCACCACATTGAACGCGTAAACGCCGGGTCCATGAATACATATTTGTATGATTCCATGGTCGCTCCAAATTTATAGGTGAGCTTTCCCGATTTTTCCGTATTGTACCATGAGGTGTAATCATCGCCGTAATTACTGCCGTGATCATCGTATCCGTAACTGTTGCCTGAATCGGCGTAGTAGTCGTAATCTCCGCTTGTATCGGCATAATAATCGTATTCATCGCCTGTGTCGGCGTAATAGTCATATACACTGCCTGTATCGGCATAATAATCATACTCATCGCCTGTGTCGGCGTAATAGTCATACTCACTGCCGGTATTGGCGTAGTAGTCGTATTCTTCGCCTTCGCTGCCTGTAATATTGTAACCTGTATTAAGCTCCTCGCCGCCGCTTCTTTCGATTGTTTCCATGCCTCTGTTAATGACAGGCAGGAACGATACTTTTCCGTTGATTACAGCGTCTGAACTGCTGAGCGATTGAGCCAGAAGGTTTATCATCGGCATTACGCAAATCAATATTACTAATATACAAATTGAAAAAACTATTAAATCGCCGACGCTGGCTTCTTTTCTTCTTTTTGGCATATCATCCACCTACCATATTCCGCGTTCGCCGAATTTCTTGGCTAATGTATTCGCTCCGATCAGGAATACAACGCATATTATTGATTGGAATAAACCGACTGCAGCAGTATACGAATACTGCCAGTTTAAAATACCTACGCGGTAAACCAGCGTCGATATTACGTCCGCGACTTCCATGACTACACGGTTCATCATAGTAAACGGGCGGTCAAATTCGATTCCTAAAATACGTCCGATGTTCATAATTAACAGAACTACGATTGTAGGTCTGATTCCCGGTAATGTGATGTGCCACAGCTTGCGCCAGCGTCCGGCTCCGTCTACTTCCGCGGCTTCGTATAATTCAGGATTGATGCCTGTAATTGCCGCAAGGTAGATGATTGTTCCCCAGCCCATTTCCTTCCATACGCCGAAAGCGATGTATGTCATTACCCATCTGCTCTTGTCCATCAGGAAGTCGATCGGTTCAATGCCGAAATTTTCCAGTAAAAACATGTTTATAACGCCGTTGCTTGGCGCTAAAAGCCTTGTAGCCATGCTTGATACGATGATCCATGATAAAAAGTGAGGTAAATATATGATTGTTTGGGTTACTTTCTTGAATTTCTGAAATATTAATTCGTTTAAGATAAGGGCGAGGATGATAGGAGCCGGAAAACCTACGACTAGGTCCAGCATATTGAGCATTAAGGTATTCCGCACCGCGCGCCAGAAAGCGGTGTCGCCGAATGCCTTCATAAACCAGTCTAAACCGACCCAATGGCCGCAGTTCGGCTCATGGGGAGAGCCGTTGCAGTAATCAAGAAGGATGCCTTTTGCCACCAACGCTTCATTTGTGATCCACGGGCCGCCAATCAAGTTGTAGTTCTTAAAGGCTATGACGATATTTGCCATTGGGATGTATCTGAAGATGACAAAAAATATTATCGGGAGCGCCAACATCAAATAAAGCATCCAGGAACGTTTAAAGTAGGAGGTAATGTCCTGTCCCGGTCTTTTCAACAATTTTATTTTATCTGGCATGTGTTTTCCTGTTCGTATTATAGTATAGAAGAATGGTTATCTTGTCAAGTTTTTAAAATTATGTTGTATTAAATCAGGGGGTAATGATGGAAAAACTAAGTTTTCCGGCGGATTTTCTATGGGGAACCGCTACAGCCAGTTATCAGGTTGAAGGCGCCGCGTACGAAGACGGCAGGGGTGAATGTATTTGGGATGTTTTTTCCCGCAAACCGGGCGCGGTTTACGCCGGTGAGAACGGGAATGTCGCCTGCGACCAGTATCATCGATATATTGAAGACGCCGCTTTAATGGCGGAGCTTGGTTTTAAAAGTTATCGTTTTTCTATCGCATGGCCCAGAATCATCCCGGAAGGCAGAAGTAAGGTAAATCCCGAGGGAATCGCCTACTACCGCAGACTTTGCGAGGAGCTGCATAAAAAAGGCATTCACACCTGCGCGACTCTTTACCATTGGGACCTGCCGCAGCCGCTTGAAGACGAAGGCGGCTGGACAAACAGATCGGTTGTTGAGGCGTTTGAAGAATACGTTAAAGTCTGTTACAGGGAACTCGGCGATTTGGTTGATATGTGGATAACGATTAATGAACCCGTGTGCGTTGCCTATCTTGGGTACCTGTACGGTGTACATGCGCCCGGACACCGCGATTTGGATAAGGCTTTGGCTGCCGCGCATCATGTGAATATGGCGCACGGTACTGCGGTAAGGGAATACCGTAAAACAGGATTAAAAGCGCCTATCGGGATTACATGGAATCCTACAACGCCGCGTCCCGCAACAAAAAAAGAAGAGGATAAAAAAGCGGCTGATTTGGCAAGGGCGTTTCACACAGAAATTTTTATGTTCCCATGCCTGGGCAAAGGTTATCCCGAACTTGTAAAAGCATCGGGCGCAAAAGTACCTGTTAAAGACGGCGATCTGGAATTAATCGCGCAGCCCATCGAATTTATCGGCGTAAATTTTTATTCCGAGTCCCCCGCCGCCGCCGATGAATCGGCTGTTTTTAAATATACGATGAAACCTTTCTGGAATGACACGACAGGCATGGGATGGCCGATAACGCCCGGCGGGTTTGAAAGGCAGCTTCTGTGGATTGCGGAAATTTCCAAAGGCGCGTTCGGCAAATCTGAAATTCCGATATACATTACCGAAAACGGCTGTGCTTATGATGATGTAGTTACAGCCGACGGCAGAGTCCACGACAAGGAAAGGATACAATATCTTCAGCAGCATCTTGCCGCCTGCGCGGAATCGATAAAAAAAGGCGTACCGTTAAAAGGGTATTATGTCTGGTCGCTTTTGGACAATTTTGAGTGGTCGTTCGGTTACACGAAACGCTTCGGCATTATTCACGTTGATTTTAAAACGCTGAAGCGCACGCTTAAAGACAGCGCGTATTTTTTACGCGATACAATCGCCGGTTTTGGAGAATGGGCTTAGGTTTAAAATTTATTTTTCAAACCTGACGGAAAGTATATTACCCTTCGGAAGCGTAACGACAGCCGAATTTCTGTCTTCGCAGACCTGTACGTCTTCCCATTTCGCGTAACTGTTTTCCTTTGTGCGCATCGCTTTCGCTTCTCGTATTATAAAATTCTCAGGAAGCCTTATTTTAATCTTACCCATATCCACTCCGCCTGTGCCGGTAAAATGGGTCGGGGTGTACATAACAAGGCTTATGGTGTCGCCTGACGGCGAAACGAACGCTGTAACTCTTGCGGTAGTGCCGTCAATGCTGTCGACGCCGCTGTTAAAATTACTGGAAGAAAGATTTAAGCCCGCGCCCGTTTTTCCTTCGGCAATAATACCCGCGCGGTACATTTCTTTCGCGAACTTCGCATAATGAGATACGGCATAACCGCGCGGAAGAATGACGCTTTCGGTTGTTCCGTATTGGCCGTCGCCGACATAACTGTAAAAACGTTTTGCCGCCCACCAGATAAATGCGCTTTCATCGTTTAATCTGATGCTTAAATCAAGATCGTTAAGAATTTTCCATACATAGTTCCATGTTGAATCGCTTGGGTATCCTCCGGCGTTTCCGCTGTTAATATTATGCTCCGTCATCCAGACTTCTTTAGGGTCGGTAGGATGATCCAAAGCTTTCGAATAACGGATCTGCCTGTCGCCGTATGTGTGTCTGCCGACATAATCAATCAACGCTCTTGATTTGGGATCGTTTAACGCCGCGTCATAAATGTTCGGATTATTCGCGGACGTGCCTCCCATTGTGCGGACGGAAGGAATCTCTTTACCGCCGCCGAAACCTTTTACACCGTCTGTAAAATGACCTGTCTGCAAAAAGAAATTTTTCATTTCCGCGCCTGACCACACGCAACTGTCATAACTTGCCGAATAATTAGGTTCATTTTGTATGGAAACCACATAGATCGGCGCTCCGTTATCGTACATATTCTGCGAAAACGCTTTCAAATAATCGGCATATTCCTGGTAAAACTTCGGCAGAAGTCTGCCTCCGTTTAGACCTTTGTTATCTTTCCATTCGACGGGAGGGCTCCACGGACTTGCAAGAACATAGCCGCCGTATTTGTTTACTATTTTTACATTCTCGTAATAATCCGGTCTTGAGCTGCTTACCAAATCTTTCATTGTGATATTAATATCCGTGTTGCTTGGCATTATCATTATGCGCAAGATATTAAGACCAAGTCCTGTGTCAGGATTATACATAAGTTCTGTATCGCTTGCGTTCGTTCTGGGAAAATTACCCCAGCCGACTTCCATTCCGCCGAAACCGCGCACATACTGGTATTTTGTATCCGTTTTTATTGTTATTACCGCGTTCGCTCCGTCGGGATCTTCGGACGGCGGAGTTGATACGCAAGTTGAAAAAGCAAGCCCCGCAACAAGCGCAATTAAAACAACGTTAACAGCTTTAAAAAGTATTTTATTTAATTTCATGTTTTCCCCTTTATCCTTTCTGATAAATTTATTTTATTGTAATTATATTCTCTTTAATTTCAGCCGTGCCTGTGCTGTTAAAACCTTCTATTGTAAGAGATACTTCGTACAAATTCTGAAGAGGCATTCCCAGTGATTCCCATTTTTTAAAATGTTCAGAGACAGAAATTATTCCGCCTACGCGCCTTGCTGTGCGGACACTCCAGTACTGCATAAAATTTTTATTACCGTCTATGGACGGCTTGTTAGTTCTTTGTGATGTATAAATATCATATGTACCGCCGTCAACACTTATGGTTCCTTTATAAGTTACATTTTCTTCCCAGCTATTCGCCGGTCTGTTATATATACCCCAATCGTCTATTATGTAATATTCAACTAATTGATTATATCCGCTTTGGCTCGGGTTTCGAAACCAGCCATAAACGCAAAGATACGAGACTCCGTCGGTTAAAGCGCTCCATGTACCTTTATATGAGACAGAAATATTACCAACTTGCTGGTGTGTTTGCGGTACGGTATATTTAAACCCTCTTCGCATTAATGTGTTTTTATTAGGTCTGTTGCTCCATTCGCATTTAAAGGAACCGCCGGCTCCCAGTTTCATTTTTGCGGTGCCGCCGTCAGACCAAAATTCATATCCGTAACCGTCATAAATTCCCGTTTTATTTGATGTGATTTCATCACCTGTAAAAATATCGCCGTCATTGCTGTCATCGTTGTTTGTATTTTCTTTATCATTATTGCAACCGGAAAAAGCCAGAACAAATATCAGAAATAAATATAAATGTTTTATTTTCATTACTACTCTCCTATAATTTTAATTCCGCCGTAAAGTCATTATACCTTGTAAATTATCACATGCATAGCGTACAAAAAAAGCCCGCCCGTTGTTAATCTAACACCGGATGGGCTTATTTTCTTTTTTAAATGTTTTTATACAGAGTTAATCTGTATCGTCCGCTTTTGCGCTTCCGCGCGTTTTTTAATTGCCAGATTGAGCACGCCGTTTTTAAACGACGCGTTTACAGCTTCCGGGTCTGCGTTTTCCGGCAGTTTAAAGGAGCGGGTAAAGGAGTTTGTTTTACGTTCGCGAAGCATGTACGCCCCTTGATTTTCTTCGCTCTTTTTTTCTTCCACCAGTCTGGAAGCGATTGTTAAGTTCATACCGTCAACATGAACATCGATGGATTGATCGTCATATCCCGGTAAATCCATGTCGAGGCTGTACGCGCTATCTGTCTCCTGAATGTCCACTGCGGGCATTTGATAGAAAATTCTTTCTTTGGGAGCAAGCAGCGAGTCTCCGAAAAAAGATTCGAAGTACCTGTCAAAATCGCTTAAAACGTTTTGAAAGGCGGCGGGGTGATAAACATTTAATGTTTTCATGAGGTATTCCTTGTCCTACGGGATATTGGAATTATTTCCTTGGCGGAATTTACAGTTCAACGAACCATCCCCCTTTCGGCAGGTTTTCCGCTTGTCCTCGTAGACGTAAATTTATTAGCAAAAACTATGCCAAGTGGAAATTTCCGTTCACAGACCTTCAAGAGACGCTTGAGACATTCATTTTTTATTGATTTAATAAAAATTGTTAACAGTTGACTGCGTTTTTGTGTAATAATGATACAGAGAGATTAATTTAGTTAAAATGTGTATCATTTTGATACAGATTTTATTTTGCTAAGTTCAAACTTGGTAAAAGTTATAGTCGGCTGGCTTTTTGCGCCGTTATTTGTGTTTATTTCTATTATGTTTGCGTAATGATCTTCGCTGCTTGCCGATTTTATCGCAGTTAGTGATACATTGCCTGCGTATTCGGTGTTTGCGATAACGTTTCCAAAGCTTATAAACGCCTTTTTGGATAGCTGCATATAATAAGGTTCTGACACAGTTCCAAGATCGTCAGCAAGAATAATGTATAAGAAATCCAAATCAACATCCGATGAAAATTGATAATGCAGGGTATAAATTTCACCTTCGGTTATCTTTGGATCAAAAAAGTTGGGTGGGTGATATAGAAAAAGCCATCCCCAGGGTTCATGCTGCTTCATGGGTATTATTAATGGTTTTTCCTCCGATGCATAGGATGATGAATTCCCTGTAATATTCAATGCCGTTAATTTCTGTGAAATAAATGAGAAAATAAAATATAGATTTAATAAAATAGAAATTGCAAGAGCTATTATTATGGCGGGAATATGCTTTTTCTTTTTTTCAGTAAATGAAGATACATCAGCTTGAGCGGTGTACTCTGCCGCAGCGAGGTCTGCGGCTTCGGTTTCCGGCGCATAGCGCGGCGGTTGTGGATTATTTTGTTCTGCGGTGTTAGCCTGTTCCGCTTTTCCGTACTTTACAAAAAGTTCCTGAATGCTTTGAACATCCAGTTTGCGGTACAAGCTGTTTCTATGAAAATCGACGGTAGCATATTTGATATTCAGATTA
>WQSF01000038.1 GCA_009788065.1 Treponema sp.
AAATAACCGTAAAAAATCATGAGAAGGTAGAAACCTTGATGGGAGAAGTATCCAAATTTAAGGTTGAGTAACAGTTTCGCTGCTTTAAAGTGGAATAGACAGTATTATTACCGCTAATTTACCAGAAAAGACCGGTTTTGCCGGTCTTTTTTTTATCTAAAACACTCCGAATTTCCTTGCCAACGCTTGGATTTTTTTCTTAATTTTAATATTAAGCATAAATTCATACAGTAAAAAACACAATTTTTTGGAGGAAAACATATGAAATTGAAGTTTAAACTGAGCATTATGGTAATCGCCATTCTAACGGTTGTTGTAGCGGGAGTTTCAATACTTTTATTGAACCGGGCATCCGGCATCAGCATTGATCTGAACAGGCAGGTAATGAAATTTCTGTCAGGCGAGCAGGCTGAATACTGGAAGGGAAGGCGCGACGGCCATTTACGCATGATCAGCACTCTGGCTGATATTATGGCAGATTATTCAGGAATACCTGAAAGGGAAAGGCGCGATACATATGATCGAATGCTGCTGGGTACATTGACTTCTCAGCCAAATGTTATGCAAATTTATACTGTTTGGCTGCCTGACGCGATTGACGGCATGGATTCGCAAATGATAGGGCGTCCCGGTTCCGCTCCATCCGGGCAGTACGCGATTTCTTATTCAAGAGAAAATGGCTCGATAGAAGCTGTCGTTTGTCCTCTCTTGGGTTCAACAATGGAATGGCTTAACGGCCCCGGCTCAAGGCAGCCGTCTGTTCCGGATCCGTTCTTCAGAAATATTCAAGGTAAAAATATTCTAATGGTCAACATGGTTACTCCCATTATAAGCTCTGATACCAACAAGGTAGTAGGAGCCGTAGGTATGCTCATGGATATTGAAATGATGCAGCCGATTGTCACAGAAACCATTAAAGCCAACGATGTAATCTCCGCAATGGCGATTTACTCCAATGACGGGACAATTTTGGCTCACGCGTATCCCGATCGTATCGGAAAAAATATGAAAGAAGTAGATACTGTTTACGGCGATTATATGGAAGAAGCGTTAAAAGCAGTCGCGAAAGGAGAGGTGTTCAATTGTTCTTCATATTCTGAAGTAATGGATATAACATTAGAAATATTCATGTCGCCTTTTAAAATTGGTAATTCGAATACAACATGGTCAGTAATGGTCGCGACAACAGACGCCTATATTTTATCTGAAGTACATGAAATAACAAATTTTACTATTATCCTTGCGATAATTATTATTATCGTGGTAGCCATGATAGTATATTTTGTTTTAAATCTTACAATAAAGCCTATTGTGAATGTCACAGAGACTTTAAAAGATATCGCGCAGGGCGAGGGCGATTTAACTCGTTCTATTCCTGAAAAGGGCAATGATGAAATCACGGAGCTTTCCCGTTATTTTAATCAAACACTGGCGAAAATTAAAAACCTTGTTACGAATATTAAACGGGAAACGCAGATGTTGGCTGGTATCGGCTCCGATCTCGCAAGCAACATGACTCAAACAGCCGCCGCTGTAAATCAAATAACCGCCAATATCCAGAGCATTAAAACAAGGGTGATTAATCAGAGCGCAAGTGTAAGCCAGACAAACGCGACAATGGAGCAGGTAACCGTAAATATTAACAGGCTGAACGGCCACATTGAAGATCAGAATATCTGCGTGTCGCAGGCTTCCTCGGCTATTGAAGAAATGGTAGCCAATACTCAGTCGGTTACAGGAACTCTTATTAAGAACAGCACTAATGTAAAACAGCTCAAGGACGCATCGGAAGTAGGGAGAGGCGGTCTGCAGGGAGTAGCGTCGGATATAATGGAGATTTCCCGCGAATCGGAAGGACTTTTAGAGATTAACTCTGTAATGGCAAATATAGCAAGCCAGACAAATCTGCTTTCAATGAACGCCGCGATAGAAGCGGCTCACGCCGGGGATGCAGGTAAAGGTTTTGCCGTTGTCGCTGATGAGATTAGAAAACTCGCAGAATCTTCAAGCGAGCAGTCAAAAACAATCGGCGTAGTATTAAAGAAAATAAAAGATTCTATCGATAACATTTCTTCATCAACCGGAAATGTTTTGAACAAATTCGAAGCCATAAGCGTAAGTATCGACACTGTAGCGCAGCAGGAAGACAATATCCGAAACGCGATGGAAGAGCAGGGCGAGGGCAGTAAGCAGATTCTGGACGGTATCGGAAAGGTAAATATTATAACAAAACAAGTAAAATCAGGTTCCAATGAAATGTTAGATGGCGCGAAAGAGGTAATTCAGGAGAGCGTCAATCTTGAAAAGGTAACACAGGAAATTACCAGCGGCATGAATGAAATGGCTTCAGGCGCGGATCAGATTAATATCGCGGTGCATCATGTTAACGAGATTTCGATTAAAAACCGCGAGAGCATTGACACCCTGCTTAAGGAGGTTTCGCGGTTTAAAGTAGAATAATAGTTAAAATGTTTGACTAACGGCTGTCCAAATTGTTATGTTTGGACAGCTTTTTTTATGATAATTGCGCAAAATATTAAGCAGGAAAACCGGTAATTCTCATGTTTTTCAACCTTGTTTTATAATATATATTGTGGTATCATTCTAAATATAAAGCCATTATTTGAAAAAGCGGGACTTTTTAAGATGGGTAACAGAATGTTTAGAGTTAATATACCTGTTGTTTACAAAGTAATAATTTACGGTGTACAAACACGGCTTAAAATGAACACAGCCTGGGAAGTATTATGAATAATACCCGTAAAAACAGTATATTAATTGTAGATGACGATGATTTTAACCTGGTAATTTTAACCGAGATTTTAAAATCCGATTATAAAATATATTCAACAACACAAGGCAGGAAAGCGCTGGAAATTGCAAATAAAATCTCTCCTGATCTTATATTGCTTGATATTGTTATGCCGGAAATAGACGGCTTTGATGTGCTTACGCTTTTGAAAAAGAATGAGAAAACAAAAAACATACCTGTAATTATTATTACAGTTCTGGAAGATATTGAAAATGAAGAAAGAAGTTATGATCTTGAAGCCGCAGATTTTATTCATAAACCTTTTAGCGTTAAAATTGTAAAATTAAAAGTACGCAACCAAATGCAGATAGTTAACCAGATGGCGGAACTCATTGAACTTCATAATAAACTGGAAATCGCCGTTGTCGATGCTGAAACAACCAATAAAGCTAAATCCGATTTTTTGGCTAGAATGAGCCATGAAATTCGTACACCTTTAAACGCTGTGCTTGGAATTTCGGAAATACATCTTCAGGATGACAATCTTCAGGATGATATTAAAGAAGCGTTTTTAAGGATATACAGCTCAGGCGATCTTTTATTGAACATTATTAATAATATACTCGATATTTCTAAAATCGAGGCAGGTAAACTTGAATTAATAGAAATGCAGTATCAGGTTTCCGGCATGATATATGACACTGTTTTCATGAATATGATCAAATACGAAAAAAACGGAGTCGATTTTTTTGTTAATGTGGATGAGGGTGTTCCTACAGTTCTTATCGGCGACGAAATTCGCATTAAACAGATTTTAAATAACCTGTTATCCAATGCTTTTAAATATACGGCGGCAGGTGAAGTTGAACTTTCTGTTAATGTGGAAAAATCCGAAGAAGGCGTAATTCTTGTTTTCCGTGTGCGCGACACAGGGCAGGGAATGACAAGCGAGCAGTTAAATAAATTATTTGAAGAATACGCACGCTTCAATATGGAAACAAACAGAGCAACTGTAGGTACGGGTTTGGGGATGGGGATTACTCAGAACCTGATCTGTATGATGAAGGGTGAAATTAAAGCTGAAAGCGAGCAGGGCAGAGGTTCCCTTTTTACAGTCCGCCTGCCGCAAGGTATGGTTAGTAACGATGTTTTAGGAAAAGAGACAGTTGAAAAGCTAAGGCAGTTCCGCAGTAATTATGAACCGCTTGAAAGAAAAGTAAAAATTAAACGTGAAAAGATGCCTTGCGCAAAGGTTCTGGTTGTTGACGATATTGATATGAATCTGTATGTCACAAAAGGAATACTTGCTCCTTACGGTTTACAGGTAAATACCGCTTTAAACGGAGCTGAAGCAATTGAAAAAATTAAAAAATCAAAAGAGACAGGTTCGTTATACGATCTTGTGTTTATGGATCATATGATGCCTGTAATGGACGGATTTGAGGCTGTAAAAAAAATCAGGGAACTTGGTTTGGAATATGATAAATTTCCAATTATTGCGTTAACCGCGAACGCCGTTACCGGTATGAAGGATAAATTTTTATCCAGCGGATTTAACGGTTTTCTTTCAAAACCCATTAATATTCTGGAAATGGATTCTGTTTTAAAAGAATGGATACCGTCTGAAAAAATTATTAAAAACGAAGAGCAGTCAGTTTCTGAACATATGTCGCAAAGAAATGACAGATTAATTAAAGCTTTTGAAGAACTGGATGATATTAATACAGCGACAGGATTAAAACACGTTTCAGGCAGTATAGAAGTGTACTGCGCTTCTATGGATATATTTTATTATAAACTTGAATCTGAATGTAATAAACTGACAAATTTTATTGACGGCAAAGATTATCGTAATTTTTTAATTTCCATACACGCCATGAAATCAATGCTTGCGGTGCTTGGCGTGCTATCTTTATCCGAAGAAGCGAAAATAATTGAAACCGCGTGTTATAATGAAGATATTGAATTTTTTACTAATAAATTTGTGGTTTTTAGAGAAAAACTTTTAGCTTTTCATAGAAGACTGTCAAAAATATTTATGTAAATAAAATTTTTAAAGAATATTTACTCAGACGTATTAACAGACGCGTTTTTATTCTCTGTCCTTTTTTCCAGCATCAGATAGACAACAGGAATAAAAAATAATGTAATAAAAGTGGAACTAAAAAGTCCGCCGAAAATACTCTGTCCCAATGGCGCGTATATTTCAGATCCTTCTCCTGTAGCCAGAGAAAGAGGAATGATGCCGAACAGAGTGGTGATAGTTGTCATTAGAATCGGTCTTAGACGCGAGACCGCGCCTGTTATTACGGCTTCTTCCAGCGGAAGTTTGTAAGTATCTCTTAAAATATTAATATAACTAATCATTATAATAGCGTTATTCACAACAAGTCCGGCTAAGGTAATGATTCCCATGATGGAAACCAGATTTAAAGATGACCGGAAGAGAAGAAGACCTCCAGTAATTCCGATAAGAGTGAAAGGTATTGATGACATTACAAGCAGCGGCTGGGTAAAACGTTCAAACTGAATAACCATAACAGAATAAATTAAGAATATGGCAAGCACAAGCACGATTATCAGCGAGCGGAAAGACGAGAGCATCTCCGCGGCGGAACCCCCAAGCTCCCAGCTCGCTCCCGGTGCTATTCCCTGCGTTTTAATAAGGTGTTCAAGGCGGCGGGTGCTTTCGCGAACATTAGGATCTTTTAAATTCGCGCTTACTGTTATTGAGCGGGATTTATTTCTGTGGTTAATTTGAGAAAGAGTTTCTTCGATGTTAAGCTCGGCGAAATTTGCATAAGACACCTGATTACCTGTTCTTGTGTTTATCCCAAGCGAATATAAAACATCGTTCGGTATATTTCCTTTACCAAGATTTGTTCTGAGTTCTATCGGATAATTTTTATTCTCTCCGTAAAAAGTACCCAGAGTAATGCCGTTAAAAATAATACGGCCTGCCAGAGCCGCTTCGTATGAAGAAAGCCCAAGCATGCCAAGATATTGATGCTGTATGCTTGTATTCATTTCGCGCTGATTAAACCTTATATTAAAATCTGTGTTGGAAACATTCGGGTCCATCTCCATATACTGCCTAACCTGCTGCGCCGCGTTTACTACGGTGTCAAGGTTTGTACCGTATACATTGATAACAAGACCCTCGCCGCCTGTAGCCAATGACATCAGATTTGATAAGCCGCCGTTTTTAAAATTAGCCTGAACATCGGGGATCAATTTTTTGATTTCATCATTAAGCTCGTTTACAATTTCCACTATATGGCGTTTTCTCTCTTTAATACGCCTTAGTTTCACTGTTCCGTACGCTCTGTTAGGCTCATTACCCATGTCGAAGGCGCCTGCCTGTCCCACGATAAAATATGAAGTTTCAATTTCGCTGTTTATAGTATTTTTTATTATTTTTTCAAGATTCAGGACTTTATCGCGTGTCATTTCAAGAGTATAGCCGCCTGGAGTTTCTACTGTGACAATAATTTCGTTCATATCAGTCTGTGCGAGGAATTCAAAACCGAGCAGACGGATTGAAAAAAGACTTAATATAAACAAAAGTAAAGTGCCGGTTAAAAATGAAATTTTATTCTTTATGGCGCCTAATAAAAGTTTTTGGTATTTGTTGTTCAGATTATTCATGAATTTTTCCACGCGGGCGGATATTAATTTGCCAAACCCTTTTTCTTTTTCGTGTTTTAAAAAAAGTCCGCATAGGAAAGGGATGACAATAATAGCGGCTAATATCGAGAAAAAGATCGCGAATATGATTGTCCACGCGACATCTTTTAAAATGATGCCTGCAAGACCTGTTAAAAATAATACAGGGAAGAAAGCCGCCATTGTTGTGGTCATAGAAGCGATAAGGGCTTGTCCTGTTTCTTTTACGCCTAAAGAAGCGGCTTCATGCGCGTTTAGCTTACCTTTGTTAAAATGCCGCTGTATCATTTCGAGTACGACAATGGATGCGTCTATAATCATTCCTATCGCGGTGGTCATTCCTCCCAATGTTACAAGATCGAGGCTTGATCCTTTTACCCACAATCCAAGCATTGTAAAAAGAATTGATAAAGGAATGGAAAAACTTATCATTAATGTTGTGCTAGTGTTATGCAAAAATATAAAAAGAATTATAACCGCGAGAAACGCGCCGAAAATCGCGGAACGCACAACAGAATCTACAGACATGGAAATATTAACAGCGTCGTCTTTAATAAAATTAAAAGATAAACTGCCAGAGTATTCTTTTTCCATTTTTTCCAAAATGGAGCGAATTTCACGGCTGATAGCTATACTGTCACCGTCCTGTGATTTATTAACGGACAAGGCAAGCGAATCCTCTCCGCCTGAAATTACATAATTGCTTCTTCGGTCTTCTGTGATTTCGATATTCGCGACATCCTTAAGGCGGATAAACTGACCGCCTTTAAACGCAAGCACTTGATTTTCAAAATCCTGTAAGGATGTAAACCTGCCGTCGGTGCGGATGTTAAGGTTATATCCTTGATAGATACCTTCTCCGCCGGGAAGCGAATAATTCGCGGCGGGAAGAATTTGCGCGATTTCCAAAAGAGAGATTTTTAACGCGTTAAGCCGGTTCAGATCGACGGCGATTTCTATAATCTCATTTGAACCGCCGTTCATTTGAACATTCGCGACCCCCGCGACGCGCGAAAGCGCCGGTATTATATCGTCATTGCAAAGGGTAGAAAGTTCGCCGCGGCTTCCTTCACCGCTTACTATAATCGTCATAATCGGGAGTTCCGATGTGCTGTATTGGAGAATGCGCGGCGGAGAGGGAAGATCGTCGGGGAGTTTCCCCATCGCGCTGTTAATTTTTTCTCTTATCTCATAAAGCCTGTCTTCCGCTTTTTCGTTATAACCCAACTGAAGTTCGATTACAGAAACCGAATTTCTGGAAGTAGAAGACATCTGGTTTAAACCTGAAAGCGTGCCTAAACTTTCTTCCAGAGGATCGGTTATTTCTTTTTCAATGTCGGCAGGACCAACGCCTGGCCATGTTGTAATAACAACCAGTGTAGGCATTGCCATATCGGCGATAAGGCTTCTTCTTAGATTAAACGCAGACATCAATCCAAAGACAAACAGGATAATAAGAAACATTATAATAACTTTTGGATGCTTTATCGCAAAATCCGAGATTTTCATTTTTGGGTTCCCAGAATATTCAAATTCTGCCCTGGTGTAATAAAATGCTGTCCTTCAAGAATAAATTCAATGTCGCATAACTCAGACGGTATTTGAAAATAATCGTTATTAAAGAAATCCGCGGTTATTTCGATGTACTGCGCTTTTTTATCTTCTGCGGCATACCACAATCTGTTTCCCGAAGCAAATACTTTGAACGGAAGATAGTAAACGTTTTCTTTTTTTTCTAATATAAATATCACATTGACAAACATTCCCGGACGCAGTCCTTTTTCAGCCGCTTTTGGAATCTCATATTCAACAAGGAAGCTTCTGTTTTCAGGCGACACATACGGCGCGAGGCTTAAAGGTTTTAAATCGAATGACTCTTCTCCAAGCGCGGGCGCAAGAAGACGAACCGGCATTGTCTGCCAATTATCACTAAAAAATCTGTAATGAATTTCAGGAATTGCGGCTTTGATCATCAAATTGTCCAAATCGCCGAGTGTGACAAGAGGCGTTCCTGCCGCGACAAGACTTCCTTCAGTACCGTGGCGCATCAGCACAGCCGCGTCCATAGGAGATCGAATTTTTGTATAGTCAAGATTGAGCTGCGCAAGTTCATATTGCGCTCTGGCTACTTCAAATGTCATTCTCGCTTCGTCGTAATTCTGGCGCGATACTCCTCCTTGAGTCTGATAAACCTGCCTGATTCTTTCAAAGGTAGTTCTGGCTGTTTGAAACGAAGATTGCGCCTGAAGGTATGTAAGCTCATACGGCGCGGAATCTACCTGCGCCAGAATCTGGTCTTCTTTAACAAAATCGCCTGCCTTGGCGCCGAGCGAGATGAGAGTGCCGGATACGCGCGGAACAACGGTAATAAGCCGGTTTGTTTCCACCTGGCTTGTAATCTTAAGGGTTTTTTCAAGGTTCCCGTATATCGGTTTAACAGTTATTACAGGGGCGTAAAATTCGTTTACAGCGGAGCTGTCCTTTTTTATAATCGAGATAAGTATAACAACAGCCAGCAATGTTAAAGCTGCGAAAATGCCAAGTTTAACAGGAGAAATCTTGTCTTTGAATGTGAAACCCATTCTATTTAAATTCCGTTTTAAGTTTGTATATAAGATTATAACGAATTCTATTGCTTTATGAATAGTTGTTTTTAAATATACCTGAAAATATTTTCGAATTTTACATTAAACCCGTCCGGGAACGAAGACCCTTCTTTATCGCCGTAACCTGCGGCAAGCATGGCCGCGGCAAGCAGTAAACCGCCGTTGCCGGGAAGGTAGCATGGCAGAGCGTCGTCGCCTTCCTGCATATTGTGTCCGTTTTCAAGCCATGTGTTTTTGGGGCTGTCCATTAGCAATATTTCAAGAGCGTCCTTATACCGTCCAAGACGGCATGCGGTCATCGCCATCATTGGGAAATCCCACCCGTAGAAGGTTTTTTTATCCCAGATCGATAAAACCATGTCTAACGTCGCGGACATTTTTTCAGGATCGATTTTTTCGCTGGTTAATACGCCGTACATCATCAGCATTGACGGATGATCCGTGTAAAATGGAAGCCTTGTAAAAGTATCGGGACAATTTTCATGCGCAAGATACACGCCGTCTTTTACAGCGGGCAGGCTCATGTTTTTAATAATCTCATCGTAACGTTTTTGCTCACCAAGCCTTTCAAGCCATTCATCAGCTTTTTGAAGCGCGAACCTGAAATATTCAAGCTCGAACGCGGCGTTTAAAACATTTTTCGGATCATGGCGTTCCTGCGCCGGAATAAAAGGCGGTCCAAGAATGAAACGGTTCCCGTCCCAATGAAAAAAACTTTTTATAAACTCCGCGGTTTCTATTACAATTTCGCGGTACTCGCGAAGGATCGCATCGTTTTTTTCTACGCGCCAGATTAATTCCGCAAACATAATCGGATGAGGCTGCTGCCAAATTAAAAAAACGGCGACAGAGGAAGGCGTGTTTTTCGCAGAAGGATCGCACATCTTCGGCCAGCGCGCTCCATGAAACCCCTGCGAGGAAGCAATCTCTTTTGCGGTAGGTAATATTTTTTTATAATACTCAAGCGATTTTTTTAATTCTTCGGTTCTTCCCCATAACGCCAAGTATGCGTTATGCCAAAAAAGCATCTCTAAATGGAACTTTCCGTACCAGCTATTACAGGATAATCCTGTTTCTGCAGGCGGAATCTTTCCGCTGTTTTGAATAGAAATTAAATATTGTGAAAGAATAATCCTCCGTTCCAATTCATACGCTCTTGAATCGGCGGAACCGGAAAAGTCCATGAAGCCGCCTGAAGACCAGCGGCTTTCCCAAAAATTTTTACATTTTATCTCCGCTTCGTCAAACGAATCGCATTGTGAATTAATTTCCTGTTGATTAAATCCAACGCAAAATTCAATACAATCGTCATATGGAAACAATCTGATTATATGCTGTTTTTCTTCGACAGTTGTTGTAAATCCAAACCCGCTAATAAAAACTTTGTAAAATGTATCATCTAATAATCTATCAATACATATCTGTCTTTGCTGTCTTTTTTTATCTTTATTTTTATCGGTGCTTTCTGCGTTTTTGCGCTCATGGCGCGAAGTGTTTTTATAAAAGACTTTTGTATTATGTAATTCATTCGCGGAAAAATCCGCTCCTGTTTTTTTGTGGCTCGCATACGGGAAAGTAATATTCAACTGTAGTTTTCTTTCTTTTAATAATGGTGAACAGATTCTTATATAAACAGTATCTTCATACGGGTGAACAAATGTTTTTGTTTTTATATTTTCGTCTTCAATTTTAAATTCAGAAAATAAAATCCCCTCCCATAATGAAAGCGTTTGATTTACAGGTTCACAATTATTAAAAGAGAGCGTTTTATCTGAATGTTCAAATCCTATTTTCCCCAAATGAAACTTATGCGCATTAACTCTAATCTTTTTAAATAATTCTTCCTGTTCTGCATCATCGCATGCATAGTACACGGTTCTACCGAATGTGTCAAAAGGAGTTAAACGCAATTTTGTTTGCAGGTTATAAGGATAAGAATGCCAGCCCCATTCAGTCATGGTACAAAGAGGGAATGCGTCCTTGTCAGCGGAATATTCATTATAAAAAGTCTGCAATCCTGTAAAATCCGCCGTGAAACAGAAGGCGCCGTTCCCGACGGACAATGGCGCGTTTTTATTTAATTTTTTATAATGCGGATTATATTTCTCTAAAACTTTCTTTCTGTTAATCACTTAAATACCCAAAAGATTCCGTGTTAATTCGCTTTAATCAGCGGTTCTTGCGCGCCTGTTTTAGCGTGCATTTCGTCAAATAAAGATCGCACCTCTCTCAGCGGTAATTTCTGTACTGCTAAATCGTGTGAAAAAACACGAAACGCTTTTTCCATATCGTTTTCAAATACAGCTTCTATAATTCCTTCCTGACTTAACACATGAGGATGTATTAGCGCCAGTACGTCTAAAGGAATATTTTTTGAGGTAACAGGAATTATGTTATTGAGGCTAAAACAGGCATTGGTTTCTACTATAGATTCAAACGGAAGATCTGATAACTGACCTTTGTTAGGCATATTTACATTTGTTATTAGATCGCCGTGTCCAAGCAGAGCTTTAATAATCCTGATGCCTTCTTCCCCCGATTCGACAGGTAACATTTCACAAGTACCGTCGCGGTAATAGACAGCTTTCTTTTTTAATTCTTCCCGGTCTTTTATACGCCATGAAACCGGAGTTAACGCAAACCCCCAGTTTTCTGCTGTTTCAGGAGATAACAGATACCATGAAGGCGGGCAAAATTCGGCAAGGTGTCTGTCACCTGCGGCGGCGATTAGCCCGTAACGGCGGAAAAGATCCATTTTAACACGATCTGAACAGGAAAAATATTTGTTCCGTTCTGTTTCTTCTTTACTGATATTATTGTTAATAGTATTTTTTATAAAACCGGAGCCGGCATATCTATCTGTAAATTTCCTGTAATAGGGGAATATATCAACATCGTTCCAAGTGGCTTTGTTTATCCATGTAAAATGGTTTATTCCGATAACATTTACTTTAATCTCATCTCGTTTAATGCTTCCCGGCTGCGCAAGACCGGCTTCTTCAAGAACAGCCGCTAAAAGTTTTTGAGTGTGAAAAACTTCATGACAACATCCAAACGCTTTAATGCCGGGAAATTCTTTGTACAAAGTACGCGTGCAAATACTCATCGGGTTTGTATAATTGATAACCCATGCGTCAGGCGCATATGTTTTAATTTCCCGGGCAATATGCTGAAACTGAGGTATTGCTCTGAGAGCGCGCATTATTCCGCCTGCGCCGACAGTATCGCCGACAGATTGATAAATGCCGTATTTTTCCGGCGTATGAACGTCAACTGACATTTCTTCAAAATCACCCGGCAGTATCGAAATAATTACAAAATTACTGCCGTTTAACGCGTCGGAAAGAGAAGGATTTGCGTGAAATTTCCATCTTCCGCTGTTATGCTTTTGCTGAAGTCTGTTACCGATAATCTCGTTCGTTACGGCATCATCATGTTTGAGATCATATAGTTCGATACTGCTTGTGATTTCTTTTTCAAACGCCAGATCCTGCATCAAAACCCAAGCCCAGTTGCGCGAGCCGCCGCCGATGTAACAGATTTTTATTTTATCCATATATCAGATTATATCCTATTGTAAAAATAGGCAAGGAATGATAAAAAAAAGTATGAATAATTTTAATCTAAGAATATTTGAAAAATCTTCCAACACAATTGGAAAGACGGCTGTTTGTATGGCTAAAGACGGTGATAAAACAGTTTTAATTATAATGGGACAGGATAAATGCGGTTTTAAAGCCGAAGATTCAGGCGAAGGTAAATTCAAAGCGGAGCTTACGCATGAGAACGCTGTAGTTTTGCGAAAGCATTTTCCATGGACAGCACCCGTAAAGGGTTTGCAAAAATTCATGAGTTTTGGTTTTGGCGACAGGCTTGGATTAGCCACGCCGGGACATATCGAACTTATCAGAAAAAGAGATATTTTTCCTGTGTTTGCACAGCAGTCGATGCGTGAGTTAACGCTTACAAAACGTACCTATGATGATGTTCTGGACGCGGTTACATTCGCTGTTTTCCGCGAGGGATATAAAAAAGGTTACGGCGCGGACGGGGATCATTTAAAAACGGCAAAAGATGTACAAGCCGCTCTTTCGCTTGGTTTTACAATGATTACTTTGGATTGCTCAGATCATATAAAAAACGGCGCAAGTATAAATATTGATATTCCTCAAAAATATATCGATAAATATCTTAATGTAGAATTTGATATTGAAGGTATTCCGCTTGTTTTTACAAAGGAAGAGCTTGCCGCATGTATCACGATATATTCGGGAGTCATTTCTTTCGCGGCGGAAATTTACCGTGATTTTTTCGCATCGGGAAAATACGATGCGGATTTGGAAATTTCCATAGATGAAACAGAATCTTCCACAACTCCTCTTCAGCATTATTTTGTAGCGCGCGAATTATTAGACAATGAAGTTGTTTTCGCCACAATCGCTCCGCGTTTTTGCGGAGAATTTCAAAAAGGAATCGATTACATAGGCGATATGGTGCAATTTGAAAAAGAAATAAACATTCACGCGGCGGTTGCAAGAAGCCTCGGATATAAACTGAGCATTCATTCAGGGTCGGATAAATTCAGCGTATTCCCCATTATCGCGAAAGCATGCCGTGGAAATTTTCATTTAAAAACAGCGGGGACAAATTGGCTGGAAGCGATGCGGGTAGCCGCGGCAAAAGATCCCGGTCTTTACAGGGAGATACACAAATACGCTTTTACAGTGTTTGACGAAGCAAAAAAATATTATCATGTTACAGCGGATATAACAAAAATCCCCGGCATACAGGAAATTAAAGATGACGATCTGCCGGGATTATTCGATAACAGCAGCGATCTTCGTCAGCTTATACATATTACTTACGGTTTTATTCTGGATGTTTATAAAGATCGCCTGTATGCATTATGGCATATGCATGAAGACGAATACCGCAGCGCGATTGTAAAGCATATTGGGAGACATTTGGAGTTGTTGGGTTGATAATTGTGTTAATACTGAATGTAGGTTATAATGCATCAAAGATATAAAAGGAGTTAATTATGAATTATATGAATTTCGATAAAACAGCCGCTTATAAAAAACTTGCGGATTACGCAAAAAACACAAATTTTAATTTTAGAAGAAAACTTGACGCGAAAAGGGTAGAGGAGTGTGTTGTTCCCATGTCGGCAGGTCTTACTTACTCATGGGCGGCAAAAGCCGTTAACGAAGAATGTGTAGTATTGCTTCAGGAACTTGCGAATGAACAGGAACTTATAGCCAAATATAAAGCGCTTCTTAACGGCGAGATGATGAACACAGGAGAAAAACGCAAGGTGCTTCACCAGCTTTTACGGGGAGAGCAGTGCAACCCTGTTATAGAAAACGGAACCGCCGGCGAAGCCTCCCGCGGTAAAAATATCGGCGAATTTTACCGTAACGAATTGTCACGCCTATGCGATTTCGCGTCCGCCGTTCACAGCGGTAAGTTCAAGGGAGCGACGGGCAAGCCGTTTACGACTGTGGTTCAGATAGGAATCGGCGGCTCGGATTTAGGTCCGCGCGCGATGTATCTGGCGTTGGAGAACTGGGCGATAACAGAAGGAAAAAAACACCTTGACGCTAAATTTATTTCTAATGTAGACCCCGACGACGCTTCCGCTGTAATCGCATCCTGCAATCTGGAACAATGTTTATTTATCCTTGTTTCAAAGAGCGGTACAACTCAGGAAACGCTTGCTAACGAGCTTTTTGTAAAAGATAAATTAAAAAAAGCCGGATTAGACCCAAGCAAACATATGATAGCCGTAACAAGCGAAACAAGTCCGTTAGCGCGTAATAGCGCGTATTTAGATTCTTTTTATATAGACGACTATGTCGGCGGCCGTTACTCGTCATCCTCTGCGGTTGGAGGATGCGTTCTGTCTTTAGCGTTCGGTCCCGGGGTTTTTAAAGATTTTCTTACAGGCGCCGCAGAAGCGGATAAACTTGCGCTTAACGAAGATATTTTAAAAAACGCTGCTCTATTTGACGCTTTGATAGGCGTATGGGAACGCAATTTTTTAAATTATCCGTACACGGCAGTCCTCCCGTACAGTCAGGCTCTCAGCCGTTTTCCCGCGCATCTTCAGCAGATGGACATGGAATCTAACGGCAAGCGGGTAAACCGCAGCGGCGAACATGTTAATTACGAAACAGGACCTGTTGTTTTCGGAGAACCCGGAACAAACGGACAGCACTCTTTCTACCAGCTCTTGCACCAGAGCACAAGCGTTATACCACTTCAATTCATCGGCTTTACGGAAAGCCAAAGAGGCGACGATGTCAGCGTAGACGGCTCTGTAAGCCAGACGAAACTTGCCGCAAACCTTGCCGCGCAAATAGTGGCATTCGCAAAAGGACAGGACAGCGATGATAAAAACAAAGAATTCCCCGGAGGCCGCCCGTCAAGTTTAATCTACGGAAAGAGGCTGACCCCCGCCGCATTGGGAAGCCTTCTTGCCCACTATGAAAACAAAGTGATGTTCCAGGGCTTTGTGTGGAACCTCAACAGTTTTGATCAGGAAGGCGTGCAGCTGGGAAAAATCCTAACCAAAAAAGTTTTATCCGGTAACTTTGGAGACAACGCGCTGGAAGCGTACAGCAAGATTCTTGGGGTCTGATAAGCTATAATCCTTATTTTAATTTTACATCTTTTTACATAAGCAAGGCAGTTTGCTTTGCTTATGTGATTAGTTTGTATTAATAAAATTCATTTATATGGAGTTATGCGAAAAGCCCTCGCAAAATATTAAAAAGTATATAAAAAAGTATACACTTTGAAGAGATTGACAAGAATTTCTCAAATTTGTAGTATTAATTCATGAAGTATCAAATTATTTATGCGGATCCTCCTTGGGCATATTTATGGGGAACGGGTAAAGATGGTGGTAATTTTGCCCCTGAAAAACACTACCAAACGATGTCTACAGAGGAAATTTGCGAACTAGAGGTGAAACAATTACGTGATAAAAATTGTGCCTTGTTTTTGTGGGGGACTATGCCGGCATTACCTGACGCCTTTAAAGTCATGGAGGCTTGGGGTTTTAAATATAAAACATGCGCTTTTTCGTGGGTTAAAATAAAAAAAGATGGTATGCCTTTACATGGTATGGGTAGTTATACTAAATCGAATATAGAAGTTTGTTTATTAGGTATGCGTGGTCATATAAAATCAGTTGATAAAACGGTTCCGCAGATTTTAATGCATGAACGAATAGGTCATTCTGTAAAACCACCTATAGTTAGGGATAGAATAGTTCAATTATTTGGAAATATAAGCAGGGTAGAACTATTTGCGCGTCAAAAAACCGAAGGGTGGGATGCGATTGGCTTCGGTATTGATGGAGTTAGTATTCAGGATAAAATAAAAATTATAAGTAATCCTGATTATCAATTTTCCATTGTTGAAAATACTGAAAAAAAAGTAAAATCAAAAGGTATTTATCAACCAGCGTTATTATTCTAAAAGAGGTAATTGTGAATATTTCAACAGAAATGTGTATAGAAATTGAGAATAAATTAAAAAATGTTCCTGTCAATTGGGATGGTAAAACTGCTATTTTGGAAATGAAAAACGAAGGAAACAGACAATGGAGACAAATGGAGTGGATAGGCTTCTATTTTCAATTTCTTTGTGAAAAATATTTTGGTAATTTATTTAAATTCCAATTTCCAAGATATGGAAATGCTGCATTTGATGGTTTTTATAAATTGCCTTTTGACTTTAAGTCTCATGCAATAAATACAAGTAGTCATAAAATTCCTGTTAATGATAGAGAAGCAATAGAATGTGGGATTAGAGATTATGGATCTGTTGGTTTAATTGTTGCAGTAGGTGATGTTATTTACAATGATGAAGACAGATCATTTCAAAAGTGGCACGAAGAATTAAAAGGAAAGCCATCTAATTATGTATTAGAAAACAGAAGAAGAGGAGCATGGTCTCGACTGAGAAAATTTAATTTTACATTAAAAGAAATATCAATAATTGAAATAACTGATAAAACTTTGGAAAACTGCGGTTCTTTTCAAACAGGGTTTAGAAATTCTGATGGTAGTCCACGACGAGAAAAAGTTCTTATAAATCTAGAAAAATTGAATAATGAATTAATATATTGTATTGAATATCGTTGAAAGGCGGGCACATCGCCTAACAAGCGGTAACTGCAAAATGCCCTGTTCGAGTGATTCGGGTTTCATTCGGTTAGGTCAGTGGCTGCTCTTGTTCCCACTCTTAGAATTGACCGCGCAAGCGGTCATCCTTAACTACACCACATTTTTATGTGCCCGTAAAACGCTTCGTGTTTTCCTTATCGGACACAAAAAAACGTCAGTTATCTAGAACGTTATGTGCAAGTATTTTGAAAAAAATATAAGAAAAAATAATAAAAAATATGGGGAATTGACATAAATTAATTAAAAAATATAATGTAAATATGGATGCAAGAATAAATACAATAGAAGAAATAAAGGATATTATTTATGAGGAATAAGAAATGCAAATAAATTCGTTGGAACAAAAAATCCGCCGGATAAAAGAAGAGTACGCCGATTTACCGATGATCCTTCCGCCCGCCTGTGATGATGAAATTGGGCGGCACAGCAGGTTGCTGACAGGAAATGGTTTTCCGTCGATACCGCAAGAATACGCCGAGTTTCTAAAAATATGCAACGGCTATGCGTTTAACGGCGCGGAACTTTACGGAACGGGAAGCGTAACAAAAGAAGGTTCGTCATTCACCCCGCTTGACATAGCCAGCTTGACAATCGAGAGAAACAAGTATTACGAGGAGTACAGCGGATTATTAGGTAAAACCCTGCTCTGGTTCGGCAGTGACATAGACGGCGACTACTTCACCTACGATGACAAGACGGGTAAGTATCAGCGGCGCTCCCATGAGTGTTTCAGCGATGTCTGGGAAGAATACGACACCTTCAAGGAATTATTTGATAAAGGGATGTAATAATTAATATTAAATATATAAAAAGCAAAAAACCTGCACTTAACAAACAATAGCTGCTACGCCGCCTGTTAGGCGGCTCGGGGTTCGAAAAACCGCAGTCGCTACGCTTTGTGCGGTTTTCTCTCACCCACATTCCAGCCCACTGCAAACCTGCGGTTTGTTTTAAAAGGTGGGCTAGAACGTCAGTTATTATGAACGTTAAACGACATTATATCAAAAAGATATATGCGACAGACAACATAACAACCGGAAGAGATTTCATGTATTTTTAATGTTCTTAGGGATTGTAGGAACATATATAATACTGATAAGATAAAACCCAAGCGGCTGCGCTGCTAAAAAGGAGCATACTGTATGAAAAACACACTCAAATTTTTGATTATAATGTTTTTAGGCATTATTGCATTAAGCTGTACTCCCAAAAAATCGGAAACGGAAACCGCAACCGCAGCATTAGACTACAGTAAAATCTTTAATGGGGATTTATCCGGTTTTGCCGATGAATATGATCCTAACGCTTCAGGCGATTTTACCGTTGAAATTATAGACGCGCGGGGCTTGGAGCTGGAACTCGAAAACGGAATAAAGATAACCGAATACACGGGCAGTGATCGGAACGTGATTATACCGTCCCAGATACAAGGATTGTATGTTACCCATATCGGCGATGAAGCGTTTGATCGTAAAGAATTGACCAGCGTAACCATTCCCGACAAGGTTATTGCAATCGGCGAAAATTTAGGTTATGCATTTGCCAATAATCAATTGAACAACGTTGCCATTCCCGACAGTGTTATGGCAATCAAAAGGTTTGCATTTGCCTATAATCAACTAACCGACGTCATCATTCCCAACAGTGTTACTTCAATCGGCGATAGCGCGTTTGCCCATAATCAACTGATCAGCGTAACCATTCCCGATAATGCCAATTTTACTTCTATCAACTGTGAGACATTTGCCTATAATCAACTGGTCAGCGTCATCATTCCTGACAGCGTTACTTTAATCGGCATGGATGCATTCAGCAACAATCAACTGAACAGCGTTGCCATACCTGCTGGCGTAACTTACATTGACGATAACGCATTTTATAACAACCGCCTGACCAGCGTTACCGTACCTAATGGCGTTACCTACATTGGCGGGTCTGCGTTTGGCGATAATCCATTAACCGCTGTTACCATTGGCGCCAATGTTGATCTGTTTGAAGCAGATTATCGTTATGGCGCACCGTTTGGCGACAGTTTCACGAATGTTTACAACAATAACGGAAAACAAGCGGGAACATATACCAGACCAAATGCCGACAGTACCGATTGGGTAAAGCAGTGAGCGGCAACTGTTGACGCAAAAAATTTGTTTTATATAAGAGGCAGATAATGAAAAGAATAAAGAATATCTGTTTATGTATTTTTGTAATATTTATGGCTATTATTCTTTCAAATTGTACAAAAACAGCCGAACGTCAATATAATATTTCGTTAAAGAATACTTTATCAATATTTCTTTTTAAAAATGATTCAGCCTCTTTTTTCTGTATACCGGTTCAGTATCTTGGTCATGATCATATTGGTTTTTTTGATTATGCCAATGGATTCATTAAAATAGGTGATTATAAAATTTTATTGGAAAAAGATAATGTTAATATATATGTTTACCTAAATGAAGAAACAGATGAGAGCGGAAGTTTAGAAAATGGATTTGATCTGGTTTATTCTGAAGAAAATGGTAAAATATTACTTTCAAAAATGAGTGAACCATTATCAATAAAAGAAGTTGAGGGAGATGCTAAGTACGTTCATTATTACATTATTATTGAAAGATTTCTTAAAGATGATGAGGTTAAAAGAATAAATAGTGAATATGAAAAAGGAAATGTTTATTCGCAGTTTGAAATT